>NZ_JASNGB010000062.1 GCF_030271215.1 Deinococcus rhizophilus | reverse complement strand
CTCCCAGCCTACTCCTCAAGCCCCCTTTGCCGTCATAGTTTTTTTGGGCTTCGCGCTTCTCTTGGTTCACGCCCCAGCTCAGGCCGCTCCGCTGGGCACCAAAGGCAGCGTCGCCGTCAGTCCCTTCTGTAAGGCCTACCGGTGTCAGCTCATCAATAAGAGGGGGAGTCAGCTCTACAGCGGCAAAGCTCCCCCTCTTGGAACACATCATGCTTACAGCCTTCCCGGCTTCAAGGGGATCGAACTCTGGACGGAAAGGCTGCCGGATGGCACTCTCATGCAAGCCGAACTGGTCATGGCGGGTGAAGTCTGGCACAAAGTACCTGTGGCAACGCGGAAGAAGATGATTGACCTGATGGTCAGGGATTTTATGGGTGTTGCTCCATCCCAATTAGAGACCACGAACTTCGGAGGCAACCCCCGCACAGACCAGAGGTACCGGTTGAACCCTGTTGAGCATTGTGTGGGACTTCTGGATGAAAGCGGAGGCTGGGCGGGTCCAGCCCACCGCGGCATGTCTTGCGAATGGGTTGACTGGCGACCCGAGAACACGTATGTCATCGGGTTCTATCGCTAAAAGCTACTTGAGCTGAGAACAGGTGGGGAAGGCGGACAGTCAAGTGGCCGAGCGAGCCTCGCATCCCCTGCTGAAAGCGCGAGCGCCGTAAGCGTTATTGAATCCAGCATCGGCATCAGCACACCTCTCGGGGCGCTGCTGGTCGTGGTGCGTCCTATAACCCTCAGTCACCACCCGCGTGAGCGCCGTCGTGCGTGGCCAGATCGTGGGCGAGCCCCGGATCGAGCGTATGCCCGACGGCTCCAGCCTCGTCTTCGTGAAGATGAGCGCCCCCCTGGGCAGCGCTACCAACCTTCTGCAGGTGCTGGCCCCCCGGCCCCCGGCGCCCCGCATCACGGTGAACGTCACGAAGGTCAACGTGGTGAATGTCGTGCGCCCAGTGCCCACGGCCCGCTTCTCAGGTCTCATCATCGACGCCCTAGGCACGGGCTTTTCTCCCTGCCTGCTGCCGCGCATCTGCAGCATGGACGGCAGTCTGCTGTGGACCTACAACGCGCTGGATGCCCGTGACGCGGGGGTCAGCGGCTACGCCCGCAGTGTGGTCCAGGCACAGCGGATGACCGAGCGTGGCGGCCACGCGGCGCTCATCGTGCAAGCGCTGGCCGCCGACCGCTGCAACGTCATCGTCAGTCGCCAAGAAGCCGACATGATTCGGGACTACGACCGGGCCACCGGCTTCCTATCGGACTTCGACGTCACTCTGGTATTTTGAGGCCGTTGGAGGGCCAGGGCCTGATCGCCTGACACAAAGTATGAGAAAGCGTCCCCGGTGGGGGACACTTTCTGTCTGTGAGAACCGAAAATGCCACCGGGGACGCTCCCCGACTCTACCAAGCTGTCCTTAATCATCTCCAGACGAGCCTGTGGAACGACATTCGCAACGCCCGGACGCTCGCCTGGATGGTCACAGGTCTGTTGCTCTCCCAGCGGAGTTCCCTCGCAGCATGGTTGCCGCACATCCACTCCAGAGCCACCTTCGCCCAGAGCACCGAACGCCGATTTCGTCGGTGGCTGGAGAATCCAGCCATCGACTGTGGCGGCATTTACGGTCCACTCGTGACCCGTGCCCTGCGCGGCTGGGGTGAACACACGCTGATCCTGGCCCTAGACACCAGTGTGCTGTTCGAGAAATTCTGCCTGATCCGTGTCTCTGTTCTCTTCCGGGGACGAGCGGTTCCGCTCGTCTCGCGCGTCCTCGAACATTCCAGCGCCCAGGTCAGCACAGCCCAATTGCTGCCCGTCCTGGCCGAAGCCAAAGGGATGCTTGATTTCCTCGGGCTGCATGAGGTCCGCCTCTTGGCGGACCGGGGCTTTTGCGACACGGCACTGATGGCCTGGCTCCGACACTGCGGGTGGCACTATCGCATCCGCATCAAGTCCAGCCTGATCCTCGCCGCCCCAGACGGGCAGCGGTTGTGCAAGGTGAATGAGGTGCGACTTTCGCCCAGAGAGACCCGTTGCTTTCACAACGTCACCCTCACCGGGAGGCACTTTGGCCCGATTCACGTCGCCCTGGGCCGTCCGTCGGACGGCCCAGAACAGTGGCAGGTCGTCAGTGACGAGGCGACGAGCATCGAGACATTCGCCGAGTATGGCGAACGCTTCCAGATTGAAGAAGGCTTTTTGGACGAGAAAAGCGGCTTGTTTCGTCTGGAGGATTCCAGGCTACGAGATGCGGCCAGCCTGGAACGGCTGATTCTGGTGGTGGCGGTGGCGACCTTGCTGCTCGTGTCTGAAGGAATAGAGGTCGTGCAGCGTGGGGATCGACGTGTCGTCGATCCCCACTGGCAGCGAGGACTGAGCTATCTCAAGATCGGTCTCCGGGCTGTTCAGTACGCGCTGAGCCGAGGGCGGGCGGTCTTCACCCGCCTGACCCTCTACGGCGGGTCTGACCCTGAGCCGCTCAGCGGCCGGAAACGTCCTCCCCCTGCCCCACAAAGGACGCTTGAAGTCGGCTGGAAGCTCGTTTTTCGTCCACCCTCATAAAATCTGTCAGGCGGTCAGGGGCCAGGGCACACAGCCACTGGCATCTGAGCACGTGACCATAGGGCTGTACCCTGAATCTTATCTAAGAGGAGGGGAAGTGGAACACGCGCCTCTCGTGCACATGTTCCACTTCTCAAGGCTGCTTGCCAACATCAAGCCGCCAGACCTGCCTGGAACTCCTGCCAAGGAAGGAGCGACTTGCATTCTGACTGTGCATGGTCATGAAGGCGAGATCCTATCTGGGGAGGCTGTACCCCTCAGCGGCGACTGGAGGCCCCTTCCTAGCGATTCTGTGGGCAAGTCGAAAAAATGCCTTCCCAGACAGCTTTTTCCAGAGGTCTTTTTCACCATGAAGCGAAATATCCGTTAATATTTCGGTTGAATCAGAACAAACCCTCCGTTGGAGCGGTTGTGTGAGAGGTCAACGTTCCCGAACTGACCCACGACCTCCAGCGTCGCGAGCCGTTCGGGCCGTGCTTGCCTGCACGGCCTACCATCCGGCGAGGTCGCCCTTGAGATCATCGACCGGGAGGGCTGCGTAACCTTTACGGGTGGTGTCCACACTCTCGTGCCCCAGGTGCGCCGCCACTCGCCCGAAGTCCTTGACCTGCCCCAGCAGCCGCGTCCCCGCATACTTCCGCCCCGGGTGAAAGCCCCGGAACTTCACGCCCGCCACCTGGAACGCCTTGCCCAGGTGATACCGGGCCGTCTCCGCATCCGCAAACCGGAACACCCGGTCGAGACCCGTGGTGCGCAGGCCGTCCAGCTGCTCCGTGCCCCCGGGCCCATACAGGGCCCGGTAATCGCGCACCGCCCGCGCCAGCGACGTGCTCATCGCCACCACCCGGCTCTTGCGGCCCTTGCCGGACGTGACCCGGAGGCGCCGCGCGCCCTCGTCCAGTTCTTCCCACCTCAGCGCCAGGGCCTCGCTGATCCGCAAGCCCCCGTGGGCGGTGAGCAGCAGCAGCAACCGGGCCTGCACGTCGGCCACCTGCAAGACGTCGTGGAGTTCGTCGTCGGTGTAGGGGGGGCGCTTGACCAGTCCCGGCGTGGGATCGCGCGGCACACGGACATCCTGAAAGGGCGTAGCCTCGGTGGCCCCGGCCCAGCGCAGCGCCCGGTAGAGACAGCTGGCCGCCGCGACCCGTTGCGAGACACCCGCGGGCGCCCGGCCTTCCGCCAGCAGAGCATTGACGAAGCTTTGACCGTCGTGACGGCCCGGCCGCAGCAGACTGACGGCCTGAGTCTCGGCCCAGGTCAGGAATTGCCGCACGCCCCGAGCGTAGGCCGCGACCGTGTGGGGGCTGGTCAGGACACCCGACGCTCCGGCATGAGTGAGGTAGGCAGTGGTGAGGCTGACCAGGGAGGTGACGTCCTTTTCCCCAGCGGCCTGGACTGCCCGGCGCCGCAGCTCCTCGTCATGCAGGCTGGTCCATTCCCGGGTCCGGGCGAGGAGGTCCCCCCGGTATAGGGTTAGCTCTCCCCCACTGAGTTGTTCTGGCATAAGGTCAATTATGCCTGAATAACTGACAGGGGCTTCTGACGCTGTCCAGGGGTCAGCCAACCCTAGCGATCATCCGGTGCCAGGGCTGATGGTGGTCGCGACACCGGAGGACGTGTTCCAACTGAAGCGAACAGCGCTCTTGCTGGGCTAGCAGGCAGTACGTTGGTCAGAAGCCGCAAGCATTGGGCTGGCAGAGCAACTCTCAGCCCTCCCAGCTGTGTCCTTGATTCAACGCGCTGCGCAGCAACGCCGCCTGGCACCCTGAACGAGCCGCACCGTGGCAAGCTCCCTCGGCACGGCGAGTGGCGCGAGCTTATGGCTACCCCACCAAACCTCAGGGCGCGCATTCGTCCACAAAGTTCCGGGGATGAGCAGCCCTCAAAGCCATCGCCTCCAGGCCAGTTGGGCACATATGACCAGATCCTTCACCGACCGCTAGGGCAGTTGCAGTTGCCGAATGGTGTCCATCGGGAGAAAGAGCTTAAGGGGCTGATCCCGAAAGGGGATAAACCCCAAGGAGGCATAGAGGGCCGCGACCTTCTCGTTCTTGGCGTCCAGAATGACCGCGTAGGATGCCACCGTCTGTGACGCTTGCGCCGCCTGATGCAGGGCATACAGGATGAGGTCCGTGCCGATCCCCTGACCACGGAGATCTCGATGAATGGCCACGCGGCCCAACAGGGTCACCGCCACCTGCGGGTAGGGAAACTTCCGGGCCTGGGTCCCGCTGAACACCTCCTGGCGCCCGACGCTGGCCGACGCCAGGGTGTAGTACCCCTGGACGCGGTCTGCCTCGTCGACCATCAGGAACACAGCCGCCTGACCCATCTTCAGGTCCCGCTGCAGGCGGCCCTCCTTCAGATAGGCGGTCAGGTGCTCATCCAGGCTTTCGAAGGCACTGGTGTCATAGTTCGGGCTGAAGGGGACGATGCGGAAGGCCGCGGTCACGAACCGAAGCGCTCCCGGCTGCGGGCAGCAGCCTGACGCAGGGCGTCGTTCGGAGCCGGCGGGTTCATCAGGGTCTCCATAAACAGGTGCTGATCTGCGGCCGACAGTTGCAAGGTGCGGTGGGCCTGGAGGGTCTCCAGCGCGCGGTTGTAGGCCGCCTGAATCACGAAGTCGCTGATAGACAGGCCCTGCACGGCGGCCGCCGCCCCGATCGTTTCCTTCTTCTCGGCGTCGATGCGTGCCTCAAGCCTCTGAAGTTTGGCTGCACTCGTCATGGTTCCCTCCTGATCCTAGTGTACGGCAAAATGCCGTACACTTATAGGCAGTCCCTTGACGTGAGGCTGGCCAGCATCTGGGTGGCTGGCTCACCCGGAAGTGGGACTCCGCAGCGTTTTTCTAGGGCTGCTTCGGGTGAGGACCACATCACGCAGCACTGTCGTCGCCCATTGCGGTGCTGTCTCGAGGAAGGTGCCCAGGGCCCGATGGAGTTGCTTCAAAGCTTCCAGACCCTGGCTCAGGTCAGCCGCTGAGGTGGGCCGTGGGACGGGGCCATGTCCCTCCCTTCCCGTCTCCAGGAGGTCAGTCAGGGACAGAGCCCCCACCGCCCGTTGGTCGTCGTACAGGTGCGTGTAGACCTTCAGGGTGAAGCTGGCATCGGCATGACCCAGACGGTCTGCCACGACTTTGGGCGGTACGCCCCGGCGGATCAGCAGGCTCGCTGCTGTATGCCGCAGGTCATGAAAGCGCAGCCGCGGCACGCCCGCCTCCTCCATCAGCGCCCGGTAGGTCCGGTCGAGGTGACGGCCCTGCACGTGATTCCCAGATGCTGCCGTGAACACCAGGTCGGTGGGGCGAGGCGTCCGTCTTCCCCGCTGTTCCCGCTGTGCATGATCCTTTAGCAGGTCGACCGTATCCCCAGCCAGCAGGATGCGGCGATGCCCGGCGTCGGTCTTCGGCTGTCCGATGCCGTAATGCCCAGCCGCGTCCTTGACCAGATTGTGCCGGACGGTGATCTCACGGCCTTCCAGGTCTACGTCTCCCCAGTGCAGGGCCAGCAGCTCGCCCCGGCGCATCCCGGTGCTCAGGGCCAGCGCGAAGAGGGGGTAGAGGCGGTGTCCCTGCGCCACCTTCAGGAACTTCGCCGCCTGTGCCGGGGTCCACACCAGCGTCTCCTGCCGGGTGACCCTAGGTTTGCGGATGTTCTCCGCCACGTTGAGGGGCACGAGCTGCCAACGCACCGCCTGCCGCAACGCCATTCGCAGGATGTGCAGCGACCGCCCAGCTCCACGGGGACCGTTCTGTTGGTGCAGGGTCTGCATCATCTCCTCGACCTCGAGCACCTGAAGCCCGGCGAGGGAACGCGCTCCGAGGGTGGGGAGCACCGGGAGCAGGGCCTGCACATACGTACGGTATGTGGAGGGCCGCACGTCGCGTTCCTTGTAGGCCAGCCAGCGCAGCAGGAAGGCGTGCAGGGAGTCAGGCTCCCTGGCTGGCGGCAGGGCGGGTGGGGTGGCCGTGCGGCGCTTTACCGGCTTCGCCTTCGGGAGGGTGCGCAGTAGGGCCGCGAGGGCCCGTTCCGCCTCCTCACGGGTTTTGCGGCTCACCGACCGGCGGCGCTGTTTCCCGGTGACGGGATCTTTGTAGCTGGCCAGCCCCCGGAAACTGACGACACGGCCCTTCAGAACCATGGGGTGGACGGTACCTTCTCCAACTCGTCTTCTTACAGCCATCCCCGTGGGATGTCACACGGCCATGAGGACTCGGCCAGCGTCTCACCGCGCGCGGATCCGGAAGCCCAGGGGGAATGGTCAGGTCGTCCGGGCGGCCGAGTAGAGCGGCCTCAAAGTGGATCACCTCGCCCCTGTTCTAATGCCAGAGCCCGTCCCGGACCATCCGGGCGATCAAGGCGGCGATGTTCCAGGCGTCGTCGGCCCCGCGGTGATGGGTGCCGTCCAGCGGAAGACCGGTGTGCCGCAGGGCTCTGGCCATTCCCGGCCGGTTGAGGCCGTACCCGCTGGCATACACCTGCTTGGCATTCGTGTGCCTGGAGCTGAAGGGGTACCGGACGTCCCCGACGCACTGCCGCTCGAACTGCCGGCGGTCGTAGTCGCCCCAGCTCGCCCAGGGCCGCGAATCCGAGTGGAACTCACGCCGCAGCACGTCGCAGGCTTCACGGAAAGACAGACCGGTCGCGACCTCCTCCGACGTCAGGCCGGTCAGTTGGGTGCAGAAGGCGCTGACCTCCGAGTGCTCGGGCCGAACAAGCACGCTCCGTTTCTCCAGCCGCTCGAGCGACTCGAGGTCCAGCACACAGATGCCGATCTCGATGATTTCGTTCCGCTGCCCGGGTGGAGGCTCACCCGCCCAGCAGGTGGCCTCCACGTCCACGACGTTGAGCAGGGTCACGAGAACTCCTCCCCGGTCTCCTTCTTCGCGTAGGCGTCCGAGATCAGCTTCAGACCGAGGTCCCGTCCGTCCGCGGTCAGACGCGGAACTTGCGGCGTGACCACCACGCCCTCCCGGATGTGCAGCCCCTGTCCGGAGACCGTTTCCATGCCGCCGCGCAGCGCCCGCAGTGTCGCCTCGTCGAAGGGGCCTTCGTACAACACGGGCACGCCGCGCTCCACGAACCAGGCCGGCCACTGCGCCCGGGGCAGCGGACGCCCCTCGTGGACGATGCGGATGACGAACACCGTGGGATGCACCTGGCCGTAGGAGAAGCCCTTCTGCACCGGCAGCACCTCTCCGAACACCTGCACCTCCCCGGTGGGAAAGGCCGCGTCCGCCGCCTCGAACAGCCCAGTCCGGCGTGCCGCCCGCCAGTACACGTTGGTGTCGCTGGGCTTGAGACTCAGGCGGTTACGCGAGAGGCCCTTGCTGGTCACCCGCCACGCGCCGTCCGCCGCGCGGAAGTACACGCCCTGCGTGCCATGCAGCTTCTCGGTGACGATCACCGGTTCGCCCGACTGGAACTCACCCGCGTAGATGCCGAATTACTCCACGTCGTGGTGTCCGTAGTGCGGGGAGACGGGCAGGGAGGCGACCTCTCCGGCCAGACTGACGGGGATGGGCGGTTCCCAGAAGGTGATGCCCAGCCTCCCGGAGAGGTCCTCGCCGAAGGGCGCGTCCTCCAGCCCGTCCAGGGGCAGGATCACACCCTGGGACAGCTCACCACGCAGCCGCACGGCCCCGCCCCGGTTCTTCTCCGGGCCATGCAGGTACGACACGCCCGTGTCCGCGTTGACGTAGCGGGCCGCCAGGTGGGGCGGGAGCAGGGCCCGCTCGGGCGCGACCACAATGGGGTCGCCGTCCTGGTACTCCCCCTTGCGGACGACGAGCTGGAAGGAACCGACCTTGCACAGCTCCAGACGCTCCGCGTTCGGGTGAGGAAAGAGGCGGGCGCGGTCCTTGATGACTTGTGAGGTGGCCATACGTGCTTCTCCTGTCGTGGCAGGCTCCTGACTGCCACGGGGAAGCGTAGAGGGGGAACGGGGCGTGCGACATCCGCCAGCTTCTCGGGCCCCGGTAAGCGAAATACACAGTCACGGTGGGGGCAGACATGAGCTGAGTCGCCCTTGCCCAGGGGAATTGGGCGGCTTAGTCGTCTACCACAACCGCACCGATGCCATCTCCAAGTTCGTGCTGGCACGCGTGCTGATGGGCCTGCGCATGTTGACCGGACAGCAGTACACCGTCGCGGACCTGTTACACTTCGACCCCTTGCCAGCGGAAGGAGCTGACTAAAAGTTGGCTCATGCACGCCCCTTTTCTATGGTGCGGCCTCAATCGCTCGAGTACGGTGGGATTCAAAACACCAGGGTGACGTTGAAGTCCGAGAGGAACCCTGTCACGCGGTCGTAGGCACGGATCATGTCGGCTTCCTGCCGGCTCACGATTACGTTGCAGCGGTCTGCGGCCAACCCCTGCACGACGAGGGCCGCGTGTCCCCCGCGCTCGGTCATCCGTTGCGCCTGCGGCACGCTGCGGGCGTAACCGCTGACTCCCTTGCCACGGGCATCCAACGCGTTGTAGGTCCACAGCAGACTGCCGTCCATGCTGTAGATGCGCGGCAGCAGGCAGGGGGAGAAGCCCGTACGCCGGGCATCAATGATGAGGCCGCCAAAGCGGGCAGTGGGTGCAGGACGCACGACGGTCACGACATTGATGTTCGTGACGTTCACTGTGATCCGCGGGGCAGGCGGACGTGGAGTCAGTACCTTCAACAGGTTCGTCGCGCTGCCCAGGGGGGCACCCATCTTCACGAAGACGATGGACGACCCATCCGGCATGCGCTCGATGCGCGGCTCCCCGACGATCTGCCCACGGACGACCGCGCTGACTCGGGTGGAGATGTCGTCGTTCTGCAGCTCGAAATCCTTGACGGTGGTCTGGGCGTCCACGCGGACACCAGCCAGCGCGACCGCCAGGAGACGCTGGGCATCCGCGGTGGCTGCCGCCTTGCCCTGTAGGTATGCCTGCGCCTGGGACAGCCCGGGCCGGGTGGTGGCCGCGCCCTCCACCGTCACGGTCTGGGTGTTCCAGTCGATGCTGGCCGTCTGACCCAGAGGGGCTCGCGCCGCCGGGAGGGGGAGTGTTGTGGGGACGGGTTGGATGTCGGCGGCCGCGAAGGACAGGCCGAGGGCAAGCATCAGGGAAAGTACGTTCTTCATGGGAACCTCAAGGGCGGTAGGTGGCCCGGATCTCTGTACCCGTCACGCCGGTGACGGTCAATTGCATGCCTTCGAGCAGATCGGCGAGGGCGTCGGCGCTTCCGCCGAATTCAATCTGCACTTCCGTGCCGGCCGCGTCGAAGGTCCGCGAGGATACGGTGCTGAACTGGGGCGCGGTCCGCGCGCCTTGCAGCCAGGCGCTGTAAGCCCGGTAGCTGGGAAAGCCGGAGACGCGGACGGTGAAGGTGCGCCTCGCTGCCGGGCCCGTGCCGGCTAGCCAGTCGATGATCCGGGACGCAACGGGCGTCTCCACCTGCCCTACCGCGCGTTGCAGCGCCATCTGTCCGGCCGCGTGTGGGCTGGCCCCCGTCCCCGCCCCCGTGAGCACTTGATTGAACAACTGCTGTCCGGTGATCGCGTCGACCACCTTGACGTTCAGCTTCGCGGTGTACGACAGCAGCCCTGCGCTTTTCAGGGCTTCTGGAACGACAGCATTAGGCTCGGCAACCGCTGTGCCTGTGACGATCAGGTCCGCACCGAAGCGGGAAGCCACATCACGGGCCACCTTCGGGTCGGCGAGGGCCTGCTCCCGTAGGGTGAGCCGCTCGGTCTGGGAAGGGTCCAATACCCGGAAGCCCCGCTCCTGCAGGGCGGTAGAGAGCAGGGCTTCGGCAGTGGAACTGTTGTTGGGCTGCCCAGCCAAAGTCTCGGGCAACAGCACCAGCACGCGGGGATCGCCTGTGCGGTCGAGCAGGGCCCGGATCTGTTGCGCGAGCGGCTCTTTCGAGACGGCGAAGGTGGCCCGAACCGTGTAGATGCCGTCCTTCTGACTCTCGGCTTGTACGCTGACGAGCCGGGCTAGGCCCCCACTTCGCCGAACGATAGTGTCGCGGACAAGTTCATAGTTCGCCACCTGGGTTTCTGCTGTGACGATGGCTCCCAGGACGAGATCGGTGGCGGCCCGCTGGGCTTCTGCGATCGCGGCGGTACGGGCCGCCTGCAGGGTGGTCTGAATGGCCGCCTGTCCCTGAGTGGTGACTTGCTGCTCGGCGGCCTGGATATGGAGGACGACCATCAGAAAAAGGGCTTTACGCTGAAACCTTCAAACTTCGGAGCATTATTTCCACCGTCGCTTCCTAATTTAATGTCGAAATATCTAGGCGCGTACTCATTCATTACTGGCATGGTCAAATTAAACTTTATGCCATACCTGCTATAATCAAAGGTAACATCATCAGAGCGTGCTATATCTCTTCTGGGACGAGAAATAGCACTTTTCTGGTCCAGCTGATAAACAGTGACATTGAAGTCTTCGCCGCTGTAAAGTAATTCACTTAACCGACTCGGATTGAAGTCACTATCATTAATTTTGGTATAGATTAAACAAGCCCCCGAAAGCTTAACGATTAAATTGGCTGATGGAATGTATGCATCGAACGTACCGTACTGTAGGTTGTAATTACCATCTTTCAGGGATGCTGTACATTCCTTTCCATCAATGCCTGAGTCGCGTAGGTATCCCTGAGGCACACCAAGTTCACGCGCATTTCTGGCATCTATGTAAAGGAAATTGGTTTCTTCACCCGACCTTTGTTGATCGTTATAAACGAGAAGTGGAGATGACGTGATAATGTTTTTTAGTAGAGATATGGGCATCGATAGGGGGTCAGGCTCAATCTCTATTGCCTCCTCCTTCAATATTTTATTATATCCACGAATACCAGCAACAGACGCTACGGTTATGTCTCCTAAGCCACTATAAAACTGACTTATGTATATGGGATGCTTACCCGTACCATAAAAGGCATGCCTTAGAACAATGCCCTTCAAGTATTCTACTAAGAATGCAATAGAGTCGTCGGAGAGGGTGATGTTCTTCTGGTCACCTCTGCCGAGACCAGGCGATTCCAGCACCAAGGGCGAACGACCCTTGCCCTCCCGTGAAAAAGGCTCCAGGAGTTTAGCTACCGCAGCCAATGTTCCTGTTTCCAGCTGCACTTTAAAGGAGTAGTCGATGCTTACCATTTCCGGGCTACTTGCCTCAGTGGTTGGCTCATCCAATTTGACGTCGAAAATGCGCACGCCTTTCTTGATTACTTCAGCTGCCTGACGGACGGCCTGGATTTCCTTGCTCTTTAAATCTATGTCAAGCATCGCCGTATTGGCAATGGAATTGCCTGACAGACTTAAGGCTGTGCGGAGGTTTTGCTGGGCACTGGCGTAGTTGGGGTCAAGCGCGACGGCTTTTTGCAGTGTGGTCGTGGCGGCCTTCGGATTAGTCTGCAACTGTGCGAGTGCCTGATAATTCAGAACTATGGCCTGGTTGTTCAGGGTTTCAGGCTGTAAGATGGCCTGCATCTCCGCCGGACTTGGCATGATGCCCAGCTTGTTGATCACGGCGAGCACCAATTGCTTTTCCAAACTGAAGATTGAGTCGATAGACCCCTCGGCCGTCACTCCACCTTCAACTCTTCCTGTCGACGTGTTGATCAATTGCAGGTCCACGCGGACGTTGCGCCCGATGGCAGCGTACGAACCGGTCAGCAGGGTCTGGACACCCAGGAGCTTACCCAGCTGCGCCGCTTTACCCGGATCCACGGCTCCGCTGGCCCCCAGGGCCTGCTCCTTGAGGACCTTGTCCAGTTGCTCGCGCTGTACCACAGTAAGCTTGCTGATCTTCGAGAGGTCAGTGGTGAGCATGTCTGCCAGTCCGCGGCTGATCCAACCCGCCTCAGGGTTGGGGGTATTGCTGTTGAGGTAGGCAACCCCCAGGGTTGCCGACTGGGCAAGAGAAGAGGAACCCAGGGCCAGCACACCTGCGGTCAGGAGCCACCACGGCTTCCGTGTGATTTTCATGTGAAAAGTATAGCAGTGTTTACTTTATTCAATACCACAATTTGCGTAGCTGCCGTCTGCCGACGTGAGTCACTACGCATTCATCTCTTTGCCCTATCAACCGACGGACGTGGAATGCCGCGTACCCAGGTGGCCGAACAGATGTTCGACCGAACACCTGTTCGGCCATCGCCAGGACACATCTCGCCGCTCCTATCCCCGCTGTGCAACGCAGATCTGCTTGCAAAACATGGGGGATATGAAAACCTTGCGGCGGAGAAGTCGCCAACTTCCAGAGGTGACCATCGGAAAGCCTGCCGCTGGACATGAGATTTCCCTATGACCTCCTCGTCGTCCAAGGTTCTGGCTATCGATCACTTTCTCGATGTATTCGGCTGTTCGTTCCTCACCCGTGAGGCAAAGGCACCTGCCAGGGCACGACGGCCCTCCCTTCCACCAGGGCCCATTTTCCCAGGAGGGACCTATGAACAAACTTGCCCTGACTGCCCTATTGCTCGTCGGCGGCGTGGGGGCTGCAGCCTACGCTGGACAGCAGACCCAGCGTGACGTTCAGCAGCAACTGGCCCAGGTTCAGGAAACCCTGACCCGGAGCGGCGTCGCCAGTATGAAGGTCGGCCCCTTCGAAAAGACCTTGATGGGCGGTACCCAGGACACGGTCATCACCCTGTTCCCGAACAGTCCTGACCGTCTCGACATCACCCTGCACAGCCGCCTCCACAACGGCCCCTTCCCACAGGGCAAGAGCTTTGGTGCGGCCCGGGTCGTCACCGAGGTGCTCTTCCCAGCTGAGGTCCAGGCCCAGCTCGATAAAGCCTTTTCAGGTAAGAAAATCACAGCGCAGACCCAGGTGCAGTTCGGGGGCAACAGCGTCACCACCTACCAGGTGCCGTCCGGGCAGTTCAGTGAAGCCGGGGATCAGATGAAGTGGCAGGCTCTCTCAGGCACGGTCCGCACCCGGGGCGACCAGGTCACGGGCACCGGGCACTGGCCCGGCGCCGTCCTGCAGGACAACATCGGGGGGATGCAGATGCAAGTCGGCCGACTGTCCTGGGACTTCCAGGGCACCCAGACTCCAGACGGTCTGGGCGACGGCAAGTCTGAGCTGACCCTGGAACGACTCGAAGGTCGCAGCGACGGCACGCCATTTGCCCTGTCCAACCTGCAAAGCAAATGGCAGGTCACTGGGGATGACCGGTACGTTCACAGCGCGGTGCAGTACCTGGTGGGGCAGCTGCGCATGGATAACCAGACGCTCGAGGGTCTGCGGCTGGAACTCTCGATCAAGAACCTCGACCGACCCGCACTCGCCCGGTTGAGTGCTCTGGGTTCTGACCTGGACCGGGTGCCCGAGGCGGAACTGAATACGCTGATGACGAGTCTCCTGCGGGCTAACCCGCAGCTCCAACTCGACAGGCTGTCCGTCGGCGAAGGAGAGCAGGAGGTGGTGATTACCGGCCGGGCCGTTCTGCAGTCCAGTCCGGACACGAACTGGGAGTTGATGATGCTCGATCCCACGCAGCTGCTGTCGGCCCTCCAGGTCCAGGCTCAGGCGCAGACCCAGGAGGCTGGGCTGCGTGAACTACTGAGTCTGACCTTGGACGAACAGGAGGTAAACGAAGTCGTTGACGAGGGAGAGGCCCTGGGCCTGTTCGTGCGTCGCGGCGAGCTTTATCAGGCCGACCTACGCATGAGTGCCGACGGCGCCTACCTCAACGGCCAGCCACTGCAGTAGCTGGCAGAGGGTGTGGCATGGAGCCGGGAGGGCGCAAAGGGGATGATACCCACGGGTGCGCCTGTCGGTCACCTTCGCTACCCTCCCCTTTGCAGGACCGGGCACGGACACAGCCTTCCACGGGCGGGTCCATTTACTCTCCGTCTGCCGGGTATCCGAAGTCCTAGGACACGCGCGGACGAAGACTGGGACTGGGCTGGCCCCATAGTTTGGACGGTTGCGAGTAGAGACTCGGCTCAGGAGAAGGGTACACCATGGGCTCTTTCTGCTTGACCAGGGGAAGGTCGGACGACCTCATTTGCGGTGTCCTGTCCGCAAAGGGGGGCGTCAGGCCGCCCCCTGGCCTGTCCAGCAAACTCGTCGGGAGTCCGGTAGCCCNCTGCTTGACCAGGGGAAGGTCGGACGACCTCATTTGCGGTGTCCTGTCCGCAAAGGGGGGCGTCAGGCCGCCCCCTGGCCTGTCCAGCAAACTCGTCGGGAGTCCGGTAGCCCAGCGACGAATGCGGCCTCCTGACGTTGAAAAACTGCCGGTAGCCATTGAGGATCACCTGGGCGTGCTGGGCCGAGTAGAACACCTCCTGGTTCAGACACTCCTCCCGCAACCGAGAGTGAAAGCTCTCGGCGAACCCGTTCTGCCAGGGTTTTCCCGGCTGGATGAACCGAGTGCCGATGTCCTGAAGGGCCAGCCAGATCCCCAGGTCACGGGCAATGAACTCCGGGCCGTTGTCACTGCGGATAAATCCAGGAGCACCGCGCTGGGCGATGACCTCGTGCAAGACGTCCTTCACGTCCATGGACGTGAAGGACTCCGCCACCCGCAGGGCCA
>NZ_JASNGB010000061.1 GCF_030271215.1 Deinococcus rhizophilus | reverse complement strand
GCTGCCGCCCTCGCGCCCGGCCTGCGCCGCCGTCGCCAACACGTTCAGGGCGAGGCCCGCCCGCTCCTCGACCTCCCACCCGGCACCCGTGCGGCAAACGCCGTGGGCGCCGAGTTCCTCCAGGTAGGCCCCACGCAGCCGGGGACCGAGGCGGGCGCGGTCTGGACCCGAGAGCCGCACGTACAGCAGGTGCGCGAGGTCCTCCCCCAGCGGCGCCGCGTGTGTCTGCCCGTAGTCGATCAGGATGGGCGAGCCGTCCGCCCGCGACCACAGCACCTGCCCGGCGTGGAGGTCGCCGTGCGCGACCGTGACCCCGCACGTGGCCGCCAGCAGGGCGGGGAGGGCCCCGGCGGCTTCCCGGACCGCTGCCCCCTCCGCGTCCGTCCAGTCCGGGGCCGTCTCCACCCGCGCCGCCCTCCGCAGCGCCCGCGCCGGGTCCCAGCTCCACCCACCGCGCAACTCGGGGCGCTCCAGCCAGAAGGCGTGGTGCCAGGCCAGCAGCCGCACGATGGCCTCCAGCGCGTCTTCCCGCCCGGCGTCGGTGGCAAAGGCGCCCCAGCCTGTGGTCGCGTCGGTCAGGTCCTCGGTCACGAGGTGCGCTCCCAGCCGCGCCGGGTCGCTCGCCGCGTGGAGCAACCGGGCGTGCGGCACGGGCGAGAGCGGCGCGAGGTCGCGCAGATAGGCGGCCTCGCGCCTCAGCCGCGCGTAGGCCCGTTCGTCGCGCCAGCCTGCCGGGAGGTACTTCAGGAAGAGGGGACTGCCCCCGCCCGCGTACCGCGCGAAGGCCGCCCCCTCCCCCACCCACGTTTCCCGCCGCCGCCGGGAACCCGGAAAGGCGGCCCGCAACTCCTCCGGCCACACCCGCGCCGAGCGGGCCGGGCCAGGGCCGGAGAGCCGCCGCAGGTCGCCTACGAGGGCCGCCAGCCTCACGCCAGCAGCGACAGCACCCCGGCCAGCGTGCCCCCGGTCAGGGCCGCGCCCACCAGAAACACGCCCAGGCACCCCAGTCCACGCGGGCGCCGCGTCTGGCGGTAGTGCCCGCCCCGCGCGTACCGCCCCCGGTGGCCGCTGCTGCCGCCCATCACGCCGCCCAGGAAGCCGCCCCCCCGGTGCCCGCTGCTGTGGCTGTGTCCCAGCATCCCGAAGCCGCGCCGCTTGCGGCCGTGGCTGTGGCTGTGACCGAACGAGAAGGAGCCGCCTGAAAATCCGCTCATGCCCCAGGGTACGCGGCGGGGGCGCCTGGGGTTTCCGGCAGGACAGCCAGAGGGACAAGGCGGCCCTGTCCGGCGAGATTCTTCATGGCGGTGGGCGGCGGCCCGCGTATCATGACCCATCATGAGCGAACGCAAGTACTTCGGCACCGACGGCGTGCGGGCGGTGGCGGGCGAATATCCGCTGACCCCGGCCTGGGTGATGACCCTGGGCGCGGCGGCGGGCGAGGTCTTCAAGCGGCGCAACCCCCGCGCCAGCGTGGTGATCGGCAAGGACACCCGCCAGAGCGGCGACATGCTGGAAGCGGCGCTCGCGGCGGGCCTGACCAGCCGGGGCGTCACGGTCATTCACGTGGGCGTCCTGCCCACCCCCGGCGTGAGCTACCTGACCCGGTACCTCGGCGCGGACGCGGGCGTGGTCATCAGCGCCTCGCACAATCCGTATCAGGACAACGGGATCAAGTTCTTCGGGCCGGGCGGCCAGAAGCTCAGCGACGCGACCGAACTGGAGATCGAGGCGGCCATCGACGAGGTGCCCGCGCTGCCGCCCGTGACGGGCATCGACCTCGGCTCGGTGACCAACTACGCGGAGGCCGAGCGCCTGTACACCGGCTTTCTGCGGGAGCACGCGCCCGACCTCACCGGGCTGCGGGTGGCGATGGACTGCGCGAACGGGGCCGCCTACCGGGTGGGGCCGAAGGTCTTCCAGGCGGCGGGCGCCGACGTGTTCGCCGTCTACACCACCCCCGATGGCCGCAACATCAACCGGGACTGCGGCTCGACCCATCTGGAGCACCTCCAGCGCCTCGTGCGGGGGGGAGACTACGACCTCGGCGTGGCCTTTGACGGGGACGCCGACCGCGCCCTGCTGGTGGACTCGCGCGGCAACGTGATCCACGGCGACCACATGCTGCTGCTGGGGGCCCGGGCACGGGGCGAGGGGGCGGTGGTGACCACCCTGATGGCGAACATGGGCCTGGAGGTGAGGCTCAAGGAGGCCGGAGCGCGGCTGGAGCGCACCGCCGTGGGCGACCGCTATGTCCACGCGCGGCTGCACGAGCAGGGCCTGACCCTGGGCGGCGAGCAGAGTGGGCACATGCTGTTCCTCGACGTGTCGCCCACCGGGGACGGGGTGCTGACCGCGCTGCTGACGCTGGGGCATATGCGGGCGCTGGGCACCACCCTCGACGAGTTGCACGACGACCTCGTGATGTTTCCGCAGACGCTGGTCAACGTGCGCGTGGCCGACAAGAAGGCCATCGCCCGCGACGGGGCGGTGCAGGCCGCCGTCGCCGAGGCCGAGGCCCGCCTGAACGGCCGGGGCCGCGTCAACCTGCGCCCCAGCGGTACCGAGAACCTGATCCGGGTGATGGTCGAGGGCCCCGACGAGGCCGAGATCCACGAGGTCGCCCGGACCCTGGCGGGCGTGGTGGAGCGGCAGGGCCAGCGGGGCTGACCCCTCTGCCGCCCGGAGGCCCTGGTCGGCATTCCGGGGCCTGGCCCGACGGTAGTGGCGGGATCAGGTCCGGCTCAGACAGGTGTGGCCCGGCACCCGCCCGCTCCATTGCCAAGCACCTGATCACGCCGGGGCTGGTGGACGGGCCTCTGGACCACGGTCACTGAGGCAAGGGGGGACAGGCAGGGCAGGGCGACGGCGAAGTCGCAATTCACATCAACCGTTTTAAGAGGAGCCTGCCCCCGGAGCCGCAGCAGGTCCAGCCGCAACCCGTGGGTGCTGAAGGGCAGGTCTTCCAGCAGTTCGAGGTCCGGGGGTGGAAAGGCGGCAGGCTCCACCCGGTCACCCTACCCCCACGGCGGGCTGGGCCGCCTTCCCCCTTCCCCGGCCCTCCGTAGAATGCCCGCATGACTCCCGCCTCCCCCGACACGCTCGTGCTCATCGACGGCCACGCGCTGGCGTTCCGCTCCTACTTCGCGCTGCCGCCGCTGAGCAACAGCAAGGGAGAAGCGACCCACGCCATTCTGGGCTTCTTGCGCCAGACGCTGCGGCTGGCGCGGCAATCCAGCAACCAGATCATCGTGATGTTCGACCCGCCCGGCGGCAGCTTCCGGCACGAGCAGTACGGCGCTTACAAGTCGGGCCGCGCCCAGACGCCCTCGGACCTGCCCGGACAGATTCGCCGCCTGCGCGCCCTGGTCGACGCGCTGGGGTGGCCCCGGCTGGAAGAACTGGGCTACGAGGCCGACGACGTGATCGGCTCGGTGACCCGCATGGCCGAGGGCCGGGGTCTGCAGGTCCGGATTGTGACCTCCGACCGCGACGCCTACCAGTTGCTCGACGACCACGTGCGCGTGATCGCCAACGACTTCTCGCTGATCGGCCCGCAGGAGGTGCTGGACAAGTACGGGGTCACGGTGCGGCAGTGGGTGGACTACCGGGCGCTGACCGGGGACGCCAGCGACAACATCCCCGGCGCCAGGGGGATCGGCCCCAAGACTGCCGCCAGGATCCTCCAGGAGTACGGCACCCTCGACGCCGCGCTGGAGGCCGCCCGCGCAGGCACGCTGGAACCCAGGGGCACCCGCGAGAAGCTGCTGGCATCCGAACAGGACGTGCTGTTCAGCCGCGACCTCTCGCGGATGGTGACCGACCTGCCGCTGACGGTCGAACTCGGCGTGCCGCGCGGCCCTGGCGACCCCGAACAGTTGATGGCCCTGCTCGACGAGCTGGAGCTGGTGTCCCTCAAGCGCGAGGTGCTGGCGCTGGGGCAAAAGGAGGCCGACTCGCTGGCCGCCGCCGCCACCGCGTCCATCCCCGCACCGGACGCCTTTACCCCGCCCCCCACCGAACCGTGGCGCACGCCGGGGCCGGACGTGACCTGGGGCTACGTGCTCTCGCGCGAGGACGACCTGACCGCCGACCTGATCGCGGCGGCCACCTTCGACGGCGAGGTCGCCCGCGTCGCCCCCACCGAGGAACGCACGCCCCCACCCGGCGCCCTGCCCGCAGCGGAGGCACCCGCCGACCCCGCGCTGCTCCCCGAGGCACCCCGCACCAAGGCCGAGCAGAAGGCCGCCGAGAAAGCCGCCCGCGCGGTGGAAAAAGCCTCGCAGCGGCTGGCCGCCCTGTACCCGCCCACCGTCTCCGAGACCGAGTTCATCGGGCAGCGGACGGTGCGGGCGGCGGGGGCCAAGGCGCTCGCGGCGCACCTCAGCGTGCGCGGGACCGTGGTGGAGCCAGGCGACGATCCCCTGCTCGTCGCCTACCTGCTCGACCCCGCCAACACCAACATGCCGACCGTCACCGAGCGTTACCTGCGCCAGTCCTGGCCGGGCGACGCCGCCACCCGCGCGGCGATCACCCACCGCCTGATGGCCGACCTCCCGCCCCAGCTCGACGAACCCCGCCGCAAGCTGTACGCGGAGATGGAACTTCCCCTCTCGGCGGTCCTCGCCCGGATGGAGGTGCGCGGGGTGCGGCTCGACAGCGCCTACCTGCGCGGGCTGTCCATCGCCACGGCCGAGCGCCTCGCCACCCTGGAGGCCGAGATTCACGGGCACGCGGGCCGCGAGTTCCCCATCCGCAGCCGTGACCAGCTCGAAACCGTGCTGTACGACGAACTCGGCCTCGCCAGCGGCAAGAAGACCAAGCTGACGGGCAAGCGGAGCACGGCCGTTTCCGCCCTCGAACCGCTGCGCGACGAGCATCCCATCATCCCCGCGCTGCTGGAATACCGCGAGCTGGAAAAGCTGCGCGGCACCTACCTCGATCCGCTCCCCAACCTGGTCAACCCGCAGACCGGGCGGCTGCACACCACCTTCGCGCAGACGGCGGTGGCGACCGGGCGCCTGAGCAGCCTCAACCCCAACCTCCAGAACATCCCCATCCGCTCGGAACTGGGCCGCGAGATTCGCAAGGGCTTCGTCGCGGACGACGGCTTTTGCCTGATCAGCGCGGACTACTCGCAGATCGAACTGCGGCTGCTCGCGCACATCGCGGAAGACCGCCTGATGCAGCAGGCCTTTCAGGAGGGTGCGGACATCCACCGCCGCACCGCCGCGCAGGTGCTGGGGCTCGACGAGGCGACGGTCACGCCCAACCAGCGCCGCGCCGCCAAGACGGTCAATTTCGGCGTGCTGTACGGCATGAGCGCCCACCGCCTCAGCAATGATCTGGCAATCCCCTACGCCGAGGCCGCCACCTTTATCGAGGTCTACTTCAGCACCTACCCCGGCATCCGGCGCTACATCGACCGCACGCTGGAATTCGGGCGCGAACACGGCTACGTCGAGACGCTGTATGGCCGCCGCCGCTACGTGCCGGAGCTCAAGGCGCAAAACCGCACCCTGCGCGAGGCAGGCGAGCGGCTGGCCTACAACATGCCCATCCAGGGCACTGCCGCCGACATCATCAAGCTGGCGATGGTGCAGCTCGACCGCAGGCTGGAGACCCTGGGGGCCCGGCTGCTGCTGCAGGTCCACGACGAACTGCTGATCGAGGCGCCGGGGAACCGCGCGGGGGAGGTGGCGCAGCTCACCCGCGAGGTGATGGAGGGCGCCGCGCAGCTCAGCGTGCCGCTGGCGGTCGAGGTCGGCGCAGGGCCGAACTGGTACGACACCAAGTAGGACGGACTCCGATTGAATCGTTGACGCAGGGATTCCATCCGAGCAGGGCGAGTGGGGGCGAAACGGGCTTCGGGCGTGGAGTGGGCAAACCGGTGCTCTCCCGGTGTGTCAACGAAACAGACGGAACCCGGCATCAGGGGAAGGGCGAGCGGGCGAGCTTGAGGGCAGCAACACCCCTGAAGCTCGCCCGCTCAACTCTTCAAGCTCGGCGCCCGGCCGTCACACCTTGACAAACTCCTGCACGCCCAGCACGAACATCACCGCGCCGCCCACGGCGACCTCCACCGGGTCCGACGCCATGCCCTCGCCGCCCTCGCCCATCGGGACGCCGGGGGTGACGAGGCGGGTGCGGGTGCGGCAGGTCTGCCCGACGTGGCGCTTGAGTTCGTCCATGCGGGTGTCGGGCACCCCGATCATCAGGGTGGTGTTGCCCTCGCGCAGAAAGCCGCCGGTGCTGGCAAGCTTGGTGACCTCGAAGGCGTGTTCCGACAGCACCCGGATCAGCGCGGCGGCGTCGGCATCCTGAATCACGGCGAGCACGAGCTTCATGAAGCCCAGCATAACAGAGGACCCGTCCCCCGCCGGTCATTCCTCCCCCAACACAAAAGGCCTCCACGGTGGGAGGCCCGGAGGTCAGGACGCTGGGAAGATCAGGCGACCTGCTTCTTCTTGCCGGTCACGGGGGCGGCGGGGGCCTGCTCCTGCCCGAGCGCCTGCGCTTCCTTGAGCCGGAAGATCACCAGGCTGCCCACGAAGGTGCAGGTGACCATGCCGTGCGCGTTGAGCAGCGAGAGCGCCGCCATCACGTCGTCTCGGGTCATGCGGAGCTGGTCGCTCATGTACAGGGCGCTGTCGGCCCGGCCCTCGAGGTAATCCCGCACGCGCTTGGCATCCTCGGTAAGCGGCGTGGCAGGCACGTCCGCGAGACCAGGGTCGGCGAGGCCGTACACCGCGCGGGTCCCGGTGCCCGGCAGGCGGCGCACCCGGCCCTGATCAAGCAGGCTGGCCAGGGCCGCCCGCAGGTGCGACAGCGCGAGGCTGGTGGTCTTGGCGAGTTCGGTCTCGACCCATTCCGGCTTGCTTTCCAGCGCCTTCAGGACGAGCTTCTCGTTGGCACGCCGGGTTTCTTGCAGGTCTTCGAGGGTGGGGGGGTTAAACATGCGCTATCCTCCGGAACACCAGAGCAGGCGGTCAGGCCCCTCCGGCGATGAGTCGGGAAAGTGGACTCGGTACAAGTGCGCAGGGCGCAACTTTCCTAGTGTGACAGATCAGGCTTTCACCTGCATGAGCTGGGCTGATGGGGCGTTGGGCTGGAAGGAGCAACGGACGGCGAGCGGGCCGGGTGGCGGCCTGCCTCCTCACTGATGGACTTCAGCGTACCCTGCCCCCATCAGGGCACCGTGAGAGGGGTCACGCCGCGCCTCCAGCATTTCTTGACGGGGCCTCTGGACCCCCGCACAACGTGAGCCCGGCAACGTTTTTGCCCCCCGTGGCGTAGGGTCAGGTGGGAGGAACGATGCTGGATATCCAGAACCTGAGCAAGACGTACGGACGGTACACGGCACTGCGGGACGTGAGCCTCACGGCGGGGGAGGGCGAGGTCTTCGGGCTGCTTGGCCCCAATGGGGCAGGCAAGACCACCCTGCTGCGCATTCTGGCGACGCTGCTGCAGCCGACAGCGGGCCGCGCGAGCGTGGCGGGCCATGACGTGGGGCGCGAGCCGGAAGCGGTGCGCCGGGCCATCGGCGTGGTGAACGGCGGCATGGGCCTGCCCGCCCGGCTGACGGGCCGCGAGGTGCTGCGGTCCTTCGCGGGCTTCTACGGAATGACGCGGGCACAGGCCGACACGCGCGTCGCGGAGCTGGACGCCGCGCTGGAGCTGGGGCGGACGCTGGACACCCGCGCGGGCGAGTACTCGACGGGCATGAAGCAGAAGGTGGTGATCGCCCGCGCCGTGATTCACGACCCACAGGTGCTGATTCTCGACGAGGCGGCGAGTGGGCTGGACATCTTCGCGCGGCGCACCCTGCTCGACTTCGTGGCGGCGGCGCGGCGACCGGGGCGGCTCACCCTGTATTCCACCCACGTCATGAGCGAGGCCGAGGAGGTCTGCGACCGGGTGGCGATCTTGCACCAGGGTGAACTCGTGACGGTGGGAGCGATTCCGGAGATTCTGACCCGGACGGGCGAACGCACTCTGGAACGGGCCTTTTTCGCGCTGGTGCGCGGCATGGACGGGGAGGCCACCCGTGCGTCCTGACCAGATCTGGCGGGTGGCCTCGCGCGACCTGCTCTCGACGCTGCGCGACCGCCGGACCCTGACCAGCACCATTCTGATTCCGCTGCTCCTGATTCCCCTGTTTACCCTGGGGCTGCCCCTGCTGCTGGGCAACTTTATCGGCGGGCAGGCGCAGGAACGGCAGAAGGTCGGGGTGGTGGGCACGCTGCCCGCGCCTCTGCGCACGGCCCTGACCCGCGACGAGACGGCGCCCGGCGGCAGTGTGATCCGGGCCGGGGTCGAACTTGTCCCGGTCGAGGACCCCCGCGCCGCCGTGCAGTCGGGCGAGGTGGACGCGGCCCTGCGGGCCCCCGCGCCGCTGCCCACCCGCGCGGGCGACGGGGCAGGGGAACTGGAGGTCTACGCCAAGCTGGGGAACCTGCGGGCCCAGACGGGGGCCTTCGCCAAGGTGCAGGCGACCGTCGAGGCCTACAACCGCGACCTCGCCGTGCAGCGGCTGGGCGGGCTGGGCCTGGGACCGCAGACCCTGACGCCCGTGACCCTCTCCCCCATCGACGCCAGCCCCGAGCAGGAGCGGCGCAGCGGGCAGCTTGCCTTCCTGATTCCGCTGCTGATGCTGAACTTCATCCTGTCGGGCGCGATGGCCACGGCCCTCGACGCCACGGCGGGCGAAAAGGAGCGCGGCACGCTCGAGAGCCTGCTGGTCTCGCCCGTGCGCCGCTCGGAGGTCGTGGCCGGAAAGCTGCTCGCCACGACCATCACGGCGCTCACCACCGCCCTGTTCAGCGTGGCGGGCTTCCTGTTGACGGGGGTGCTGTCGCGGACCCTGCTGGCGGGGAACGGGGCGAACGCCGAACTGACCCAGGCTTTCGGCGGGCAGCTCACACTGACGCTGGGGGGAGGGCTCGCGCTGCTGGGCACGGTGGTCAGTGCAGCGCTGCTGATCAGCGCCATCCTGATCGCCCTGAGCATCTACGCCCGCTCCTACAAGGAGGCGCAGACCTACGTCACGCCGCTCTCGCTCGCCATCGTGTTTCCGGCGGTGCTGCTGCAGTTCAGTGACTTCCTGACGCTGGGCGACGGCATCTACGCCATTCCGCTGTTTGGAAGCATGGTCGCCATCCTCGATGTGGTGCGCGGCAACCTCACGGCCGGGCACGCCCTGAGCGCCATCGGGGCCAACCTGCTGGGAGCGCTGCTGCTGGGGCTGCTGGCACTGCGGTCCTTCCACCGTGAGGAAGTCATCTTCCGCAACTGACGGGCACGACAGGAGAGGGCGGACCTCCCGTATGTGGGGGTCCGCCCTCAGCCCTAGAGGCTCAGCTGCGGCGGGTGGGATCGGCGGGGTCCACCGGGCTCATTCCCGCCTGGGTCCCGTCGTCCAGCCGTCCTGCCTCGGCCAGGTCCGCCTGACCTTCCAGCGCGGCGACGCCCGTCTCATGGGGGCGCACCGCGAGGGGATCGATGACCGGCTCCTCCTTGCTCACGCTGCCCACCAGGATGTCGAGCACGTCCCCGGCCCGCGCAGCATCGATGGCCTTGTGGGTCACGATCTCGCCGACGTTGAGGATGATGGTGTCGTCGGGAGCCAGGATCACGCGGGTGACGGGGCGTCCCAGGGCGTCGCGCACCTTCTGCTCCAGTTGCTGCTCCTGTCGGTTCTCGAGGGCCTCTCCAGCCTCCTCGCGCTTGTCGCTGAACCACGACTTGGCACGGTCGAGCAGGTTGCTCGCGCCCTCGCTGACGCTCGCCACGCCCCCCGACAGGGCCGCAGCGGTCCCGGCGCCGCTGCCCCCCGTCTGCGGGGCGACCGTCGCGGCGATCAGCGCGGCTTCCAGCCCCAGCGTCCGGGCCCGCTCGGCCACGGCGGGGGTCACGATCTGGCCCTGCACGGCGAGCAGGTTGCCCGTGGGCGTCCGCACGTCGCTGCGGACCCGGCGCCCGATGGTGTCCTCCACGGTGGTGGGTTCGCTGCGTCCGGTCAGGGTCTGCACCGTCTCGGAGAGGCTGCCGCCACCCGCCGCCGCGACCAGGGCAGGAAGTCGCCCTGCCTGCTCGGCCCGCTCGGCGTGGAAGGGCGTGATGACGGTGCCCTGATGGACAATGACCTCCTGCACCCCGTCGGCCACCTCGGCGGTCACGTCGGTGGCAGCGGTCTTGCCGATCACGTAGTCCTTCTGACGATCGGCGCTGGCCCCGCGCAGATCCTCCACGCTGCCCTGCACCCGCTCCCTGGCGCTGCCGTAGGCTTCCGAGAGCACCCCGCCCGTCGCGGCGGTCGCGAGCGCGGCCAGCTTGCCCGCTCCCTCGGCCTGGTCGGCCTGCTCGGCGGTGATGATGTCGCCCTTGTGGACAATCACGCTGCCGTCTTCAAGGGTGATGTCGCCGCCCGCTGTCTTGCCGACGACGTACTCCTTCTGGCGCTCCTTGGTGGCTTCTGCGATGTTCTCGTAACCGTGCTTGACGCTCTCGGCGGCGCTCTGGTAGGCCCCCTTCAGGCCACCGGGCTCCTGCTCCTGCATGGCGGTCGCCACGCTGACCGGCACAATGGCCGCGTCCTGCCCGATCTGCACGTCCTCGGGCGCGGGCACGAAGCTCCGGCCGCTGGTCAGGTCGCTGAAGATCCCGCCCGTCGCGTCGTAGCCTTCCACGCGCCCGGTCATCTCCTCGAAATACACGTCGGCGATCTTGCCCAGGTTCTGGCCGTCGGTGGTCAGCAGCGTCATGCCGACGAGGCTGACGTTGGAATCCAGCACCTCGGCAAGTCGGCCATCCTCACGGGTGGAGGTCACGGCGGCCGCGCTGTCCACCATGATGGCGTCCTCGCCGATGGAACGGATCGCCTCGAAGGGCACCACCCGCGCCGAGCGGAACCAGCCGCCCTCGTCGACGAGCAGCCCCAGCACCTGATTGGCCTGGTGGTCGAAAACGAGGTCGCGCACGCTGTCGATGCGCTCGCCGGTGTTGATGGCCACGACGTTGCGGCCCAGCAGGTCTTTGCCTTTGATCATGCGAGTCCTCCGAGTGTAGGAATGAATGTGGGAATGGGCCCCGGCTCAGAAACCGAGGTCGAGGATGCCCTGGGGCTTGAGGTATAGAAAATACGCGAGTAGGAACAGAATGAGCAGGATCAGAACAATCAGCAGCGCCGTGCGGCCGCCGCCCCCGCCAGTACCTTGCAATCGAGCCATAAGTCAGCCTCCTGCGGCGAGTCTAGGAACTCGGCCCCGCGCGTGGGATGCACCTTCCCTCACCCGGGGTTGACGCAACCTTGCGCCACCCTTGAGCCGGACACATGATTCTCACCGAGCCTGACTGCGGGAGGGCAGACGGCCCCCCGCTCAACCCACAAGTGCCGCCGCAGTCTCTGACTCAGAATGAGGTATGGGTCAAGAGATGTTCAATGCTCTGCTGCTTCCCCTGCTGTTTAGCATGGCGGCGGGCAGCTACGCCTACCTGCGGTTTCCCGAGCGCCGCTTCAGGGTGCTGCTGACCCTGACGCTGTTCCAGCTGGTCGGGGCTTACGGGCACACCGCGCAGCCCGACACGGCGCTGTTCGGCCTGCTGAGCGTGCACCTGCTCGTCGTGGTGGCGTGGCTGGGGCATTACCTCCAGACGCCGCAGGGCAGCCTGCGGCCCGAGCGGGTGCGGCGGGAATAGGCGGGAACAGAAGAGAGAACCCTGATGACCGACGAAGCCCCCACCCTATAGACGGGTGGGGGCTCTCTGTGGCTCTTCTACGAACCGAACCGGCTTACGCCTGAGCGCCTGCCTTCTGGCCGCTGCGCTCCAGAATGCCGCGCAGCACGGTCTGGAGAATGCCGCCGTTCTTGTAGTAGTCGATCTCGACCGGCGTGTCGATGCGGCACTGGAGGGTGACCTCACGCGCCACGCCGTCCTTCGTGATTCGCAGGGTCACGTCCTGGCGGGGCTTCAGGTCGCCGGGCAGGATCAGGTCGAAGGTCTCGTCGCCCCCAATGCCCAGGCTGTCGGCGGTCTCGCCGTTCTTGTACTGCAGGGGCAGCACGCCCATCCCGACAAGGTTGGAGCGGTGGATGCGCTCGAAGCTCTCGGCGATCACGGCCTTCACGCCCAGCAGGAAGGTGCCCTTGGCGGCCCAGTCGCGGCTGGAGCCCATGCCGTAGTCCTTGCCCGCAAAGACCAGCAGCGGCACGCCCGCTTCCTTGTAGGCGGTCGAGGCGTCGAAGATGGAGGTCACCTCGCCCGTCAGGAAGTTGGTGGTAAATCCCCCCTCGGTGCCGGGCGCGAGCTGGTTCTTGAGGCGGATGTTGGCAAAGGTGCCGCGCGTCATGATGCGGTCGTTGCCCCGGCGCGAGCCGTAGGAGTTGAAGTCCTTGGGTTGAATGCCGCGCTCCAGCAGGTACTTGCCCGCCGGGGTGTCGGCCTTGAAGGACCCGGCCGGGCTGATGTGGTCGGTGGTCACCGAGTCCCCGACCTTCACCAGCACGCGGGCACCCTCGATGGAGGTGATCTCATTGGGACCGCCCGCCAGGGTCTCGAAGAAGGGCGGGTTCTGGATGTAGGTGGACTCGGGGTTCCAGTTGTACAGCGCCCCCTCGGCGACCGGGATCGCGTTCCACTCGGCGTTGCTCTGCTCGATGCCGTCGTAGACCCGCTTGAACATCTCGGCGTTGATCGCCTGATCCATGATCGTCTGGATCTCGGCGCCGGTCGGCCACACGTCGCGCAGGTAGACGGGCTGGCCGTCGCTGCCCTGCCCGATGGGATCGTTCACGATGTCATTGACGACCGTGCCTGCCAGTGCGTAGGCCACGACCAGCGGCGGCGAGGCGAGGTAGTTCGCCTTGATGTGGGGGTTGACGCGGCCCTCGAAGTTGCGGTTGCCCGACAGCACCGAGGCCACCACCAGGTTGCCCTCGTCGA
Organism: Deinococcus rhizophilus; assembly: GCF_030271215.1. Classification (GTDB taxonomy): domain Bacteria; phylum Deinococcota; class Deinococci; order Deinococcales; family Deinococcaceae; genus Deinococcus; species Deinococcus rhizophilus. Next base: position 2,221 of record NZ_JASNGB010000061.1, on the reverse strand, counting down.
TGGCCTGCACGGTGGGCTCGGGCAGCGGTCCCGAGTTGCCGATGCAGGTCATGCAGCCGTACCCGACCGTGTTGAAGCCGATCTGGTCGAGGTAGTCCTGAAGCCCGGCGGCTTCGAGGTACTCGGTCACGACCTTGGAGCCGGGCGCGAGGCTGGTCTTGACCCAGGGCTTGGGCTTCAGGCCCTTCTCGACGGCCTTTTTCGCCACGAGGCCCGCCGCGATGAGGACGCTGGGATTGGAGGTGTTCGTGCAGGAGGTGATGGACGCCAGCGTGACCGCGCCGTGCCCGATCCTGATCTCGGTGCCGCCGATGGTCCCCTGGGCCTCCAGCTTGTCCGCGCCCAGCTCGAAGCCGCGGTTCTTGACCGGCGCGGTCAGGGCCTCCGCGAAGACCGTGTGCATGTCGGTCAGGTCCACCCGGTCCTGCGGGCGCTTGGGCCCGGCGAGGCTGGGGACGATGGTCGAGAGGTCGAGTTCGATGGTGTCGGTGAAGACGGGATCGGGCGTCTCGTCGGTGCGGAACATGCCCTGCGCCTTGTAGTACGCCTCCACGAGTTCGATCTCGTCCTCCAGGCGGCCGGTGCGGCGCAGGTAGCGCAGCGCTTCCTCGTCCACCGGGAAAAAGCCCATCGTCGCGCCGTACTCGGGGGCCATGTTGGCGATGGTCGCGCGGTCGGGCAGGGTCATGCTGCTCAGGCCCGCCCCGTAGAACTCCACGAACTTGCCCACCACGCCCTTCTCGCGCAGCATCTGCGTGACGCGCAGGGCGAGGTCGGTGGCGGTCGCGCCCTCGGGCATCGCGCCCGTGACCTTGAAGCCGATCACCTCGGGCATCAGCATGTAGATGGGCTGGCCCAGCATCACGGCCTCGGCCTCGATGCCGCCCACGCCCCAGCCCACGATGCCCAGGCCGTTGATCATGGTGGTGTGGCTGTCGGTCCCGACGAGGCTGTCGGGGTACACGACCACGCCGCCCTCTTCCCCGTCCACCGTCTCGGGGCGGCTCTGCACGCCCTTGGCGAGGTACTCGAGGTTGACCTGGTGGATGATGCCCGACGCGGGCGGCACCACGCCGAAGTTGTCGAAGGCCTGCTGGCCCCACCTGAGGAACTCGTAGCGCTCGCGGTTGCGCTCGAACTCCAGCGCCATGTTGTTGGCGAGGGCAAAGTCGGTGCCGAACTCGTCGACCTGCACCGAGTGGTCAATCACGAGGTCGACCGGGATCAGCGGGTTGATCTGGTTGGGGTCGCCGCCGAGCTTCACCATCGCGTCGCGCATGGAGGCGAGGTCCACGACGGCGGGCACGCCCGTGAAGTCCTGCAGGATCACGCGGGCGGGCTTGAAGGGGATCTCGATCTCCTCGTTGACGGGCTTCCAGTTCGCGACGGCGCGGACATCCTCCTCGCGCACGTCGTAGTTGTTGGCCTCGCGCAGGACGCTCTCGAGCAGCACCTTGACCGAGAAAGGCAGGCGGGCAATGTCCGCGCCGTCCACCTGAAGCTTGTTCAGGTCGTAGAAATAGAGCTTCTGCCCAGCCTTGGTGGTGAGCACGTCACGCGCACCGAACAGGTTCATCGCCATGTCAGTCTCCTTCTGGCCGCCTTGTGGCAGGCCCCCGCGAGGGGCGCGGGTGATGGGTCCATCATAGGCGGAGCGCCCTGAACACACCCCGTCTCCGGCACAGGAACGCCGTTACCCCTATGGGGACAACAGACAGGCGTGGGAGGATACCTCATGTCAGGCCCTCTGCACGGCTTCACGGTCCTGAGCCTCGCGCCCAACCTGCCGGGCCCCCTCGCCGCCGCCGCGCTGCGGGACGACGGGGCGCAGGTCGTCAAGGTGGAACCGCCGGGGGGTGACCCCTTCGCGGGGTGGGCGCCCGAGTGGTACGGGGAGCTGACGCGGGGGGTGGAGGTGCGGCGGCTGGACGTCAAGGGGGCGGCTGGACACGCCGAATTGCGGGCATTGCTGGTCGGGGCCGACCTCCTGCTCACGAGCAGCCGTCCCTCGGCACTGGGGCGGCTGGGGCTGGACGGCGGAACGCTGGGACGGGACTTCCCGCGCCTGTGCCGGGTCCCCATCGTGGGAGACACCCGCACGCCGGAGGTCCCGGGGCACGACCTCACCTATGTGGCGGAAGCCGGGCTGATCGACCCCGCCCGGCCCGCCCTGCCGCGCACCCTGCTGGCCGACGTGCTGGGCGGGCAGCGGGCCCACGCG
>NZ_JASNGB010000060.1 GCF_030271215.1 Deinococcus rhizophilus | reverse complement strand
GCTTCGCCCGGCGGGTGCCGCTGGCGGCTGTGGCACAGGCGCTGGCCCGCAAGCCGGAGAGCCCCGGCGAGTGGCACTGGGCGGGGGGGCCGGGGGGAGGCTGGGTCGCGGGCAAGGCGCCGTTTCCGTGAGCCCGCTACCTCAGGTGGCCCGCCAGCGTCTCCACCGCCACCCGCACCGCCCGCGTGATCTCGGACTGGGGCAGGTAGGGGAGGGCCGGGCGGTCCTCCGGCACGGCCAGAGCGACTTCGGCGTTGGCGGGGACGTGCAGGAAGCCGCAGGGGACGTGGGTCCGGCCCTCTGCTGCAAGGTGGTGCAGCGCATGGTACATCACGAAATTGCACACGTACAGCCCCGCCGTGTTGCTGATGTCTCCGGGAATCCCGGCCTCCCGCCACGCCGCCAGAATCGGGCGCAGGGGCAGGGTGGAGAGGAGGGCAGTGGGTGCCCCGGCGTCCGTGCAGGCAGGGGCGTCGCGGTAGGTCTGCCCGGCATTGTCGGGAATGCGGAAGTCCATCACGTTCACGGCGACCCGTTCCAGCGTGACCTGGGGACGGCCCGCCGCGAGGCCGGTCAGCAGCACCGCGCCGGGCTGATGGCGCATGAGCAGGCCGAACAGCGTTCCAGCCGCCGCTCCCGGCTCTACCGGCAGCAGGGCCGACTGAACGCGCACCCCGCCCACCTCCATACCGTCCAGGGCGCCCGCCGCCTCCGCGCTGGGGTTGACGGGGTGGGTGTGGAAGGGCTCGAAGCCGGTGAGCAGCAGGGTGGGCATGGCAGGCAGGATAGGGCAGCGCTGCACTCTGTTCTGGGAAAGCCGGCCCGCTATCCTCGCCCCATGCCCGAACTGCCCGAGGTGGAAACCACGCGCCGCAAGATCGAGCCGCTGCTCGCCGGGCGCACCATCCTTCAGGTCACGCACGACGCGCCGCACCGCTACCGCGACACCGGGCTCGCGCACGGGCGGCAGGTCAGCGGCCTGTCGCGCCGGGGCAAGTACCTGATGCTGCACCTCGCGGCGGCGGAGGCCGATGGCGAGGAACACGACCTGATCGTGCATCTGGGCATGACCGGGGGCTTCCGGCTGGAGGAGGGACCGCACACCCGCGTGACCCTCACCACCGACGCAGGAACCCTCTACTTCCACGACCCCCGGCGCTTCGGCAAGATGGCGGTCGTGCCGCGCGGGGTGTATACCGGGATGCCCACCCTGCTGGGGATGGGGCCAGAGCCGCTCTCGGAGGACTTCCGGGAGGAGGAGTTCGTGCGGCTGGCCGCGAACGCTGGAGCCGTCAAGCCTTGGCTGCTCTCGCAAAAGCCGGTCAGCGGTGTGGGCAACATCTACGCCGACGAGAGCCTGTGGCGGGCAAGACTGCACCCCGCGCAGAGCCGCCTGACCCCGGGGGAGGCGGGCCGCCTCTACCATGCCGTCCGCGACGTGATGCACGAGGCGGTGGAGGCCGGGGGCAGTTCCCTGGGCGACGGCCTGGGCAACTACCGCCAGCATGACGGCGAACCGGGCGCCTTTCAGGGCCGTCACGCCGTCTACGGCCGCGCCGGGCAGCCCTGCCCACGCTGCGGGGTGCCCATCGAAAAAACCGTGCTCGCGCAGCGCGGCACCCACTTCTGCCCCGTGTGCCAGCCCCTGCGAACGGAGGACCCTGCATGACCGACCTCACCGGCCTGCGCCTGTCGTACACCCGCGCCGAGTTGCGCCGCTCGGACCTGAATACCGACCCCCTGCTCCAGTTCCGGACCTGGCTGGACGAGGCCATCGCGGCGGACCTGCGCGAGCCCTACGCCCTCAGCCTCGCCACCGCCGACGCCTCCGGACGGCCCTCGGTGCGGACCGTGCTGCTGCGCGGGGCGGAGGAGGGCGGCCTGACCTTCTACACCAACTACGACTCGCGCAAGGGCCGCGACCTCGCCGCCAACGCACAGGCCGAGGTGCTGTTCCACTGGGCCGAACTGGAGCGGCAGGTGCGGGCCTACGGGCGGGTCGAACGGGTCTCCGAAGACGAGAGCACCGCCTACTTCCACGCCCGGCCCTACCAGAGCCAGCTCGCCGCCCACGCCAGCGACCCGCAGAGTGCGCCCATCCCGAACCGGGGGGTGCTGGAGGCCAGATTCGCCGACTTGCAGGCCCGCTACCCGCAGGGCACGCCCGTTCCCAGGCCGGAGTACTGGGGCGGCTACCGCGTCGCCGTCTCCGAGTGGGAGTTCTGGCAGGGCCGCCGCAACCGGATGCACGACCGCTTCCGCTACGCGCGGGCAGGGGAGGGGTGGCGGGTGGACCGGCTGATGCCGTAGGAGGAGGAGGCCCGCAAGCTCGGCAACTTCCGCCTCCCTCCCCGCGTACCCTGAAGCGAGGAGGACACCCTGAACATGGACCTTTATCTGCTGTGCCTGATCGTGGGCGGCGGCCTGCTGGTGCTGTCGCTGGTGGGCGGGCACGACCATGACGCGCCCACGGACCACCCGGAGGCAGGCGACCTCGCCTCGTGGTTCTCGCTGCGCTCGCTGGTGAGCTTCGCGGCCTTTTTCGGGCTGGCGGGGACGGTGGCCGGGCTGCTGGGCCTCGGCGGGATGGGGCAACTGGTGATGGCCCTGGTGACGGGGCTGGCGGTGGGAGGGTTCACGGCCTTCGCGTTCCGGCTGGCCCGCACGCGCGGCGAGGTCAGCGGGGCGGCGGGTCGGCTGACCGGGCGCACGGGCAAGGTGCTCGTGGCCCCCACGCCGGGCCGACTGGGCAAGGTGGCCGTCACGGTGTCCGGGCAGATCGAGCAGGCCCTCGCCCGCAGCGTGGACCCCCTGAAGGTGGGAGACGCCGTGATCGTGCTGGGCGTGCAGGGCGGCGTCCTCGACGTGGGCGCCTGGGACGGCCGTGACCCGTGACCCGCCCCGGGTGGCCCCGCCTGCCTGACCTCCGCCTCCCGTCTTCCCAGCTCAAAAGGAGCCTCTCATGACCGCAACCCTCGTGACCGCCTTCCTCATCCTGCTGGGCATCTTTCTTGTGCTGGCCATCATCAAGAGCTTCCTGATCGTGGTGCCGCCCAACAAGGTCCTGGTGATCTCGGGCCGCAGCCGCCGCACCGCGGAAGGCGACACGGTGGGCTACCGGGTGATCCGGGGCGGGCGGGCCTTCCGGATTCCGGTGCTGGAAAAGGTGTCGTGGATGGACCTCACGACCATTCCGCTGGACCTCTCCATCGAGAACGCCTACTCCAAGGGCGGCATCCCCCTCAAGATCCACGCCGTCGCCAACGTGAAGCTCAACGCGCAGGAGCCGCAACTCAGTAACGCCATCGAGCGCTTTCTGGACGTGCCGCGCGAGAGCCTGACCACCATCGTGCGCGACACGCTGGAGGGCAACCTGCGCGGGGTGGTGGCGACCCTGACTCCCGAGGAGATCAACGAGGACCGCCTCAGATTCGCCGAGGCTCTGATCGAGGAGGCCGAGCACGACACCAACAACCTCGGGATCAAGCTCGACACTCTCAAGATCCAGAACGTGACCGACGTGGGCGGCTACCTCGATTCCATCGGGCGGCGCAAGACCGCCGAGGTCCTCAAGGAGGCCCGCATCGCGGAGGCCGAGCGCAACGCCGAGGCGACCCAGGCGGAAGCCCAGGCCGTGCAGCGCAGCCAGGTCGCGCAGGCGATCAGCCAGCAGGCGATCATCGAGGAGCAGAACAAGCTGGAGGTCCGGCGCACCGAACTGAATGCGATCCAGCTTGCCCGCCAGAACGAGGCGGCGGTGGAATCCGAACTCGCCAAGGTCCGTGCCCAGCAGAACTTCGAGCAGGAGCAGGCGGCCCTGGAAGCCACCCTGCGCCAGCGCCGCGCCGAGGCCCAGCGTCAGGCCCGCACCATCGAGGCCCAGCAAAACGCCGAGGCCGCCGAGGTGGAAGCCCAGGCCCGGCAACGCTCGCAGGTCGCCCAGACCGCCGCTCAGCAGGCCATCCTGGAACGCGAGACCGAACTCCGCATCCGCCGCGCCGAACTCGAGGCCATCTCGGCCGCCCGCGAGAACGAGGCGAAGGTCAGCGCCGAGCAGGCCAAGGTCATCGCCGAGCAACAGCTCGAGCAGGAGCGCGTGTTGCTCAACCAGAAGCGGCTGGAGGCCGACGTCGTGGCCCCCGCCCGTGCCAAGCGGGAAGCCGAACTGCTCGCCGCGCAGGCCGCCGCCGCGCCCATCATCGAGGAAGGCCGCGCCAAGGCCCAGGCCGTCAGCCTGATGGTGGACGCCTTCCGCAACGCGGGTCCCGAGGGCGAGCGCGCCTACGTGCTGAACATGCTGCCCGGCATCGTGGAGCAGTTCGCGGCCAGCGTGCAGGGCATGCAGATCGACAAGCTCACCGTGATCGACTCCGGCAACGGGCAGGCCACCCGCACGGCCATGCAGACGTTGCCCGCCAACATCATCGGGATGGTCGAGCAGGTCGAGAACGCGACCGGGGTCAACCTGCTGAGCCTGCTGCAAGACCGGGGCAGACCGAAGGGCAACGGGGCGAGCGCGGTGCAGCCGCCGACCCTCGTCAAGAGCGACGCCTGACCCTCTTCTCCACCCAGGACGCTTGCCCAGGCAGGCGTCCTTTCATTTGCGTCACCGACACGCCATCATGTCCGCCATGAGCAACCTCTACACCGCCGAAGCGACCGCCACCGGAGGCCGGGCGGGCCATGTCCGCAGCACCGATGGCCGTCTGGACCTGAACCTCAGCGTGCCGGGCGAGATGGGCGGCGACGGCGGCCCCGGCACCAACCCCGAGCAACTGTTCGCCGCCGGGTACGCGGCCTGCTTTCAGGGGGCGCTGGGCGTGGTCGCCCGCCGCCAGAAGATCGAGCTGAGCGACGACAGTACGGTCACGGCCCGCGTGGGACTGCAAAAGAGCGGGCTGGCCTTCGCCCTCGACGTGGAACTTGAAGGTCGCTTTCCCGGCCTGACCCGCGAGCAGGCCGAAGCCCTGATGCAGGCTGCTCACGAGGTCTGCCCCTACAGCGTGGCGACGCGCGGGAACGTGGACGTGCGGCTGAAGGTCGTGGAGTAACCCTTTCTGACACTCGCAGCGCCCTGGCTTCTGCTGGGGCGCTACGTTGTGGGCCATGCGTGTTCTGATCGTGGTGGCTACCGCCGTGGAAGCCGAGGGGCTCCGTGACCTGCCCGCCGACGTGGTGGTGAGCGGGGTCGGCCCGGTCGCGGCGGCCCTGGTGACAGCGTCGGCGCTAGGGCGGCAGCGCTACGACCTTGCGGTGAGTGCGGGCATCGGTGGGGCCTATCCGGGCAGCGGGCTGGAACCGGGCGACCTCGCCGTGTCGTCGCGGATTGTGCAGGCGGACCTCGGTGCCTGGGACGGTTCCGCTTTCCTGGGACTGGACGCGCTGGGGCTGTCCGTGCTGCCGGGAGAAGCACACGCCGGGGTCTTTGAAGTCTGGGACGGCGCGGAGGCCTTGGCTGCCCGGCTGGGGGCCGCGTACGGTCCCACCCTCACCCTGGGCACGGTGACCGGCAGCCGGGGGGGTGCGCAGGCATGGGCTGCCCGTCACCCCGGAGCGCTCACCGAGGGGATGGAAGGAGCGGGGGTGGCCCACGCCGCGCTGCTCGCGGGCCTTCCCGCGCTGGAGGTGCGCGGCGTGAGCAATCCGGTCGGTCCCCGGGACCGCGCCGCGTGGCGCATCCCCGAGGCGCTCGCCGCTGCCCGCCGGGGCCTGGAGGCGCTGCTGTTGGGGTAGCCGGAGTCATACGGATTCCGTCCAATTCCTTTNAATCCGGTCGGTCCCCGGGACCGCGCCGCGTGGCGCATCCCCGAGGCGCTCGCCGCTGCCCGCCGGGGCCTGGAGGCGCTGCTGTTGGGGTAGCCGGAGTCATACGGATTCCGTCCAATTCCTTTACTTCCGGGACACCACCGGAAGTCCATCCATCTCCCGGAACCCGCCCTTTCTCCTTCTCGCCTCCGCTCGGATTGAATCACTTCGTAAACGATTCAATCGGAGTCCGTATCAGTTGTTCAGCGAGAGGTTGCCAGCGGGGGCCGCGTCCCCCGAGGTGGGGAATTTCACTGCCACGCTGACCACCGTGCCCGGTTGGGTGCCGGGTTCGATGTTCAGCCAGTGGCTCGCCAGCACCGGGGGCGCGGGCTGCGGGTCGATGGCCCGGATCAGCACCCGCCCCTGCGACGGCACGAAGAGGCACCAGCCCTCGGCAGCCGAGCGAAAGGCCCGCACCGGCAGGATGCTCTGCAGGGTCACGTCGTCCGGCGTCGCCCAGTATTCGACGAGCAGAAGCGCCTGCTCGCGGCCGATGTCGGCAGCGTCCACATCAAGCTGGACCTCCACCGTGTCGGGCTGCCCCGGGACGAGGGTGGTCCAGCCGGGCACGACATTCCGGCCGCTGCGGGCGCTGCGGAACTGCTGCTGGGGGTTCATGGGCTGGGTCATGGACGCAGGGTAGCGCTTCTCCCTGCCGTGGGGAGCCCGTGACCGTCCCGCCTGGGGCCGGGCGGTATCCTGCGGGGGTTGCTGCTCCGCCCCGCTCCCCACCCCCCGAGGATTCCCTGCCATGACTGCCCCCACCCCTGACCTCACGCTCCCCACGACCATGAAGGCCCTCAGCAAACAGGAAGCCCGCGAGGGCCTGTGGATGGTGCAGGCCCCGGTGCCTACCCCCGGCCCCAACGACCTGCTGATCCGTATCAGGAACAGCTCCATCTGCGGCACCGACGTGCATATCTACAGGTGGGACGAGTGGGCGCAGAGGACGATTCCCGTGCCCATGGTCGTGGGGCACGAGTACGTGGGTGTGGTGGCCGGGATGGGGTCGGAGGTGCGCGGGTTTGCGGTCGGGGACCGGGTCAGCGGCGAGGGGCATGTCACCTGCGGGCACTGCCGCAACTGCCGCGCCGGACGGCGGCACCTCTGCCGCAACACGCTGGGGGTGGGCGTCAACCGCCCCGGCTCCTTTGCCGAGTACCTCGTGCTGCCCGCCTTCAACGCCTTCAAGCTGCCGGACGACATTCCCGACGAGATCGCGGCGATCTTTGACCCCTTCGGCAACGCGGTGCACACGGCGCTCTCCTTTGACCTCGTGGGCGAGGACGTGCTGATCACGGGCGCGGGGCCCATCGGCGTGATGGCCGCCGCCATCGCCCGGCACGTGGGGGCGCGGAACGTGGTCGTCACCGACGTGAACGACTACCGCCTGGACCTCGCCCGCCGGATGGGGGCCACCCGCGCGGTGAATGTGGCGAAAGAGGACCTGTGGGAGGTCGCGCAATCGGAACTCGGCATGACCGAGGGCTTCGACGTGGGCCTGGAGATGAGCGGGTCGGGCGCTGCCTTCGCGCAGATGGTGGGGGTGATGAACCACGGCGGCAAGGTCGCCATTCTGGGGATCCCCTCGGGCCGGGTGGACATCGACTGGAACGCCGTGATTTTCAAGATGCTGACCCTGAAGGGCATCTACGGCCGCGAGATGTTCGAAACCTGGTACAAGATGACCGCCCTGATCCAGTCGGGCCTCGACCTCACGCCGGTCCTGACCCACCGCTTTGCCATCGGCGACTTCCAGCAGGGCTTCGACGCGGTGCTGGGCGGGCAGAGTGGCAAGGTGATCCTGGACTGGGAAAGCTGAGCCTGTTTCAACGCTGGAGGCTCGCTCCATGGGCGACCCAACCCCACACAGTGGAGCCGCGGCGTCTTTCATGGCGGACAGCCAAGGGTACGGGGCAGTCGAGCGCGTCGGGCGGAACCTTGACCAGCCCACAGCCAGGGGCCGCGGCGTCCAGAGTGAACTGGGCCTCCGACCATAAACCTGCGCTGCGGACCTTGCGTCATCTGTCCAATCACACCCACGTTTCCTGAGTCCGGTCGTGTTAACCTGACCCCGGAGGTCGGGTGCAGGCCCGGCAAAACAAAACCATGGACTATTACGAGTTGCTGGGTGTGCCGCGCAGCGCGGACGCCGATGAGATCAAGAGCAGTTACCGCAAGCTGGCCCTGAAGTTCCATCCCGACCGCAACAAGGAGCCGGGGGCCGCCGAGCAGTTCGCCCGCATCAACGAGGCTTACGCGGTCCTGTCCGACGCCGAGAAACGGGCGCACTACGACCGCTTCGGGTCGGCGCCGGGTGCGGGAGCCGGGCCGGGTGGCGACCCCTTCGGCGGGATGGGCGGCGCGGGCTTCGACCCGATGGACATCTTCGAGCAACTGTTTGGGGGCATGGCCGGGCGCGGCGGTCGCCGGGGTCCGGCACGCGGGGACGATATCGAGGTCGAGGCGCGAATCACGCTGGAGCAGGCCCGCGCGGGCGAGGAGATCGAGGTCGAGGTCGACCGCCTGACCGTTTGCGAGCACTGCCAGGGCAGCCGCACCGAACCCGGCGGGCAGCCGCCCAAAGGCTGCGCCACCTGCGGCGGTGCGGGCGCGGTGCGGGCGCAGGCGCGGACCATCTTCGGGGTCGTGGAGACCCAGCAGCCCTGCCCCACCTGCCGGGGCGAGGGGCAGACGGTCGTGGACCCCTGCACCGTGTGCAAGGGGCGCGGCCACACCCTGGGGACCGAGCGGGTGCCCGTCAAGCTGCCGCGCGGCATCGACGAGGGATACCGCATCCGGGTGGCCGGGCGCGGCCACCACGGACCCGGCGGCAACGGCGACCTGTACGTGCATCTCGAGATGCAGCCCCACCCCGAGCTGCGGCGTGAGCAGGAGCACCTGATCTACACGGCCCCTATCGGCTTTGCCAAGGCCGCGCTGGGCGGCGAGATCACGGTACCCACCCTCGACGGCCCGCAGACGGTGGAGGTCAAGGCCGGGACCCAGCACGGCGAACTGCACCGCCTGCGCGGGCAGGGGATGCCCCGCCTCCAGGGGTCGGGGATGGGCGACCTGATCGTGGAGTACCAGCTCTCGGTGCCCAGGCCCTCCGCCCTGAGCCCCGAGGCCAGGGAAGCCTTGCACGCCTACGCCCGCGCGGTGGGCGACGAGGTCAACGAGCCCAAGGAAGGTTTGCTGGGCAAGGTGGGCAAGCTGTTCGGCCGGGGGGACTGAGGGCCACCCTCTTCCAGCCCTCGCAGCCAGGCCCCTGACCCACCCCTCTCCCCCCGGAGGGGGCTTTTCTTCCCCCTCTTCCCCTGCCGGTCCTCCAGAGAGGAGAGGGGCGCGGCGAAGCAGCGGGGTGAGGGAGATTCATGAAAGGCCCCCCCGGCGCGAATGTGTCCGGGGCAGGTATGCTGCTGTGCGGCCGCGCTGCGGCGACACGTCCCTGCCCCCCTGCCTTTCTTCCGGAGGTACCTCACCGTGACCGTCTCCCCAAGCCCCATGTCCGAGCGCCTGACCCAGAGCCGCCGTCAACCCCTGCTGGTGTTCTCCGGGCAGAGCAACCGCCCGCTCGCGCAGGCGATCTGCGGCAGCCTCGGTGTGCCCCTCGGGCGCAGCAAGACCGAGAAGTTCACCAACGACAACCTGATCGTCCACTACGAGCAGTCCCTGCGCGAGGGCGACGTGTTTATCGTCCAGAGCTTTTCCACGCCCGTCAGCGACGCGATCATGGAGCTGATGCTGATGATCGACGCCGCCAAGAGCGCCTCGGCGGGCCGGGTCACGGCGGTGATTCCCTACTACTCGTACTCGCGCAGCGACAAGAAAGACAGCCCGCGCATCTCCATCGCCGGGCGCCTCGTCGCCGACCTGCTGGAGGCGGCGGGCGCCGACCGGGTGCTCACCATGACCCTGCACGCGCCGCAGGTCCACGGTTTTTTCAAGGTGCCGGTCGACCACCTCTCGGCAGATCTGGTCCTGAGCCAGCATTTCAAGAGTTGCGTGCCAAACGCCCACGAGGGCGTGGTCCTGGCCCCCGACGCGGGCAGCATCAAGCGTGCCAGCCAGATCGCCCGCCGCCTCGACTCCGGCCTCGCCATGATCGACAAGGAACGGCTCTCGGACACCGAGGTCCGCTCCCGCGCGTTGATCGGGGAGGTGGAGGGCAGGACCGTCTTTATCGTGGACGACGAGATCAGCACCGCCGGAAGCCTGGTGGAGACGGTGAATCTGGCGCGGGGCATGGGCGCCAGGGACGTGTATGTGGCCGTCACGCACGGCGTGTACACCGGCCCCGCCATCGAGCGCATCGCCGCCCTCGACGTGACCCAGGTGGCCAGCACCAACACCGTCTACGTCTCCCCGGAGAAGGTCGCGGCCTCGAACGGCAAGCTCGCCGTGCTCGACGTGGCGCCCCTCTTCGCCAGCGCCATCGCCAACATCCACACCGGCGAGAGCGTCAGCACGCTGTTTGAATAAACCTCACCCGTAAGCCCCGCACCCGCCCCGCTAGACTCGCCCCGATGAGCGAGACACAGGGGCGGGTGCGGGTTGGGCGGGAGGCTGAACTGCCGGAGGGCAGCCAGACCGAGGTCAGTGTGGAGGGCGTGAGCGTGATGGTCGTCCGCTACGAGGGCCAGTTTTACGCCCTACGCAACAACTGCACCCACAAGGACTACCCGCTGCTGGGCGGCGAAGTCAGCGCCGGGCGCATCACCTGTGCCAAGCACGGGGGCAGGTTCGAACTCGCCACCGGCAAGGCGAGGGCGCTTCCCGCCGTCAAACCCGTCAAGATCTACCGCACGGTGCTGGAGGCGGGCGAGGTCTACGTCGAGGAACTGTGAGGCTGGCCGTTTGACCGAGGCGGCAAAGCCCCCGGCGTGAGAGGCTGCGCCCCATGCATCTCCTGAATATCCCGGTCCCGCTGGACGTGGTGTTCTCGTGGGCCGGGTGGCTGGCGCTGGAGCGTTAGCCCTTCTTCCTGACGGGGGAGGAGGCGCGGGGGCTGGGACTGCACGCCGAACTCCGTGTTGAAGCGAGAGTCACGCCCGAGGAGCGGGACACGTTTGCACTCTGGGGAGTCGCGCCTGGAGCCGATCACGTCGCCTGGCTCACCGAGGGGGAGTGGCTGTCCCTCCCGACTGCCACGCAGCGTGCGCTGGTGCGGGCACAGGGGCGGCATGGCCGGGGCGCCGTCCCCCGAGTCCGGGACTTTGCCGACCTGCTGCCCCACCTCACCGGCCCGCGCTTCGTGTGGTGGCCCTCCCTGCTGTCGCCCGCCGCCTTGGCGCGGGTGGTCGCGCAGGATCAGCGGGCCTGCCGCCGGGACGAGGTGCCGGAAACTGTCTGAGAGGTTGCGGCGGGCGTCCTCCCCGGGGCGCGGCTCCTCGCGGGCACGTTTCCCCACGCCAGTGGACCCAACTGCTTCGGCACCGTGATGGGCGCGGCGGGCGTGCCTGGGGCCGAGCGGGAGTGGATGCAGCGCGACCCCTTCGAGGCCTTCCTGGCGGAGCGCACCCGGCCCGGTGGCCGCGACGACCAGCCGGGAACGGTGCTGGTGTGGCGGAACGCAGCCGGGGCGGTAGAGCACGCCGCCGTCACCCTGGGGGGAGGCTGGGCGCTGCACAAGCCCTCGCAGACGTGGAGGTCCGCTCGGGTGGTGCTGCCCGTGCGCGACCTCATCCGGGGTTCGCGCACGCCGGGGTGGCGGCTGAGCCGCGTCTCCCTGCGTTAGCTCCCTGGTCGGCTACTTGCCGCCCCGCGTCAGCCGCCACAGGGTGACGGCGTTGTTCAGGAAGAGGGCCGCGCACAGCAGCGCAAAGACCAGCTCGCCCTGCTGCCCGAAGCGAATCCCCAGGATGCCTCAGCCACACATCAGGGCGACGACCAGCCAGATGCGCCACGCGGGGGCGTTCACAGGGTTCTCCGGGTCTGCATGGGCTTCAGCCTAACGCACCCCCCCGGGGCGGAGCGTCCCCCCCGGCGTGGGGGAGGGGGAGGGGGAAGAGGCCAGCGCGGCCCGCACCGCCGCCTCCGCGTTCAGCAGGCCCGCGCCGCAGATTTTGCGGGAGTCGGGGTCGCAGCGTCCGCCCGGAAAGGGCGTGGCCGTGCGAGTCAGCAGCCCCGCGACCTGCGCGGGCGTGAGCGTGGGCCTGAGCCCGAACAGCAGGCTGGCGACTCCGGAGGCGTGCGGCGCGGCGAGGCTGGTGCCGTCGGGGGTGCGCTCACCGCCGGGGCCGCTCACGCTGCTCGCCAGGATGCCCCGGCCCCGCTCGCCGCCGGGGGCGGCCAGGGCCACGCTGCGGCCCCAGTTGGCGTAGCCGGGGCGCTGCCCGGCCTCCGATACGCTCGTCACGGTCAGCACGCCCCGGCACCCGGCGGGCGAGTACCCGGCGGCGTCGGCCCCGTCGTTGGCGGCTCCGGCGACCACCAGTGCTCCCCGCGCCGTCACCGCGTCCACGGCGGCCTGAATGCGGGCGTCGCACCCGGTCAGCGGGATGAAGTCGGCGTACAGGCTGAGGTTGAGCACCCGCGCCGGGGAGGGGTTCACAGGTGCCCCCGCCACCGGCAGGCCCGCCGCCCACCTCATCCCGTCCGCGAGGTCCTGCGGGTCCACCAGCCCGTCTTGCCCCGCCACGCGCACCTGCACCACCCGGGCGCGGGGGTTGATCCCGGCCATGCCGCGCCCGTCGTGCGCCGCGCCGATCAGGTTGCCGATCACCTCGGCGTGGTAGGCGGCCTCGCCCACCCCGCTCGCGTCCCGGTCGCGTCCGTCGCCGTCCCCGGCCCGCGCCGCGTCCGACACGAAGTCGTGGCCGCTGACCAACCGCCCGGCGAGTTCGGGCGTGCTGACGTACCCCGTGTCCAGCACCGCCACCGTCACCGGAGCGCCCCGCCCGCTGCCCGCGAGCTGTGCCCACGCTCCCGGCATCCGGATCGCCGTCAGGTTCCACTGCCGGGGGGCGAGGGGGTCGCTCGGGCGGTACGTCGCCGGGGGAGGAGGGGAGGGCGTCACCACCGGCGCGGGCGCGGGCACCGTGTCCAGCGGCACCAGCGGCGCGAGGGGCTGCGGACGGCTCGGCTCGGGCTGAAGTTCGGGGAGGTCGGCCGTTGCGGGCGGGGTGGGAAGCGGGACGAGGCGCGGCGCGGCGGGGGCCGAGACCCCCAGCAGGCCAGCGCAGAGCAAGAGGGCACGGGTACGCTTCATCCCGGCAGTCTGCCGCGCGGGCCTGACGGGCGGCTGAGGAACCGGGCCGGGGTGCTCTACCATGCGGGGCATGACCCCCCAGACTGTCCTCCTGACCGGGGCCTCCAGCGGCATCGGCCTCGCCACCGCCGAGGCCCTCGCCGCGCGGGGCCACCGCCTGGTGCTGGCCGCCCGCCGTGCCGACAGCCTCGCGGCCCTGGCCCGCCGCCTCGACCCCTCCGGCTCGCGGGTGCTGGCCGTCCCCACCGACGTGACCGCCGACGCCGACCGCCGGGCGCTGCTGGCCGCCGCCGAGGCGCAGTTCGGCCCGGTCGACGTGCTCGTCAACAACGCGGGCGTCACCGTCGAGCGCGGCTGGTGGTGGGACGACCCCGACCCGCTGCGGGTGGTGCGGGTCAATCTGGAAGCTCCCATCGAACTGACCCGGCTGGTGCTGCCCTCCATGCGGGCGCGGGGCCGGGGCCACATCGTGAACATCGGCTCGGTGGCGGGGCGGGCGGCGACCAACGGCATGTATTCGGCCAGCAAGTTCGGCCTGCGCGGATTCTCCCTGGGGCTGCGGCGCGAGCTTCAGGGCACCGGGGTCACCGTCAGCCTGATCGCTCCCGGCTTCGTGAAAAGCGAGATGACCGCCTCTGCCCGCCTGCCCATGCCGGGGCCGGAGGTCGTCGCCCGCGCAGTGGCCGACGTGCTGGAGCGCCCCCGCCGCGAGGTGATCGTGCCGCGCGTGTACGCGGTGCTCGCGGCGCTGAACCACCTTCTGCCTGCGGTGGGCGACCGGGTGTCGGCCCGGCTGATCCGGCGGCGCTACGACCACCGGGACGGGCAGCGCTAGCGCACCACAAGTTTCCCTTCAGGCCCACCGGAGACACGCGGCGCGGCGGCGTGCGTAAACTGACCCGCGAGATGAGTGTCGCCAAGACAGCCTTTAAAAGGGCGCTCCCGGTGCTGGAGCGGGGGGTGCTGGCCCTCGACCACGCGGTGAGCGGCTACGTGCAGCCCCGGCGGGCGCGGGGCAAGTTGATCCTGCAACCCTACGTGGGCTGGGGCACCCCGCAGTCGGTGGAGGTGCAGGGCCGCGTCCTGCTGCCCCGCACCCTGGCCCCGGCCCGTAAGGGAGACGCCCGCTGGCGCAACTTCCGCAACGTGCTGCGGCGTCTGCTCTCGCGCGA
Source organism: Deinococcus rhizophilus (assembly GCF_030271215.1). Taxonomy (GTDB): domain Bacteria; phylum Deinococcota; class Deinococci; order Deinococcales; family Deinococcaceae; genus Deinococcus; species Deinococcus rhizophilus. The sequence goes on along the minus strand of NZ_JASNGB010000060.1, from coordinate 979 downwards.
GGTCGGGGGCGTGCGCGTGACCGGAACCCTGGGCGGCGTCACCGCCAGCGACGTGAGCACCAGTGACGGCTATTTCACCCTGGTGTTCGCCCCCGCCCCCGGCGCTGACCCCTTCGCTCCCGGCTGGCACGAGGCGCAGCTCCAGATCGAGGGCCGTGAGGGGACCACCCGCGCCCGCGTGCAGGTCGTGGACCGGGCCCGCTTCGGCATCATCAGCGACCTCGACGACACCGTGATCCAGTCGGACGTGACCAGCCTGCCGCGCATGCTGATGACCAGCCTGACCGGCAACGCCCGCACCCGCCTGCCGTTTCCCGGGGTGGGGGCACTGTACCGGGCGCTGACCCGCGAGGGCGAGGCCCGCAACCCGATCTTTTACGTGTCCAGCAGTCCGTGGAACTTCTTCGACCTGCTGTGGCAGTTTCTCGACTACCGCCGCATCCCGCTGGGACCGATGTTCCTGCGCAACTGGGGCTTTGACCTGCTGGGTGGACACGGCGGCTACAAGCACGGGGTCATCGAGCGAATTTTCGAGCGCTACCCCGACCTGGGCTTCGTGCTGATCGGGGACAGCGGCGAGAAAGACCCCGAGATCTACGCCGAGGTCGTGCGCCGTCACCCCAGCCGGGTGCTGGCCGTCTACATCCGCGACGTGACCGAGGCCAGCCGCGACGAGGGCGTCCTGAAGCTGCGCCAGGAGGTCCGCAAGGCGGGCGTGGACCTCGTGCTCGCCGCTGACAGCCTCAACGCCGCCAGCCACGCCATGAGCATGGGCCTGATCACGCCGGGCGAGTTCCGCAGCGTGCTGACGAGCGTGGCGCGAACCTACGAGACGTAGCGCCGGCTCAGGGCAAAGCCAAGCGGACCAGGGAGAGCATCCCTGGTCCGCTTGCTTGTGGGCTGTGCCCTAGCCCTGCGGCCCGTTGCCGCCCCGGCGTCCCCGGCGGCGGCGGCGGCGGTTGGCGTCGCCGCCCGCGTC
>NZ_JASNGB010000006.1 GCF_030271215.1 Deinococcus rhizophilus | reverse complement strand
CCTGCTCCGGCCTACGGCTTTTCGCACGACCGAGCGAGTTCATGGCCTTAATCTAGCGAAGGCCCAAATTTTGTCCAACCTGAATGAGCAATTTATGAGTCGAGCGTGGGCTAGCATCGTGGGCGATTTCCTCGCGGTGTTCGCGGAGGTGAATCAGGCGTCCTTGCCTAAGCGGGCTATGGGGGACCTGTGTCTCTGGGCCCACCTGTACTGCCAGAGGCGCTGTGTGACCTGGCCGTCGCCGAGTTGTTGATGTCCCTGGACGACCTGTGGGGCTTCGCCTTCCCCGGTCTCCTGAGCGGCTACACTCGGAACTGCACATGAGCCTGTACGACCGCTCCCTGGTCTCGTACACGGCCCTGTTCAAGCGGTATCTCGACCTCGGCGTGGATGCCGTCCTGCTCTGGCAGGTGGCGTCGGCCTACCACCACGGCGACTCCCTCTTTGTCTCCGCGAGAAGTGGAGACGACCTCACGACCCTGAAGCTTTATGTGGACTGAACAAGACGTGGGCTGAACACCTCGCGCCTACAGTAACGGGATGTCCAGGGAACGCCCATGACGACGCATGACCACGGTGGGCAGCCAGTCCACCATCCGGCAGCAGTCCTGGAGGTGGCCTTCCGGAATTGCCACGACGGCTCGGAGTTCGCCGACCTGGAACAGAGCCTGGCGCGGGTTCCGGGCGTGACCTCGGTACATCTTGACCGCACGCGCGGGGTCGCACATCTGGGGTATGACCCGGACAACGTGACCGGGGCAGAGCTTCGTCAGCACCTGCACGGAGCTGGATACGCCTGCGTCTGCCAGGACTGCGCGCCGTCGTCGGTGCAGCCGGGCCATCCGAGCATCGGTCACGAGCACCCTGAGCATCCCCACGCAGCAAGGGGGCCTGTAGACGAGGCAGGCGTGCAGAACGCGCACACAGCGAAGGGTCACGGCCATCAGGACACGACTCCTGCCGGGCATGACGCGCACGCGAACATGGGGCAGGACGAGCATGCGGGACACGGCGCGGAGATGGTGGGTGACATGCTGCGCCGCTTCGTGGTGTCGCTGCTGCTGACCCTCCCCATCGTGCTGTACTCCCCGATTNGGGCATGACGCGCACGCGAACATGGGGCAGGACGAGCATGCGGGACACGGCGCGGAGATGGTGGGTGACATGCTGCGCCGCTTCGTGGTGTCGCTGCTGCTGACCCTCCCCATCGTGCTGTACTCCCCGATTGGCGAGCTGCTGGGGTTCACGGCAGCGCCGCCCTTCGGCCTCTCGATGGCCTGGTTCGGCCTGATTCTGTCCACGCCCGTCGTGTGGTGGGGGGGCTGGCCGTTCATCTCCGCCGCCTGGCGTGCCCTGCGGCGCGGCGAGGCGAACATGATGACCCTGATCGCCACGGGCATCCTGGTGTCGTACCTGTATTCGGTCGGGGCCACCCTCTTCCTGCGGACGGATGAGGTGTTCTTCGAGGCCGCCGCGATGCTCACCACCTTCTCGCTGGCCGGGCACTGGCTGGAGATGCGCTCGCGCTTCGCCACAGGGCGGGCAGTGCAAGCTCTGCTGAAGCTGGCCCCCTCCACGGCCCGGGTGGTGCGGGATGGGGAGGAGCAGGAGATTCCGCTGGAACAGGTCGTGGTAGGCGACGAGATCGCGGTGCGCCCTGGGGACCGGGTGCCCGTGGACGGTGAGGTGGTCAGTGGCAGCAGTTACGTGGACGAGGCCATGATCACCGGTGAGCCGATTCCCGTTCAGAAGGCAGCGGGCGCCCGGGTGACGGGTGGCACCGTCAACCAGAACGGGGCCTTCACCTTCCGGGCCACAGCGGTGGGGGCGGACACGGCCCTCTCGCGCATCGTGCAGATGGTGCAGAACGCGCAGGCGAGCAAGGCCCCGGCGCAGCGCCTGGCGGACACGGCAGGCAAGTACCTGGTGTTCGTCGCCCTGGGCAGCGGTCTGATCGCCTTTCTGGTCTGGTCTTTCCTGGGGGCCGGGGTCGTATTCGCGTTGACGGCTGCTGTTTCGACCATCGTCATCGCCTGCCCGGACGCGCTGGCCCTCGCCACGCCCACGGCCATCACGGTGGGCGTGGGGAAGGGTGCGCGGGAGGGTGTGCTGTTCAAGAATGCGACGGCCCTGGAAGCCACGGCGGGGGTGGACACCGTGATTTTCGACAAGACCGGGACGCTGACGGAAGGTAAGCCCGCGCTGACCGACCTGGTGGCCGTAGAGGGCGTGAGTGAAACCGAGCTGCTGTCCCTGGCCGCCTCTGCCGATCAACCCTCGCAGCATCCCCTGGCCGAGGCCATCGTGCGCGGCGCTCAGGAACGGAACGTGACCCTGAGCCAGGCAGAGGGCTTCGACTCCATTCCCGGTCGTGGCGTGCAGGCACGGGTGGACGGGCGGCGGGTATTGATCGGCAACCGCAGGCTGATGGACCAGGAAGGCGTGGGATTGGGGAGCAGTGAAGCGCAGGTCGAGCGCCTGGCCGGGGACGGCAAGACCGCCATGTACGTCGCGGCGGATGGGCAACTGCTGGGCGTGGTGGCGGTGGCCGACCGGATCAGGGCGTCGGCGAGGGTGGCGGTCACGGAACTGCACCGCCTGGGCGTGCAGACGGTCATGCTCACGGGGGACAATCACCGGACAGCGGAGGCGGTCGCCCGGCAACTGGGGATGGACACGGTGATCGCGGACGTGCTGCCCGAGCAAAAGGCCGCGAAGGTCCAGGAGTTACAGAGCCAGGGCCGCAAGGTGGCGATGGTCGGCGACGGCGTGAATGACGCGCCCGCGCTCGCACAGGCCGAGGTGGGCATCGCCATCGGGGCTGGAACCGACGTGGCCGTGGAAACGGCGGACGTGGTGCTGGTCAAGAGCGACCCGGCGAGTGTGGCCGTCGGCATCGCCCTGGCCCGCCACGTCCGGGGCAAGATCAAGCAGAACCTCTTCTGGGCGGCCATCTACAATCTGCTCGCTATCCCCTTCGCGGCGGGCGTGCTGTACCCGGCCTACGGCATCCTGCTGCGCCCGGAGTGGGCCGCCCTGCTGATGAGCGCCAGCACAGTGATCGTGACGCTGAACGCCCTGTCACTCAACCGGCTGCGCTTCGACCGCCCGGCGGTCACTGCGGCCTGAACGCAGCCAGAGGAGTGCCCCCACCCTCTGCGGTGGGGGCCTGCTCCATCAGCCTGAGGGGTGGTCGTGATCGTCACCGGCTGATCCGCCCCGCGCGAGGTCTCGCCCTGTCCAGCCTCAGGCACTGGAGGCCCAATGGGTCGTCGTGGCCGACTGCGCTGCACCGCCGTCACCTGTGCGGCCCTGGAACTGTGCCTGGCCCCGTGGCGCTCGGTAGGGCGGGCCGGGGCGTCACCCCGAAGCGGGCGAGCACGAAGCGGTCCAGGCCCCACCAGCCCGCGACGCGCCAGCCCAGCACCAGCCAGGTCGCCAGGATGAACAGCAGCGGATTGGTGCTCACGGTGCCCGCCAGCAGATAAGAAGCGTTCATCACGCCGCCGAAGAAGGCGGCGATGCCGGTGAACAGTCCCAGGATCAGGGCGACGCCCACCAGCACCTCGCCGTAGGCCACCAGGTACGAGAAGACCGCCGCGTTGGGCAGCGCCACGTGTTGCAGGAACCAGGCGTACCAGCCCGCCACGTCGGGGTGATCGCCGCCCGTCTTGGCCAGCGCGCCGGTCAGGAACCCGCTCACCGCCGTCCCGGCTTGCTCGCCGACCCACACCCCAGCCGGGTTGGTGACCTTGCCCCAGCCCGCCACCAGCCACTCGTAGCCGACGTAGACGCGCAGCAGTGCCCAGACGGGGGCCAGACGCGGATCGGCGAACAGCAGCCTGGACAATCTGGGCTCATGCATCAGGCCGGGGTTGGAGGGTTGGAGAGGCCGCGTGGTCACGCGCGGACCTCCGGCGTGAAGGTCCCGTGTGCCAAGGCCCAATGTGCCTCGTCTGTCCTGCCCGGCGTGAACGCGGTGGTCTTCGGGGCCCGCAGCAGCACAGTCAACGTACCCTGGTGACAACGGGCCAGTTCGGCGGCCACCGGTGGGGCGAGCAGACCGACCGGGTTGCCGTTAATGGGAATGAGAATGGGGTCAAACATGGGAATCTCCTTGGAAGGGGGTGGGTTGAGCGGTGCTGGTCACCTAGCGCCGTCTCAGGAGAGTGGTCCCCCTGCCAGGCCATCCCATCAGCTCGCCAGTCGCTCGTCCCACAGGCGGGACAGGTGGGGACGCGTGGAGCACTGGGCCAACTCCAGATCGTTCAGGACGTTGCGGGCCAGCCCTTCCGGCACGCCTGACGCGGCCAGCAATTGCTGCGCCCGCAGCCGCAGACCGCCCTCTGGTTGACGGCACTGGCTGGCTTGGCGTTCAACACCAGCGACGGGACCGCCTCTGGCGGCAGATCGCGCCAGAACGGTGATGGTGTCGTGGGCCAGCAGGCTGCGATGAAGCGCTTGGGTGACTGGAGGGGGCATGGGGGCTCCCGGAGATGCTTCGAAGCCCACGCGTCCGTTGGGCACCTGTAAGAATGAAGACCTGGTCTGACCCGGGAGCCGCCCGCAGGATGCCGGAACGGGGCCTGCCTGGGCGTCAGAACGGGGGCTGGATGTATTGGGGAGGAAGTTGCTCCACGGCCACATCGAAGGCGTCCGACAGGCTGGCGCGCTGTCCCGAGGTCACCAGCACCTCACCGTCCAGCAGCCAGGCGAACCCGGCCAGGTCCACCGGCTGGCCCACCAGACCGTTTTGCTGGATGGTGCGGGCCAGCGCCAGTTGGGCAGGCTGAAGGTGATTGATCCAGTATGGGGCCGTCGCGGTGGGTACGGATTCGCTCATCGTGGGCCTCCGTTGGAAATATCGGCGGTCAGGCTGGTGCGGGGTCTGGGTCCAGCGTCGGGATCGTCTCCACGGCCCCCCTCGTTCGTCCAGCGCTCCAGGGCGATGATCAAGGGGGGGAGGACCACCGCAGTTGACGCGGGTGGCTGACGCCAACCGCTCCGGTTCAGCTTGGAAGCGAGCGCGCCACATCCAGTCACTCCCGCGCTTGCAGGACGATTCATCTGCCCTCCGGCCAGGTCTTCAACTCTGCCCTGGACAGCCAGCCTGTTCTGACGGTGGACAGCGTTTTGGACAGATGTACCTGACCGTCCACGACTATCCTCCAGAGCGTCGCGGCGCAGCTTGACAAAGCGCGTTGTCGGTCTCGTATCCCACCCGAGATTCGCAGTGACTTTTCCGTCTCCGTCGTGCCCGGGCAGGCCGCGCCCGACGTGATCTGTAGGCTTCATGAAATACAACCTTTCCCGGAGCGCAGCTCCGGGTTCGTGTACAGGTCTTCAGTGAGGCTTGCAGGGCCTTCATCTGCGCTGGGGGAGGCGCTGTGTGAAGCGCGCCAGCAAAGTCCACCTCGACGTGGGCCGGTACACAGGTGGCCCAGAGGCGGCGGCGTGGTCGTCCAGCCCTCTGGGTAGGGCGCGCCTGAGACGGTCTGGGCCGGGGTGCTCAGCGTCGGTGACAACGGGAGGATGCTGGACCGGTTCACGCAGACCGTCTCGCGAACCTGCCCAGTACACTGCGCTCAGACATCGCAGTTCGCCCCGCTTTTCCAACTTCAATGGACTTAACGACTCATGATCCTCAGCAGAAGACGGCGACGGGAGACCATTCGTCCCCTCGCTGCCTCAGCGCGTGTTCTCTTCGCCCTGCGCGGCCTCGAACAGAAACCAGATGCGCTGCTCGGTCTCGTCGATCAGCGTTTCCAGCAAGCTGGAGGTGGCGTAGTCGCGGGCGTCGTCGCAGGTTTCATGGGCCTTGCGCATGCTGGCGGCGATGCTCTGGTTGTCGGCCATCAGCTCGCGCAGCATCTCCAGCGGGGTCACGAAGTCGGCGTTGTTGTCCTGCACGGTCTGGAGGCCCGAGATGTGCGAGATGGAACGCAGCGTGGTACCGCCCACCTTGCGGACACGCTCGGCCAGCGGATCGGTGCTGCCCAGCAGTTGCCCGGCGTGTTCATCGAGCAGCAGATGGTAATCGCGGAAATGACTGCCGGACAGGTGCCAGTGGAAGTTCTTGGACTTCAGGTGTACGGCGTAGGCGTCGGCGATGATCGGGTTGATGGCCTCCACGATCTTCTGCGCGCTATTCGCCTCCAGGTCCGTGGGCGTCTTCAAGGCGGTGGGAGCGGGGTAAGCGGTGGTCTTGCTGGGGGCAATCTGGGTCATCTCATATTCCTTTGTTACCAGTTGGCCGCACGCCAAAAAAGAAAGCGGGGTCTAAACTTCCGGTACGCTCACTTAGTTTCCTCCCACGGCTAAGTGACGTGGCGTGGAAAGCGTGAAGTGGGATTCATGGTGTCCGGGTGAAGGGTGGACGTGTCATTCAGGACGCTTTGCGTGGACATAGCCGAATCATCCCCGCTGCCCTCCTCAACCGTGATGAGCATGGAGGATGATCCGGCCATCAGCGAACGGCTGGCACTGGGGTTCGGTGATGGGCACTTTGCGCAGGTGGTGGAACCAGGTGAGTCGTCAGGCCGCGAGCGCCGAACTCTACCCTGGGGAAGGGTCGATTTCGCCCCGAATCAGGGGTCGCCAGGAGTGGCGCGGGTAAAGGCTCTCCCTGAGTCGCTGCCTCTCACGACGACTTGCCTCACCAGGGATGAACGGGGGTGCAGCGGGTAGGTTGGGGTTCAGGAGACGGATTGAGGACTTGGTAGAGGCCCGGCCAAGGGGAAACCGCCCGCCATCAGGTACGGTGAAGCCGGGGAGGCCGTTATGTCTGAAGGACGCCCGGATCGACCGCAGCCCATCGCCCTCAACCGCTATGACCTCGCGGGTCAACTCGCCCGCCTCCGCAGCGAAGCGCCCCTGCGTGAGCACGGACGTGACGCGCTCACGTTGGTGCGCGACCCAGGCTTCACGCTCCTGCTGGTGGCCCTGAAGGCGGGATCGGGCTTGCCGGACCACACGGCTCCTGGCCCCATCAGCGTCCTGGCCCTGGATGGCCGCGTCGCCTTCACCTCCCAGGGCGAACGGCTCGAACTTGGCCCGCACGAACTGGTCACGCTGCCCGCCCGCGTCCCCCACGAGGTGATGGCACTTGAGGACAGCGCCATTCTGATCACCATCGCCGTGCCCGTCACCCACACCGATCCTCTCGGCCTCCAGAGTGAGCGTCGGGTGGACGCTCAGCAGTCCTCCAGCCAGGGTTAACGGCGGAATGACTTCCTGGATGTCCTGCGCCCCCGGCAACGGACGCCTCAGCAGCGGAGCGGACATCACCCCCTTGATAGCAGGAGGACCGCGATGAGCGAAAAGCAACGCACGACCTCGGAAGAAGCCAGGCGGGTCGGTGATCAGATCGGCGTGGACTGGACGCAGTTCGATCTGGAGCAGTTCCGGCTGGGCATGGACGTGGAATTTGAACATGGCGGGCATGATCCCCAGACGGACGTGACCCACGACGATCCGGTCCTGACCGGCAAGATCGCGCTGGCCCACATGAAGGAGTTTCCCGACTACTACGAGCGGCTGGAGAAGATGGAGGAGCAGGCCGAACGCGAGTGGGCCGAGCGCCGCCGCCCGCAGTGAAGGGGAAGCGACCCGAGGACCGGACCCCTGAACGGGTGGCCTGACCACGAGGCTTTTGCCCCCACGGGGCAGGCCACTTCAGAGCGGTAAGACGTACAGAACGCCCGCGTCTATGCTGGTGCGGTACACCGCGACGGGCTTCACGGCGGGCAGCACCCTCGCCTTGCCGGTGGTCAGCTCGAACTGCGAGCCGTGTTTCTCGCACTTGATGCGTCCCAGGCTCACCGCCCCACCCAGCAACGGGTAATCCTGGTGGGTGCAGTTGTTGCGCAGGGCGTAGAACTGCCCCTGGTCGTTCACCACTACGACGCTCTTGCCGTCCACCTCGACCGCTGTCTGGCTCCCTTCGGGGAACTCCGTCACTGGACCGACGAGAACGCGCATGTCGGGCAGTGTACGTCTTAGATATGCGAGTGCCGGGTGACGAGGGAAGCCAGGTTCTGAGCCAGAGCGTCCATCTGGTCCAGGGCGCTGATCGTCGCGCTGATCTGGTTGAGTAGTGCTGACCTGAAGTTGCGGCGGGAGAGCAGTATCGTGTTCTATGAATTTTGTACTTGTCAGGATTCAAGACGGTGGGGAGGTAGGGCAAGGGACGGTCCTGGCCTCCGAATGCCCGACGCTTGTGGTGGGGGCCAGCGTCAGAATTGCCCCTCACGGCAGCTCATCTGATCAGCAGGCCCAGTATCAGATCGTCGATGATGAAACGGGCCTCCAGTACCTGGCGGAGCGCGGCACGGGCGAAGGTGGGCATGAGGGGACCTACGAGTATATGGTGCGTCCGCTCAACCCGTGGTGGTGATGCGGCAAGGCGGTCAGAGTTCAGAACATCAACGCCAGTCCACGGTTCTGCCATCTTCAGCACGCCCTTCAGGGCCTGCATTCCTTACACCAGTGGTCGGTCTCAAGATGCTGTTCAGGAAGTAAAGTCGCCCGCTGGAGCGTCTGTTTTCGCGGCACACCCGGTATGAGTCCGCCTAAATGTCGAGCGGGTTGGGTTCCCTGCGGGTGTTGCGGGCCTCTTCCAGCTCGTTGTCGTGCTTGTGCTGCCTGATCGCAGTGGCCTTGTCATGGGCCACCGTGGCACTGTCGGGCACCTGCCACTCGTCGCTGGGCTGCATGGTCGGGTCAGGGGTGGTGGGAATGTCGTCAGCGTCGTGCTGTGTCACGGAGGCCTCCTCGGTCTGGGGAACGGCGTCGGGCACGGTGAACTCGGGCCTGGGGCAACATGCAATATAAGGCGTTGTCAACCCGATGACCCGGAGGCGTCGCGCCGTGTCGTCGTGGGGTCCGTGGGCTGGGTCCCGAAGTAGTCCAGGTGCATGGCCCGCCGGGCCGCCGTCATGGTTTGCACGGCCACCTCGCGTCCCCGTGTGGTTCCCTCGTACAGGACGCGCTCCACCTGATCCATCGATTGTGCGGCCTCACTGCGCCGCGCCCGGATGGGTGCCAGGACAGCCTCGAGCACCTCAAGCAGATGCCGCTTCACCTTTACGTCACCCAGGCCGCCCCGTTGGTATTGCGCCTTCAACGCCGCTACCCGTTCCCTGTCGGGGTCGAAGGCGTCGAGGTACGCGAAGACCGGGTTCCCCTCCACGCGGCCTGCGTCCTCCACCCGCAGATGCTGGGGATCGGTGTACATGCCGCGAACCTTGCGTGCGACCTCGTCGGGCGAGTCGGACAGGAAGACGGCGTTGCCCAGCGACTTGCTCATCTTCGCCTTGCCGTCCAGCCCGGGCAGGCGCGCCACCTCGCCGAGCAACGCCCTCGGCTCGACCAGCACGGGCGCGTACAGGCGGTTGAACCGCCGGACGATCTCCACAGTCTGTTCAATCATCGGCAACTGATCGTCGCCCACGGGCACGAGGTGGGCACCGAAGGCCGTGATGTCCGCCGCCTGCGACACCGGGTACACGAAGAAGCCCGCCGGAACGGACTCCCCGTATCCCTTCTGCGCGATCTCGGCCTTGACCGTCGGATTCTGCCGCAGGTGCGACACGGTCACGAGGTTCAGGTAGAACATGGTCAGCTCGGCGATTTCCGGAATCTGCGATTGAATGACGAAGGTGGTGACGTTCGGGTCAAGGCCCACGGCGAGGTAGTCCAGAGCAACTTCGAGGACGTTCTCCCGGACCTTGCGCGGGTGCTCGAAGTTGTCGGTGAGGGCTTGCACGTCCGCAAGAAGCACGAAGGTGTCGTACTCGTGTTGAAGCGCCACACGGTTGCGCAGCGACCCCACAAGGTGGCCGATATGCAGTGGTCCCGTGGGGCGGTCGCCGGTCAGGATTCGTTGCCTCATGGTGCTCTCCCCCCGATCAAACAAGACCACGCCTGCAACCCTCCCAGGCGTGTGCAACGACATGTTGAGGTCACCCGGTGATTGAACGGACCACCACCGTACCGCAACGCGGTGCATTCGCTCGTCTTGACAGGGGCCACGACACGGCTCCGCCCCGGCTGTACGCTAAGCTTGCGGAAACGGTCGTTGGTGCAATGGTTTGAACCACCCGATGGGAAGCCACTTCCCACCTTGCGAAACCGTGTTGCACAATGATCCAAATTGGCAACCTGTTTTCGCAAGCCAGGAGGCCCCATGCAGATCGGCTACGCCCGCGTCAGTAAAGCTCAGGATCAAGACACCGCCGCTCAACTCCGCGCCCTCAAAGACGCCGGGGTAGAGCGCGTGTTCACCGAACACGCTTCGGGGGGCCGCTGGGACCGGCCCGAACTCCACAAGATGCTTGACCAGCTCCGGGAAGGGGATGTGGTCATCGTCTGGAAACTGGACCGGCTCAGCCGCAGCCTCAAGGACCTGCTGCACCTGATGGAGTTGCTGGGGGAGCGCGGGGTGGGCTTTCGCAGTCTGACCGAAGCCATCGACACCACCACCCCAGCGGGGCGAATGATGATGCAGATGGTGGGAGCTTTTGCAGAGTTCGAGCGCGCCATGATCCGGGAGCGAACCAAAGCGGGCCTGGAGCAGGCACGGCTGGAAGGGCGTGTCGGAGGCCGCAAACGCAAGCTCTTGCCCCATCAGGAGCAGGACATCCGCGAGTCGGTACAGTCTGGGCGGCGGACAGCGGCGCAGTGCGCCCGGCTGTTCGGCGTGCATCCCAGCACCATCACCCGGCTGCTTCAGCGTTAGCTGGCGCGTGAAACACGACTGGTCCCCTGAAGAGCTGGCCGGTCAGTTCACCCTGACCCCTCCAGAACGGGCGTTCCTGGGCTTCAAGGGCGAGGCGGCCTCCCTGAGCCTGGCCGCGCTGCTCAAGACCTTTCAGGTCCAGGGCGAGTTTCTGGACCATCCCCAGGGGGTGCCTGGTGTGGTCGTCGATTTCCTGGCCCAGCAGCTTGCAGTCTCCCCGGCATGCTGGGCCGAGGTGGACTGGTCCACCCGAACCGCTCGGCGTTACCGCGATCAGGTGGCGCACTTCTGTGGCTTCCGGGCCTTTCGGGCGCTGGATGAAGCCGCATTGATCGCTCATCTCATGCCTCTGGTCGCCGATCTCAATCCCGACTCGGAGGTCTTGAAACAGCAGGGGCGGGATTTCTTGCGGGGGCAACGTCTCGTTCCGCCCACGGCGGACCGCCTGCGACGGTGCCTGCGCGCCGCTGTAAACGACCAGGAGACCCGCTGGTTGCAAGGCGTTCAGGCTCACCTCAATCCCCAATCCTGCCAGGCCCTGGACGCTTTGATCAGCACCGACGCGGCGGCGGATGACCTGCAACCCCTCCTGGTCATCCGCTCCACGCTGGCCGCGCTCAAGGACACCGCCGGGCGAGTCAAGGTGGACACCGTCCTCGAAGAACTCGCCAAGCTCGACGAATTGCGCGCCCTGGGGCTGACTTCCGAGGTTTTCACTGGCGTTCCGCCCAGAGTCGTCGGGCAGTACCGTCGCCGGGCGGCCAGCGAACCGCCCCGCGAATTGCGCCGCCATTCCGCCCCCTTGCGCCATGTCCTGCTGGCCGCGCTGTGCTGGCAACGGCAGACCGAGGTGACCGATGACCTGGTGGAGCTGCTCATCCGGGTGGCCCACCACATCGGCACCCACGCCGAGAGCAAGGTGGAGGCGGAGTTGCTGCGGCAACTGCGGCGGGTCAGGGGCAAGAGCGCGCTGCTGTTCAAGCTGGCGAAGGCCGCCCGCGCTCAGCCGGAAGGAGCCGTACGGGAGGTGATCTATCCGGTGGTGCCGGAGCCGGTTCTCGATGACCTGATCCGCGAGATGGAAGCCGAAGGCAGCTATGACCGCCAGGTGCGCCTGGTCACCCGAAACTCCTACGGTCACCACTACCGCCGGGCGATCTCATTGCTGCTGGGCACCCTGACCTTCCGCTGCAACAACGACCGCCACCGGCCCATCATGCGGGCGCTGGAGCTGCTGGCGAAATACCGGGACCGCCGAACCTTGACCTTTCCGCTGAGCGAAGACGTGCCATTGGGCGGTGTCGTGAAGGACGACTGGCAGGCCCTGGTCCTCGATGACGTCGAGGGGCGCAAAATCAACCGCGTCACCTACGAGATGTGCGTCCTGACCACGCTGCGTGACAAGATTCGATGCAAGGAGGTCTGGGTCGAGGGAGCCGGGCGTTTCCGCAATCCCGATGAGGACCTTCCCGGCGACTTCGAGCAGAAACGGGCCGAGTACTACTCGGCCCTGGCCCAGCCGGGTGAGGCCCAGACCTTCACCGCTCAGCTTCGCACCCGCATGGAAGCCGCGCTGGACGCGCTGAATACGGATCTTCCCACCAACGCCAGGGTCAAGCTGATCACGTCCAGGAAGGGCAAGGGACGCCTGTCGATCTCGCCGCTCTCCGCGCTGCCCGAACCGCACAACATCACCCGGCTGGCCGCGGCGCTGGTGCAGCGCTGGCCGATGACCAACCTGCTGGATGTCCTGAAAGAAACGGAACTGCGGACCGGGTTCACCAACGCCTTCCATTCGGTGGCCGCCCGTGAGGTGCTGAGCCGCGAGGTGGTCCAGCGCCGGTTGCTGCTGTGCCTGCACGGCATCGGCACCAATGCGGGCCTGAAGCGGATGTGCAGCGGGGGCGGGGAGGACAGCTTCGCTGACCTCCAGTACATCCGTCGTCGCTACGTTCACAAAGACCTGCTTCGTGAGGCGATCAGCCGCGTGTGCAACGCCATCTTTCAGGCCAGGGACGCCACGCTGTGGGGCGAGGCCACCACCGCCTGTGCCTCGGACAGCAAGAAGTTCGGGGCCTGGGACCAGAACCTGATGACCGAGTGGCACGCCCGCTACGGCGGTCCCGGCGTGATGGTGTACTGGCACGTCGAGCAGCATTCGGTGTGCATTTACAGCCAGCTCAAGAGCTGTTCGAGCAGCGAGGTGGCCGCCATGATCGAGGGCGTCCTGCGGCACGACACCGAAATGGAGGTGGACAAAAATTACGTGGACACCCACGGCCAGAGCGAGGTGGGCTTCGCGTTCTGCCACCTCCTCGGCTTTCAGCTTCTGCCCCGCCTGAAGAACATCAAGCACCAGAAGCTGTACCGCCCCAACAAGGGGCAGCCGGAGCAGTACGCCCACCTGCAAGCGATCCTGACCCGGCCTATCCAGTGGGAATTGATCGAGCAGCAGTACGACGAGATGATCAAGCTCGCCACCGCCCTGCGGCTGGGGACGGCGGACGCCGAGAGCATCCTGCGGCGCTTTACCCGCCAGAACGTGCAGCACCCGACCTACCGGGCGCTGGCTGAGTTGGGGAAAGCGGTGAAAACCGCTTTCCTGTGCGACTATCTGCGCCAGGAGAGCCTGCGCCGCGAAATCCATGAGGGCTTGCAGGTGATCGAGTCGTGGAACAGCGCCAATGACTTCATCCTTTATGGCAAGGGCGGCGAGTTCACCAGCAACCGCATCGAGGAGCAGGAAATCCAGATGCTGGGCCTGCATCTGCTCCAGGTCAGCCTGGTCTATGTCAACACGCTGATGATGCAGCAGGTGCTGGCGGAGCCGGAGTGGCAGGGCCGGTTGACCCCGGTGGATCTGCGGGCCTTGACGCCGCTGAAGTGGCAGCACATCAATCCCTACGGCACCTTCACGCTGAACATGCACGAGCGGTTGCCGCTCAAGGTCTAACTGGCACAGGCGAGTTGGACAAAATCTCGCCCTTCGCTAGGTTAAGCCCTTCATGGACAGTTCTCGTGCCGCTCGACCGGGCACCACCGCACCAGAGAAGCGGCCACCGATCTCGCCTTCAGTGGTCGCGCAGACGCCTCGACCGTACCCCCTATCTGGACCCTCCCGAGGTCACGTCAAGCCCCTGAACCCAGGAGCAACACAAGCGAAGGCGGGTGCCCGGCGCGACCCGATACACCCGCACCTGTACCCCTCCTTACTCCATCGGACTGAGGGCTTTGTCCAGCGTTTCCTGCAACCGATCCAGCTTGGAGTGCAGCTCAACGTTGGAGGTTGCGAGCGCTTCCACCCGCTTCGTCAGCTCGTCCAACCGGGATTCCAGGGTGCCCACATACGTCCGCAGATCGGTCAGTCCCTCAGTCATCGCCGTCCAATCCGCTCGCGTGATCGTCCAACCGGAAGGGCTCTCCTGGTTGCTTGCAAGTTGACGAAAGGCATCCGCGTAACTGATCCGGAGTTCGTCGGCGAGTTGCATTCCCTCGAGAATCAGGTCGCGCTGCCGCTCCGTGAGACGCATCTCCAGGAAGTTGCGGCGCTTGTAGTACTGGGCCTGATCGCCCGTGATGAGGAGGTACTGCCGCACGATTTCCTGCATGTTGCGGCGGCTCTTACCCGTCACTTCCATCAGCACGTCGAGGGTCAGTGGCGGTAAATCCTGGGTCATGGTGGGGCTCCTTTGACAAGCGAGTTGGGCAGGAAGGTCGCGTTGAGTGATGGGCTTCGGTGGCGGCTTGAATGGGCAGAGGTGGGAACGTTCAGATGCGGGGTGGTTGCAGTTTCTCTCTTGAAGGGAGATCAACGACCTTCAGCATACTGCGTACTTTTGTCTGTTCGTGGGCATTAAATGATCTTGTTACGATCTTACTTCGTCATGTCGAAAGCCGACTTCGTCAGTTATTCGATCTTGCCCCACGCCTCTCATCTGGCCGTGCTTCCCTCACCGCTGTCTCACTGGGCGTCTCATGCACCGGGAGGTCGGGCGGCTCGACCCCCGAAAACGGCGTTACATAAATTTCAGAAACAAAACGTTCATACCAATGTAACCCGCCCCCCAACCCACCCTCAGCCCCCGCCCAGCGCCCGCCAACCCCTTACATCGCCTNACGACCTTCAGCATACTGCGTACTTTTGTCTGTTCGTGGGCATTAAATGATCTTGTTACGATCTTACTTCGTCATGTCGAAAGCCGACTTCGTCAGTTATTCGATCTTGCCCCACGCCTCTCATCTGGCCGTGCTTCCCTCACCGCTGTCTCACTGGGCGTCTCATGCACCGGGAGGTCGGGCGGCTCGACCCCCGAAAACGGCGTTACATAAATTTCAGAAACAAAACGTTCATACCAATGTAACTCGCCCCCCAACCCACCCTCCGCCCCTGCCCAGCGCCCGCCAACCCCTTACATCGCCCCAAAATTCAGTTCTGGAATCCAAACTGCTTCAAAAGATAAACCAGACGCACTCATCCGCTCTCATCCACCCAACCCGGAATGCCCCTGGCCGCAAGCGGCAGACCCAGCCNNNCGCCCCTGCCCAGCGCCCGCCAACCCCTTACATCGCCCCAAAATTCAGTTCTGGAATCCAAACTGCTTCAAAAGATAAACCAGACGCACTCATCCGCTCTCATCCACCCAACCCGGAATGCCCCTGGCCGCAAGCGGCAGACCCAGCCGCATGAGCAAGCACTTCTTCCGCACCCACGTGAACGGCCAGCAGCTGCTCGTCGACGCCGGATGGGACCGCCCCCTGGGCCACCACTACCTCAACATCGAACGCGAAAACGCCCCCGAAGAAGAAGACGCGCTCCTCTACTCCAGCCTCTACGACCGCACCCTCTTCTCCCCTGAACGTGGCCGCCTCATGGCCGGACTCACCACCGAAGAACTCGCGGCCAAACTCACCGAACACGGCATCAGACCCCCCGACGGCTTCCTCCAGGCGCTCGAAGACGACGCCCGCAAGAACGTCGGCAACGCCATCCGCCACTGGTAAGGAGCGCCCCATGACCACCTCCCCCCACCCCACCTACCGCCCCCTCCCGACCGCCGCCCGCCTCATCCTCCACCTCGTCAGCCTCCCGCTCGTCCCCCCCGCCTTCTTCCTCGGCTTCCTCACTCCGGACGGCAGCTTTCCCCCCTTCGGAGCGTTCGTCCACGTGGCGCTCGCGACCGCGCTCACCCTCGCCNTCAGCCTCCCGCTCGTCCCCCCCGCCTTCTTCCTCGGCTTCCTCACTCCGGACGGCAGCTTTCCCCCCTTCGGAGCGTTCGTCCACGTGGCGCTGGCGACCGCGATCACCCTCGCGCTTCACCGCTTCGCCCCCCGCCTCGACCCCAAACTCCGCCTCCACCTCTCCCCCTTCCTGGTCGCCGCCGCCCTGGCCTACACCCTCGCGCTGTGGGCCTTCCTGATCGGCCTCCTCTTCTAAGGCCCCCCACGACTCTGGACCCTGGCCGCGCCGCGGCGGAGAGAACGAGGCCCCTGAAGAAGGGACTGACCGCGCCTCACCCTCCGCCGCTTCTCACGCCACCCGGCCCCCAGCCAGGCCCCCGAAGGAGAGACCCCGATGGCCCCCCACACCACCGACCTGCACCACGAACACCACACCCTCCGTCAGCTCCTGCGCACCCTGAAGCACCCGGACGGCACGCCCCTCTCCCTCGCCGAAGAGACCCGCGCCACCGCCGACCTCCGCCGCGTCCGCACCCTCCTGCGCCAGCTCCCCGGCGACCCCCTCGCCCACCGGACCATGCCCCGCACCCGAGCCGAACACGCCCAGCGCACCGGGCACCGCCCCACCCTCGACGCCGCCCTGCAAGCCTGGGCCCTGCAAGAAGCGTGCCCCGCCTGGTGGCTGCTCGAAGGCCACCTCACCTTCAACCACGCCGCCTACGCCCTCCTCCGGGAGATGGACTGGATCGGCAAGGACGGACTCCACACCGGGACCCTCACGCCCCACCCGCACATCGCCCCGCTGCGACGGATCGCGGCGTACGCCCGGCAGAAGGTGCTCACTCACCGCGCCCTGCCCGCCCACGCGACCCCCGCCGACACCGCGCCCTTCCAGCTTCTGCGCGAGGTCCTGATGATTCGCCCGAACCCCGCGAACGGCCTGCCGGAGTTCCACGAGTTGCGCTTCACCGACCCCGCTCGCCCCTACTGAACCCGCGTCTTCTGCCCAACCCCCAGGGTCTTCCTCCCCTTTCTCTCCCCACTGGCCTGCCCTCTCGGGTGGGCCTTTTTTCATGCGGCCCGTGACCGCTGTTCGCCCGGCGCTCGCTTCCGCTTCCTGGCCGCACGCCAGGGGCGGCATCACCAGCCCGCCCACGTCACGGCGGGGTCCCTCACCCGCTCGCGTGCGGGTGGAGCGGGCCGCATGAAGCCCACCAAGCACATCAGCCACAAGGCCAGGAAGCGATCCCCCAAAACCCCCACCCGCGAAGACAAACGCGACACCAAGTACCAGACCTGGAGACGCCCGTGACCCTCCACACCGTCCCCCCCATCCTCGGCAGACCTGACCTGCAACCCCTGCTCACCCACACCCTCGCGCTCGTGGAACTGCTGGACCTTCACGCACCCAACCTCGAACGCCAGCTCGCCATCGACCTACTGCTCTCCTGCGGAAACCTCACGCCCAGCCAGACCACCGAACTCGCCCTGCAGGTCCTTCAGGACGCCGCACCCACCGCCCGCGACCCCCAGGTTCACCAACTGATCGGGTTGATTCAGGGCCTGCTCCGCACCCAGCCCCGCCCGACTCCGCCCCGCATCACGGCTCACCGCGCCTGACCTTCTCTCTGCGTCCGAGTCACCGAGCATCCCTCGCCCGGAAGAGCGCCGGGCGAAACAGAAACATCTCAACACGGGGACGCAAGAACCCCGAAGGAGCGTAAACATGAACCGGAACCTCGTCCTGCTGATTGGTGCCCTCGCCCGTACCCCCGAACTTCGCTACACGCCCTCTGGGACCGCCGTGCTCGACATGACCATCGCCGGAGAGCGCAGCGTCATCGGCGCGGACGGCAAGAGCCACACCATCCCCTTCTACGAGAACGTGCAGGCGCTCGGCAAGGTCGCGGAAGCCATCGTCGCCCGTGGGTACGAGCAGGGCACCGCGCTGATGGTGGAAGGCCAACTGGATTACTCCACGTGGTCGACCCCGGAAGGCGAGAAGCGCAGCATGCTCCGCACCAAGGTCACGGGCAGCGTGCGCCAGATCGCGGGCGAACCCAGCCTCGTGACGGACGCGGGCGGGAACGTGCGGCTGGCGGGCGGGATGAGCCAGGTGGAGTTCACCGGGAACCTCAGCGCGGACGTGGAAGTGCGGTACACGCCCGCCGGGGACGCGGTGGCCGACCTGCGCATGGCGGTCAACGAGCGCTACCGCGACCGCCAGAACCAACCGCAGGAGAAGACCCACTGGGTGACCGTGACGGTGTGGCGCGAGCAGGCCGAGGCCGTGGCGAACCTGAGGAAGGGGGACGCGGTGTTCGTGCAGGGCGCACTCATCGACGAGTCGTGGAGTGACCGTGACGGGAACAAGCGGCGTCAGAAGAAGGTGGAGGCCAGCCTGGTGGTGGCGCTCGCCCGCAGCGCGACCAGCGGTGAAGGCAACGCCCGCACACCCGCCCGCGCCGCTCAGCCCCAACGGGAACGCGCTGCCGCGACGGCCGCACCTGCCGCCCGCTCCGGTGGTCTCGACATTGACCAGGGTGTCGACGACTTCCCGGCGGAGGAGGCCGACCTGCCGTTCTGATTCACTCTCCAGGGGGAGGGGCCGCACGTCCGGCCTCTCCCCCTTTCCTCGTGCCAACCCGGCCTGCTCTTACGCTTGGCGTGAAGGACCTGCGTAGACCCTCGCCCTGAAGGACGGAACACCCTCATGCTCAAGAATCTGGTCCACCTCCTGCACAGCCTGCTGACGCCGAGCTTCACGCTGACCCAGCCGAACCCCCTGCTTCTGCTGGACGAGTTCACCACCCTGTGCGTGCATCACGACCGGGGGCGGGGGTACGTGGCGTACGAGACCCGGACCCGCGGGGGGGAGGAGAGCATCCTGCCGGACACCTACGAGTCGGGCCTCACGCGCCGGGAAGCGTACGAGTACCTCGTGCAGTCCGGAGCGCGGAAGGAAATGCTGTGGGCGTTCGAGCGCAACCTCTCGCTGGACCTTCCCCTGCCGCCCCCGGTCCTGCTGGAGTTGCACACGTACGACGGGGTGTACACCTTCTCGCTGATGACCCCGAGGGACGCCGATGAGTTCCTGAGCACGATCGCGCCCACCATTCGGGCGTACCAGCATGACGCGCTGACGTGCCTGATCGGGCGGGAGAATGGGCGGGAGGTGGCGTGGCAGAGCGCCCTGGAAGCGCGGCCGTGGGGCGGGTCCTGCATCGGGAAAGTGCAGCGGCTGCTGCCGGGCGGCTGAGCGTGGTGGCATGCTCTGGACCCTCGCCCGGACGCTGCGCTGGGCGGGGGTCAGGGCATGCTTCCCACCGAATCCGGGACCGTGTACGGCGAACCCTCTCAGGTGCACCTGTGGCCCGCCGCGACCCTCGATCAGCCTGACCGTGCCCCGCACCACCAGGGCCGGGTGCGCCCCCTGCGCTGCGACGACATGGACGGCTGCTACGTGTACGTCCTGTACGCGAGCGGGCATGAACGCTTCTACGTGGATGGCCGGGAGGAGGCGTGGGACCCCCGCGCGGTGGTGGGCACCTCGCACGAGGAGCTGTACCGCCAGGCGAAGGAGCGCATCGTCACGGCGGCCCTCGCGGATCGGCCCATTCCCGGCGCGACCTTCCTGATCGGCCCGGTGTCGCGCTGGGGCACGGGTCGGTGGGGGAGCAACTGGTTCGGGTACCCGGTCGTTCCGGCAGGGCAGACCCTCCCGGGCTAAGCTGCCTCCCCACCTGGCCCCCTCGCGGGGCCTTTTTTCATGGGGCTTCGCCGTCGACGCGCCGGGTGCGGACAGACCCTCGCCCTTCGGGCGAAGAGAGGGCATGACCGAACTCGTGCAAGCGCTGAACCAGGACATCATCGCCCACCGCGAAGCCCTGCTCGCGGGCTTGTTCGTCGCGCCCTTCCTGCTTGCTCCCCCGCTGCGCCGCTTCCGCCGCTGGGTGTACGCGTGAGGCAGCTCGCGACGGCGGCGCTCCTGCGCTCCCCGGTGGTGACGGCCCGCTGCCAGGACTGCCGGGAGGCGCTGCCGGAAGGCGGGGACCTGTGCGGGGAGTGCTACGGTGCCCGGGCGGAGGAAGCGCAGCAGATCCGCGGCGAGATCGCGTTGTACGAAGCGGCGCTCGCGGCGGGTCTCACGCCCCCGATGTTCGCCGAAGCGCAAGCAGGGCTGCCCCGCCTGCGCCAGGAACTCGCCGCCCTGTAAGGAAATGGCCCCCTCGTGGGGCCTTTGTTCATGGGGCGGGGAAGGACCCTCGCCCGGAAGCGGGCGGAGGAAGGGCATGGCTGACCTTGCCTCCACCAGCTCTCCGAAGTGCCCGCATTGCCACGAGGGGTCGCAGCTCGTGGACGCTTCCACCTGGGTGAAGTGCGGTCCCGGCCCGGAGGAGTGGGATCTCGAAGTGGCGCAGGACGAGGTGCCGTGTGGCACGTGCGGTGGCCTCGGTCAGGTGACCCTCCCGCACCGGACACGGCTTCTCCTCCAGGCCGACCGCTCCGCCCGGCGGCTGCGGCACTGAACGCCGCTCCCACCCGACCGGCCCCCTCGTGGGGCCTTTTTTCATGGGGCCTCGTGGTGCGTGCCCTGACGGGCACGGCGCCCCCCTGGAGGGGCGCGGCGGGCGCTTCCGGAAGGCTGGGCAGCGCTTGTGTGTGACCGGCACGAGGCGGGCGTTTTCACCGTGATCCTGCTCCAGAAAGGCCAGCAGTCGGCCGTACGCGTGAGGGTCACCCTTATCGCCGACGACCTGCGCTGCAGACCTTGTTCTTGCACAGGTTCGTTTGCCTCTCCCCTCCTTGACAGCCCGAGCCCGGTGGTGATGAGGTCAAAATATGAACGAGCGCCAGGTCATCACGCAAATCATGGAGGAGTACGGGCTCACCGGGGTCTACCGCACGCACACTCTTCACGGGAACTACCCCCTCCTCGACGTCCAGGGCGTCCTCTCGCTCGACCGCCTGATCGACACGCCCCACTTCGCGCGGGCCGCTAGGGAAATCGGGACCATCGCGCACCTGTGGAGCGGCGAGCACGTGCGCGTCACGACGGCTGAGCCGGGCGCCATCCACGTGGACGCCAGCGCTCCGGAACTCGAGGTCCTCACCCGGCAGCACCTGACGAACGCGGCGCGTGATTTGCAGCGGCACTACAGCATGGCGGACGAGCTGGAGGAGCCTGCGCCCGAGAACATTCCCTTCTCCGCGCCGGAAGCGGACTTCCTCTTCGCGCTGGGGTTGCCGCCTGTAGAGAACCTGCGGGACCTCTCGCGGGAGGAGCGACTGGACCGCGCCCGTGCCCTGCGGGGGCAGACCGTGATGGATACCCATGAGGTGCGCGAGTTCGAGGACCGGGAGGCGATGCAGGAGTACGCCCTGCTGCACTTCCCGCCTGTGGAGGAGGGGGGGGTGGAGGAGGAGCCGCCGCTGTCGGAGGAGGACGTGGTGGACCTCGCGCGGCGTGAGCGGTTGCTGCGTCTGGAGAGCGGATATGACGAGGGCAACGATTGGCATTGACCAAAGGGGCCAGGAGCCTTGCCCACACAGGGTGCATCACCAGCGCTTGTTGTCGACAGGCCGCGTCCACGCCGGACGCGGTTTTTTGTTGCCCCGTACGTGGCAGCGCCTGACCTCCGGTGGGCTAACAGGACCATCACCGCCCCGGTGGGGCGGTGCACCACAGGTACAGGAGGTGCCGTTCCCCACACTGTGACCGCAACTGACGCGCCTTAAGGCACGTTCTCAACTTCTCTCCGCTTCACGCTCCCCCATCGCCCTGCGGTGGGGGCTTTTCCACACAGGTGATTCCTATGGCACGCAACGACCCCGATCTCCACTGGGTCCAGATCCGGCACTCCAGTTACTCAAGAATCGGCCCGCTGGTTCAGGCTGGGGCCCTCCAGCCGTACCTGGGCCGACTTTCCGGTTTCCCAGGGGCCCAGGTCTGGCGGGTGGATTCCCCGCTGACCGTACAGTCTGATCACCAGTGCTCCATCGCTGGCGTGCCGCTGCAGGCGGCGCTGCATCACCAGCCCAGCCACGCGTACTGCGCCATGGTCGCTGCCTCGCCCCACTTCACCCAGTACGCTGGCACGGGTGAGCTGTCCCGGCTCCTCCGTTCCCATGACGACTGGGATCCAGGGGGATTCGCCCACGCGCTGGAGGCGACGGTGCGTCAGGGCCGCGTCCCTTTGCCGCGTCCTGTCCTGGCCGTTCCCCCGACGACCTACCTCACGCACTGGCTGGCAGACCGCAGTTTTGTGTCGCGGCTGTCCAACGGGCATTACATGCTGGGGTTGAGCTACACCGTCCGGTACGTTCCGCCGCCAGGGCTGGCCAGGCGCTCTGCGGTGGGGCTGGACCTGGGGATTGATCCGCTCACCGTGGCCCACACCGACACCGGCGCGACCCGGTACTTCCGACCGACGTCGCTGCGCCATGTGGGTCAGCTGCCGCGGCTGAGTGCGGACACCCACTCGCTGCTGCGCGACCTGATCTATGCCTCAGGGCGACTCGACGGGGAGGGGATCGTGGCGTGGCTTAACTTTCACGCCCACACCGTCTATGCCGAGCGCATCAACCACATGGGGATGTCCACCCACTGGATTCACAGCGGGCGCGACCGGGCGATTCATGACCATCACTTTTCGGCGCTCAGCCAGTATCTGTTCGCTTCTGGCGTCGATTTCCGGCGTGTGGCGCCGCATCACACCAGCACCCTGTGCGCTCCCTGCTTCGAGCACCAGGGCCGGGTCGTGTATGGGTTGAGGGCGGGCGACCGCTTCCGCTGCCCGGCGTGCGGGGTGAACCTGGATGCGCACGCCAACGCTGCCCATAACGTGCTGCTGCGGGGCCGGATGCTTCCCCCACGCGGACGGGCGGCAGCCTAATCGAGGGAAGGAGAGGAGTGCTATCCGCCGGACCCTGGTTCTTACGCGAAGGCGCCCTGGAAAGCTTGCAGATTCTGACATCTTTCAGATCTCCCAGGCATAGGCGCTCAACCGATCTCCGTTGACCACGGTCTGTTCGGCGACGTCCGAGGCCACGACCCGCGCGGCCTCAGCCATCCGGGGGTCCTTGGCAAAGTGGCCCGTGCTGAAGGCGAAGACGAGGTGAACATGCTGGCGGTCCAGGTCGCCCCCCGCCGCGGTGACCGCCTCGGCGATGGCCGACGACAGCCGCTCGGCCTCGGCGGCCAGGAAGGTTTTGTCGACCCTGACAGCGGTCGCCGTGTCAGATGTTGATTGAGCCGCGGCGCCGCTCAGCAGCGCGCAGGAAAGCAGAAACAGCGGATAGGTTCGCAAGGTCAAACGCCTCTCTGAGAGACCGAAATGGGTGAGCAGAGCACGTGCGCTTAAGCTATCGCTCATGTTCTGACTCTGCCATCACATTTGCGGTCTGGAGTTCTGCTGCTGCCTTCAGGCAACGCTGCCAGCTCGCGGACCGCTTGGGTTCACTGCACGCCCAGCGCCTTGAACACCGCGTCGACCGGGTCGCTGTAAAAGGTCACCTGAAACTTGGAGAAGAGTTCCGGGGGCACCGTCGCCAGGTCGGCCGCGGAGCTCATGGGAAGCAGCACCCGCTTTCCCCCCGCGTCCAAGGCCAACTGAAGGCTCGCGGCGAGGTTCTCCACCGGGCTGATGGTGCCCCCCAGGGTCATCTGCCCCAGCAGGACGAGCTGCGGCTGGAGAGGCTTTCCCAGCGCGGCGGAGCACAATGAGATCAGGAGGGCCAGGCTGATGTGTTCCGGTGCCCCGTTGCCCTGCACGTCCACGAGGTGCAGCAGGTAGTCCGAGCCGTCGGGGTGGATACTGCCACTGACCCGGCTGGAATTCGCCTTGAAGTAGTTGAAGGCAATGTTCACGGCGTCGCGCACAGCAGAAGCACTCGCCGTGCCGGTCCGCACCAGGCGTCCGCCCCCCGGCGTGGTCTGAAGCTCGACCCGGTAGAGCCCCAGCATGCCCCCCTCGGCCGGGCTGACGGCGTGGGCATGTCCGGCGACCAGGGGGCCTTCCGGAATCAACGCCCCGCTCGACTGCTCGGGCAGGGTGACGAAGTGCTCTTCCAGGGTCTCGAGATCGAGGTAGCTGAAGTGCACGTCGTAAAACTCCATCCCACCGATCTTCTTGAGCTGCTCCTTGACCCGGCGCCGGACCCCCAGCGCGTAGACCAGGGCGTCGCGGACGTCCTCCTTGCCGTACAGACCGTCCGGATGCAGGAGCTTGAGCAGGCCCGAGGTGGTCTTGCGAACCGCCCGCACGTCGCGCTGGTTGAGGTTGTTGCCCAACCGGAAGTGCTGATCAATGGCGTCTGCAAAGGACACCTTGCGCAGCTCCCGCACCCACTCCGCGAGGTAGTCCACGATGAAACCGTACTGGGTGGTGAAGCTCTCGGGGCGGAACTTGGGGATTTCCCAGCCGGGGATATAGGCGTGAACGCGGTCGAAAAAGGCCGTGTCGATCATCGCCGGGGGAAACGGCGCGAGCAGATGGGAGGTCTTCACGAGGCTCTCGACGCTCTGGTTGATGTTCCCGACAAAGACCATGCTGGCGGTGGCCGAGATCTCGGCCTTGCCCCGCGCGAAGGACCCGGAGTTCATGTAGTCCTTCATGATCTGGACGCCGTCGTTGTCCTTGAAGTGAATGCCTGCCACCTCGTCGAAGGCGACGACATCCCACAGACCCACCAGCCCCACCTGCCGCCGGGCCATGTTGTAGAAGAGGTTGGCCACGGTCGTCTGCCCGCCGCTGATCAGGATGCTGTTGGGGCTGATTTCCTTGTAGACGTGGCTCTTGCCGGTGGAGCGCGGGCCAAGTTCGACCGCGTTGTAGTTGTTCTCGACGAGCGGCACCATCCGGGCGAGCAGGTGCCACTTGACGCTCTCAGCAAAGACGGTCGGTTCCATCCCCACCGAGCGCAGCAGGGCGTCGAGCCACTCGGCGCGCGTGAAGGCCGCACGTCCCGCGCGCAGCTCGTCCATGTCGGTGGCCGGCATCTGAATCGGCTTGAGGCTGCCCAGCAAAAAGGGCGTGGGCTTGTGGCTGGCATCGTACTCGAGGCCGAGAATGCACCAGATGCCGCCCGCGAGGAGTTTCTCGTTCTGCCGGATGATCCCGGCGTCGACCTCCACACCCGTGACACCCAGGTTCATCAGTTCGAGTTCGTAGCGGTCCGCTTTCTCGTTGAGCTTGGCCGTGACACGGTCGATCACGGTGTAGCGGCCCAGCTCCCGCACCCGGCTCTTGACCTTCTCGGCCTCGTCGGGCCGGACATAGTTCTCCGCGAGAATCTTCTTGACCCGCGAGACGCCCTCCTCGATGGTCGCCTCATCATCGGTCGCGCAGTACATGCCCAGCAGGTACTCCAGCACGTAGATGGGGACGTTCGCGCCCTCCTTGATCCGGGCGGTGAGGTCCTTGCGCACCACCTTGCCGGGGTAGGTGGCATTGAGTTTGGCGTTGAGATCCTGCGTCGTGAGGTCGTTCACTAGAACTCTCCGAAGTCGTTCTGAAAGGCGATGGAGATGGTCCACGGCTCGCGCACCAGCTCCAGGCCATCTTCCCCGTCCGTGACCAGCAGGAAGTAGGTGGCCGCCGCGTCGGGATTGGGCAGGGTCACCGAGAGCCGGGCGACCTGCTCGCGCTCGGACGGGTGGGGGCTGGGACTCTCGAAAGTCAGGCGCCGCACGTCGGTGACGTCCCGGCCCTGGTCGTCGACCAGCCGGACGGTGACGGTCCGGGAGCGCACCCGCTCGGCCACCGCGTCGGTCTGCACCAGGGGCACGCTGAAGAGGGTATTGGTGACCCGCTGGGAGCGGGCGACCACCGCCACGCCCACCTTGCGGCTGGCCTGGGGTTGTCCGGCCGAGGCACGCTTGTGCCGGTAGGTCAGGACGGGAACGACCATCTCCTGCAAGCTCGCGCCGCCGTGCACGTACTGCGCCCCGCCCCCGGCGATCCGGTAACGCAGGGTGCCGCGCGGGAACAGCGCCGTGACCGGAGCGGTCATGGGCTGGTAGGCCTCCAGCGACACCCGTAGCGTGCCGTCGGCGGGGGGCAGGTCCGGGCCTACCACGCTGCGGCGGTCCGCACTGATGCCAGCTCCCTTTGGCGGGAGCGCGAGCTTATCGGCCTCCGCAATCGCCTGACGCTGATACAGGAAGCCGTGGTCCGCCGTGACGATGACGGTGGAGGTGTTCAGGCTGTTGGCGAGCCGCTTGACCGCGCGTGTGAGTTCATCCAGGGCCACCTCGCAGGCCGCGAAGACGTCCCGCTCGCTGGCGGGCTTGTCTCCCACGGCGTCAATGGCGTCGTGGTAGAGGTAGATCAGGCGCTTGCCCTCGAACAGGGTGCGGCCTTCTTCCACGCTCAGGGACATCAGGTGGTCGAGCTTGAGCGCCGCGCTGGGATACCCCGTGCGGGCCAGGTGCGCGGCGCGGTCCTCGGCGCGGGTGGGCTGACCGTCGCGCAGAACCCGCTCGCCCGCGGCGTCCCAGGTCAGGGTCTGCCCGGGCAGCAGGGCCGCCATGCCCCAGCGGGTCTGGCTGGGCAGGGCCGCGAGCAGGCTGCCCAGTTCGGGTTCGCCGCGCAGGTCCGTGGTGATGCGCTCACGCAACTCGGTCGCGACCTCGTAGCGCAGCGCGTCACTGATGATCACCACCACCCGGTCGCGCTCGTTCTTCTGCAGCAGGGGCAGGACATGCCGCCCAAAGAACAGCCACTGACCGCGGGTTCCGCCCATGCGCCCCGGCAGGCCCACGTCGAAGGCGTCGGTCCAGGCGCTCCCGAGTCCTTCCAGGAACCAGTGGACGTAGACGTCCTCGACCGCCCCAGTCAGGTCACGCAGCAGGTCGCCCGACGCGGCGTCCAGGGCCGTGACGTAGTGGCGGTACAGCCGGTCGAAGACGTGCAAGCCGGACGTATAGCGCTCCAGCAGGGTGGCCGCATCGGTGGGGAAAGCCCCACTGAAGGCTCGGCGCTGCTCGAACAGGCCCGCAGCCGCGATCACGGCCCCGTATTCAGCGCTGTACCTCGTGGCGTGGGGCAGCGTCAGGCGGGTCCGGGCGACCGTCAGCACCGTCCCGAGGTTGGTGCCGGGGGACTGCAGGGCACGCACCAGCGCCCGCAACGCCACCCGGTCGAGCACGGGGAAGGTGTCCACCTGCACGTAGGCTTCCGGCTCCTGTCCCTCGGCCCAGGCCTCGATGCCGAGATCGGCCTCGACCTCCACGGTGAGGTCGATCAGACGCGGCGCGTCCCGGACGTCGCGCTGCCACGCCGACACCAGGGCGTAGGCGCGGGCCGTGTTTGGGAGGACCATGCTGGCCAGTGCGGGCGGGACCGTGCCCCCCAGTTGCTGCGTGAGGTGCGAGACGAGCAGGGCCAGAAACAGGCGACGCAGGGTGGGGGCCTCGGCACGGAAGAGTGTGACCTGCGCGGCCAGAGTCCAGAAGGCGTCGGTCAATCCCAGTTTTGCGAGTTCGGACCACGCGGGGTTGGTGTCCTCGTCCAGGCCGCCCAGCAGTACCCGGCGCAGGATCAGCGAGCCGTCTGCGACCTTCTCCCCTACCGCCGCCGCCAGCATCCCGGTCAGCAAGCTGCGCTCGTCCACGTCGGGGGGCAGCATCAGGCCCTGAAGGTCCGCGATGCGTTTCTTGCTCCCGAATAAACGGGGGTAAGCCCTCACCACGGCTTCCAGCGACCGGTCACGGTATCCCAGATCGGCGAAGACCATCGCAGCCCGGTCCGCGCGGAAGAGGACGCCCGTGCATTGCAGGTCGAGCAACCAGTTCTCGGCGGCAGGCGGTTCGGGAAATGGGGCGTACAGCAAGAAGGGCGTGTCCGGGTCCTGCACGATCAACCGGCGCTTGAGGGCAAAGGGGGTCTCACCCAGGGTGAGCACGTCCACGCCGTCCAAGTGAAGCGAGGAAATCTCCTCGCGGAACTCCCCTTCCGGGTCGTACCAGAAGACCAGGCGGCGGCCATGGTGCGCCCAGCGGCGGTCGTCTGCGAACAGCGTCTGCAGGGAGAGGCGAACGCGGTCAGGCTTCAAAGGGGCACTCCAGGCGCATGGGGACCAGGAGAATTCCAGAGCGCAGGGGCAGCGTTCCGCCTGGAGGTGAACCCCCGGTGTCCCGGAGCTTCGCGCCCCAGTTGTGTCCGGTCATCGTCGAGCAAGGTCCGCCACCGCATCCGCCAGCGTGGCCTGTCCATGCCGCCTGGCAAAATCACTCGCGGCCAACAGTTCCCCGGCCTCGGTGTCCAGCTTGTCCCAGTCACCACGCCCGAAGCCGTATTTAAGTCCGCATTCCACCGCCTTGAAGTAGGCCGGGACGGCCAGCGCAGTTTCGAACCGTTCTCGTGTTTGAGGTTGGTACGTGCCCATCACACGGAACGGACGAAGGACCAATGACCAGACGTCAAAATTGAACACGTGATCCAGCCATTCGGTGACGGCTTCGTCCAGCAGGCCGTGCGTGATCAGAGCAGTGATGATTCGCTCGTCGAACTGCGTCCCACTCGAGTTCAGGTCTCCTTGCGTCAACGCTTCAGTCAATGGGAAGGTGGTCACCACGGTGTGCGAGTCATTCTTTTCCAGGGCACGAACCATCATGCTGTCCCATTCATCGCTGTCGTACGATTGGGAGACGGTCCAGAGCAGATCCTCATCCTCGTCTTCCGTCTCGTGGCCTTTGTAGCTGTTGTTCAGGTAGACCTTGGCCTGTCCATCTGGAAGCACGTGAAAACCATAGGGTGTGGCCTGAAAATTCAAGGTGTACCCTCGAGTCGAAACACTGTCGATATCAGGGATTTCTCTGTACAGCATGAAAATGGGGTCGGCCAAGTCTTGCTGCCAGCTCATCGTTGCTCCGTAAGACGACAGGGTATCGATGTGGGTCAACGTGTGGTGGATAAAGGCACCCGTACTGACTCTTCTGACAGACTCATCCTGATCCTGCATCAGGACCCGTAGAACTTCCGGTTGACCAACGGACGCGTAGGCCAGAGCTGTTTTGATGTCGCTCTGTTCCGGCGTGTCGCCCTCACGCCGCGCAAGGGACAGCTTGACCTCCAGCGGGGCAGTTTTCATGCTTGCCACGTACATACGCACTGGCGGGAGGTCAGAGTCTGCCAGGACACGCAACTTGCCGCCTTCTGGTACAGGAGCGCCAAGGAGCTGTTCGAAAGGGAAGTCCGGACGGCTCAAGAGCCCGAAGAACTGCGAGTTTTCCCCGCTGAGCATTCCCAGCGGGGAGTCGGGGAGGCCGCTGTCCTCAGTCGAGGTCCTGTGATAAGCCTCCAGCATCTGCTGGGCACTGGGTCGGCTGTTCGGGTTGATGACCGCCGCGAGCTCCACTTCCTGATCCTCGTCCTCGAGGAGTTCCTGGAGGAGTTCGGCAGGGGTGGCTCTGGCTCTCGCTAGCAGTAGACGCAGACGGTTTTCACGAACCTGCCCAGTGGCGAAGAAGTCCTCCGGCAGCAGGTCCTTGAAAAGATCGATGCGGTGAACGTCGGGAATGCGGTAACTGGGGTACCTTCCCTGAACGGCGGCCCCTATGACCTCCAGGGCCTGATCCCGCGTGACCTTGAAATGCGCCCGCAGCTTTTCAGCCTCTTCCAGCGGAATGAAGGGAGTCCTGAAGTCAGGCTGCTTGATGACCTCGTCAAAGGACTTGAGGGGTTCATAGGTAAATTCGTGGTGGTCATACGCCCAGAGCCTGAGATCACCTGCACGCGGGGCGAGTTGTAGAAAGGCTGCCAGTACCTCCTCTGGAGTGTTTCTCACCCACATTGAGCGGAGACCGAGAGACCTTTTCTCCAGAGGCCGTGGTTGCCACCGAAGAAAAGAGCTGCGTTTAAGAATCCGGCTGCGTTCTTGAAAGTTGAAACCTACCTGTTGATCTCTCAGGACATCAAAATCAGGTCCGTCGGGAACATCGATCACGTCACTAAATTTCAAACTGGTCATAAGTGTCCTTCCTCGGCGTCAAGGGTTGAGCCGTTGCCCTGATTGATGCCATTGGTCGTTAACAAGAACATTGTCTCTGTCGGGCCGGATGGCCCCAGGTCTGCCTGGTGTGCGGCTGCATGAACTGGGTTGGGGAGTCTCTGAAGGCGTCCAGTCATCTCTCCGCCTCACCCTTCCCCGAGCGAGCGCACCTGCACCGCCTCCGGATTCAGATCCTCCTGCTCTATCCACGCCTGCGCCGCCTCCAGAGACGGGAAGGACAGGGCCGTGCCCGTTCCACCCGTGGAAAATATGCCCGGCCAGTTCAGCCAGACGCCGTAGGGGGGATCACCCAGCGGCGGTGCGTCCTCCTGAGCCTTTTCCACGGCGGGAGCGCGGGGAGGCTTCGGCTCTTCCTCGTAGATGTCCACCTCGCTCAGGTCGATCCCGTACTGCTGGCAGAACTCGTGCAGATTCGTGAGGCCCAGAAAACCGTACTGCCGGAGCTTCTTGCCCCGCCACCGTCCATTCAGCAGACCTGTGCTCTCGCTCATGCTCCGATCTCCTCCCCCCGCTCCTGCGCCAGCAGGTCGCGCTTCCACTGGCTCTTGCGTTCCAGGTCGGCCAGCTTCAGGTCGGTGCCCGTGTACACGAGGTCCTGCAGGCCCTTGAGGGGTTTCCCGGTCAGGTACTCCAGGCCCGCCGCGCTCATCAGCCAGTAGTTGTAGGCCACGCCGTCGTCGAGGTCGAGGGGGATCTTCAGGTCGGCGGCGTGGCGCAGGGACTCGTCGTACTTGTGGACTTCCGCGATCTGCTCGCTGATCTCCTTCAGGCGCTTCTCGGCGGCCTTCTTCGCGGCTGTGCTGCCCGCCGCGTCGCGCTCACTCCCCACCCGTTCCAGGTCGGCGTCCAGCTTGCGTTGCAGGGGCATCAGGTAGTCGGTTCGCAGCCGCGCCAGCGTGTCCGGGCCGTAGCGGTGCAGGTACACCAGCGCCCCGAAGCCGCGTTTCTTGCCCGACGTGAACAGCCAGTAGATGGGCCGTTTCTTGTAGGTCTGGATGTGGTCGGACATGAACTCGGTGGCGAAGTAGCGGCGGATGCGGGCCTCTGCCGTCTCCCCGGCCCTCTGGCCGCCCAGGGACGCCGCCACCCACTCCATGTTCTCGGCCACCCGCTCGGGCGCAAAGGCCACCCGCAGGAACTCGGCAAAGCGGGCCGTCACGTCGTCCTCGAAGTGGCCGCCCAGGGGCACGGGCAGGATGCCGTCGCGGTCGGCGGGGAAGCGGGTGTGGCGTGACGGGTCGAAGGGTTGCCCCGCGTGGATCAGGCCCGGCTCGTCCAGCGAGTAGCGGCCCATCATGCAGCCCACCGCGTAGGACAGCAGGCTTCTCACGTCGCGGCCCAGGTCGGCGCGGCGAATGGTGATCTGGTCGTCGGGCACCTCGGGCGTCAGCTCGTCCCCCAGCCCGTAGGCGTCGATCCAGTAGCGGTTGTTCTCCTCTTCCAGCCGTTGCAGTTCGCGGAAGGCCGCCTCGCTCTGGGCCTCCCAGTGGGAGAACGCCTCGGGTAAGGATGCGGTGGAGTGGCGCAGGAGTGGGTGGGTTTGGAAATCCCAAGAGGTTTCAAAGTTGTCCCAGTCGGTTTTGGAGATTTGGATAAGCCTGTCTATGTCCTGTAAGCTTCTTTCGGCATCCAGGTCTGCGGGAATTTTTCCCATATCACCGGTTTGGAAATTTAAAGTTGGGCTAATAAATTCCAGAGCCGTCTCGGAAAACCTAGAATTTAAAAGACTTAGCAATGCCTTCATTGTATTTTCATTTTTAGTCATTGCCACAGGAGAGGCGCTGTCGAATAATACACCTTTGTTGTAGTATCTAAAGCTAGGTCTGGAAGATGATATTCTGCTCCAGCTTATGGTTGGATTTTCCAAGGCAAAATGTAAGCGTCCTCCTCTCGGTATCATTTCACTCCTGACTAACCATTCAAGATTGCCATACCATCTTCTGTAATCTCCCCCTTTATTATATCTATTCCATAAAATGCTATCCTTCTTCACTTCATGCCAAAGTCTAAGGTATTTATCATTATTGCTTGTTTGCATTCCTACGCTAAGTTCAGCATGATCACTAACCCTTGACAGTCTAAATAGATTTATAATCCCTTTATTTGCCCAATAAGCAATAGGATATCCAGGGATAAGCTTGAAGTTCTGTATTTGTGGTCTATACCTCCAAGGGCATTTAGGATTTTGTATAGCCTCTAGTGCTTTTGGCTCCTGTTGATTTGGTCCCTTAAACGAGGATAGGCGCACAAATTCTCCTGTGCTCTCGCGGATATGCAGCTTTCGGATCGTAAAAGTACATACTGGCACGGTGGCACCTTCGAAGCCTGAATATTCTAACTGGATCAAAGATGTTAAGGTATGGGCACTAATTAGTTTTAGGCGTAGGTTTTCGTAGCTAGAAATAAACATCCACACGAAGGGCGTCATAAAGCCCGTGTGACCGGTTATTTTAGTCATCTCAAGGGCACGGTAAATAAACACCGCAAAGATGTCCTGTTTTACTTCTATATAAACATTTTCAATAAAGCTCTTGGGCGTATTAGACAAGGCAGTATTGGCAACGTACGGCGGGTTCGCCACCACCGCGTCGTACTTCCAGCCCAGCAACTCGGCCTGCCTCAGCAGGTGGCGCAGGTCGTCCAGCGCCCCGGCGTCCAGCCCACCGCGTTCCTCCAGCCAGTGCAGTTGCGCCCGGAGCCGCCCGGCGTCGAACTCGGGCGGGGTAATCAGGCTGCCCAGGTGGTCGGCATCGGCAAAAGCGTCCACCAGCGGCTGCCAGTCGTTGGGGTTAAAGGCGCCTTGCTCGGTCAGGCCGCCGCTCAGGGCGCTGTAGTTGCCCAGCATGTCCCGGCTGCCCGCGTTCGGCAGCCGCAGCCCCCGCGTGGCCTTGACTTGCAGGATGTTCAGGGTAGGCATGTCCCGGCGGAACAGGCGGCTGTTCAGCTCGCGGGCCTTCATCACCACCGCGAAGCTCGCCAGTTGCGCGGCCCGCTCGTCAATGTCCAGGCCGTGCAGGTTGTGTTCCAGAATCAGCGCGGGAATCTCGCGGTCGCTGTGGCCCTGCTCGCGGTAGATGTGCGCCAGCAGGTCGAAGGCGTACACCAGGATGTGCCCGCTGCCGCACGCCGGGTCCATCACGCTGAGGCTCTCGGGCGTCAGGTCAGGGTTGGGCGGCGGGGCCGGGTTCTCGCTCTCCAGGTAGTACGGCATGTGCTCGCGCAGGGTGCTGTCAGGGTGTGCCTCCAGCCACACGCGGCCCAGGCTGTTCTCGACCATGTAGCGCACGATCCAGTGGGGCGTAAACAGCTGCGTGGCGGCGGGGATGTCGCGGGGCGTGTACTTCCCTTTCTGCGCGAACACCTCGTCCTTACGCTCGGAAATGTAGAACTGGTACAGCCAGCCCACGATCTCGATGTCGCCCCAGTCCTCTTCGGGGATATCGGCCACCATGCGCCGCACGATGGAATCCTGATTCAGCAGCGTGTCGGGCAGGAACAGGTCCAGCCACGCCCGGTCGCGCCCAAACAGGAAGGGCAGCGTGTGGGCGAAAGTGCCCGCATAGGCCACGAGCAGGCGGCGGTAGACCTCGCGGGGTTCGTACAGGCGCTGCCACTCGGCCACCACGTCGGGCGTGACGTGCTCGCCCAGGTCTCCCCCATCGGCCAGGGTCACGGCGTCGCGCAGCAGGTTGGGGTCGGTCTGCCCCGGCGTATCGCTGGACAGGGCACGCTCGGCGTACCCGTGAACCTCCATGTACCGCAGCGCAGCGAGACGGTTGAACCACGTGTACGCGATCTCGTCCACCAGCCCCAGGAACCGGTCCTTCGGCGTGCCGGAGAGGTCCTGATAGTGCCGGATCAGGGCGTCGTACTGGCCGATGTCTGTGGCGCTCAGCGTCAGCGTCTGCCCGCCGATGATCAGGCCACCTTGAATCCGGGCCGGGGTCTCGATGCCCTTGTCGGTCACGCCGAACAGGGCGAGGCGGGCGCGGACGAGGTCGTGCAGGTGGCGGCGGCCCCACTGGGCGAAGTTCTTGACGGAAGTCCTGTTCATTCGATTCGAATCCTTTCGCCGTTCTGGAGCGCCTGTTCAAGCTGGGTTCTCAGGACCTCCAGGAAGGCGTCGATGTCCTGGGTGGATTCCAGGTAGGGCGCGGCGGTGATGCTGCGGACCTTCAGGGTGCGGATGGGCTTGAGGGTCGGCTGTGCCGTCTCGCCCCCACCGGGTTGATCTCCAGCCGGTTGCGGCGTCACCTGCCGGGCACGCTCGTTGATGGCCCGCAGAATGTCCTGTTCGGTCCGCGTGGCCGCGTTCTGCACCGCGATCTGGGTCGATTCGACGGCGTCGATGGTCCGGGCGGCCTCCAGGCGACCGCGCACCTCCAGAATCGGCCCGGTGAGCTTGCGGGTGGCCTCAGGGCCCAGTTCCCCGGCGATGGCCTGCAGCCGGGCCACCTCGTCTTCCAGCACGGCCTGCACCCTGATCTTGGACTCGGCCAGCAACTCTTCGACGTGGGCCTTGACGGGTTTCAGCAGGCCAGAGAGTTGCGGAATGACCTTCACGGGGTCAGGCAGGGCGAGCATGTCGCGGGCCTTCCCGATCCGGTCTTGCAGCTCGGGCACGGTCACGCGGGGCAGGTCGGATTCCAGATCGGCCAGGTCGCGCCGGACCTCATCAAAAATCTTGACCTGCGCTCCGCCGTAGAAGCTCTGGAGCTTCGCCCGGAGGTCGGTCCAGTCCTCCAGCGCTTCCTCCCACGTCCCGATCTCCGCGAACAGGGCCGCCGTGCCGGAGGTCGCCAGAAGGGCGTCCACGGCGGCAAGCGGGGCGGTCAGCGCGGGGCCAAAGGGGTACCCCTGCCCGGCCCGGTCCTGGTAGCGCAGGAGGGCCTCGCGGTCCTGTGCCAGTTGCTCCCGGTAGGCGGCCGCGAGCTTGGGCGCGTCGGCCGTGCTGGGCCGGTCCACCTGGGTCAGGTAGTCCCGCGCGAGCCTGCGGGCGATGCCCAGGGCCTTCGGGTCGATGGCGTCACTCAGGCGCACCACCGTGTCTTCCTGTCCGGCCTTTTTCAGCAACCGCCCGGCCAGACCCGGCTCGCCGGGATCAACGAGCTTCTGGGCGCGGTGCAGGTCCACCTGGCCACGGGCGACCAGCGTGGCGAGGATGCCCAGCACCTCGGCGTCCGTCCAGCCGTAGGGGCGGCGGGTGAACTGGTCGAGGAGGGTCCGCACGGTCACGCGGACGTTTCGCAGGCCCTGTTCGCTCAACCACCGCTCCATCTCGCCCAGCGCGAGGTGATTGGGATCCTGCCCGTCGAGGTTCTGGCTGTCGTCCGGCGTGATGAAAGCACGGGCCACGTCGCCTTCGGTCAGGTGCGGCTTTTGCAGGAAGGAACGCTTGGGGTAGCCGTTGTTCACCAGGGCGCGCAGCGCTCCTTGCAAGACCTCGGCTGCACTCCCACCGGGGCTCTCCAGGCGGCTGCCCAGCACATACACACGCGCCCCCGCGATGGCCTGACGCAGGTTGGTCTCGATGCGGGCCTTGCGGGCGTTGTTCTCTTCCGCACGGGCGCTGACGATCTGCCGCATCGAGGGCGTGCTGTCTTGCCCGGACTTGCGGGCCACGTACCGGTCAGTCCGGACCATCTCGGTGAGTTCCTCGAACAGCAGGCGGTCGTCGGGGAGAATCACCAGCGCCTCGATGCTCCCTCCGGGCAGTACCGTGCCGGACTGCACGGCCGCCACATGCTCCTCGGCCAGGGCCTCGAAGCGCTCGGCAAAGGGCGTGACGATCTGCACGCCGATGTCATGCGCCGCGGCTCCGAAGGGCCGGTCGTCGAGCTTGCGGTTGAACGGGTACTGGTGGTAGGTGTCGTACTTCAGGGACGTGGCCGTGAACACCGACTGCCACACCCGCTTTTGCAGCTCGGCGTTCAGTTCCCCCTCGGCCACGTCGATGCTCTTGATCTCGCGGCCCACGTCCTGCTCCTCGTTGGTCAGGAAGGTCCACAGGTCGCCGCTGCGGGCAATCAGGGTCTGTTTTTCCAGCCGGGCCAGGGACGCCTGAATGCGGCCCCGCAGGGCCAGGCGGTCCTCGTCGACCTGGCGCAGGCTCAGCGTGGTCAGGTTGTCGAGGTTGGTCTTGATCTCCTTGACATGCTTGAGCATGAACAGCGTCTTGAGCACCTCGGTGTCCTGAGCTTCCAGCGCCGGGTTGTCCTTGGCCTGGTCGATCACCCGCCGCACGTTGGAGTCGAGAAACCCTTCGACCGCGCTGTAAAACGCCCAGAAGGGCACCAGCGATCCCAGGGGCTGCCCGCCGTAGGTCTGCGCCGCGTCCTGAAAGGCGTTGAGCATGCTGCGCTCGCCCTCCGAGAGATGCTTGCCAGAATGCCCGGTCTGGCGGATGGCCGTGAAGGCTTCTTGCAGCAGTTTGAACTGGTAGGGAATAAAGGGGTAGTTCGCCACGAAGCTCTCGGCGTCCTTGTACCCCAGCAGGGTCGCGTCGTTGTTGAAGGTGATCAGGTTCTTCAGAGCGGCCTGGGACGTGTCGTAGAGGGCTTCCAGGGCACGCGCACCATCAGCCGTCTTCTTGAGCAACCTCAGGCGAATCACCTCATCGGTGTTCGCGCTCGAGAGGCTGATGCGGGTGGTGAAGCGGCCCTGGATCTTGGAGAAGTCGTTGCTCTTCCCCTTGCCCTGGAGGACGCGGTCGATGTCTTCTTGCGAGGTCACCAGGATCCACGCGCGGCCCGGCGCCCGGGTTCCCAGTTCCTCGGCCACCGACTGCAGGTTGAGCATCAGGCTGCTGTTGTCGCCCACGTACTGTCCCACCTCGTCGACCAGGAACAGCACCCGGTGCCCCTTGCCGCGGCGGTCAAGATAATCGCGGACCTCGCGGGCGAACTCCTCGGCGCTGGGGTCACGCTGTACGCTCAGGCTCTCCAGCCAGCGCTGGCCCTCGTCCGGGGTCATCCCGGCCGCCTGGGTCAGGGCCTGAATGATGTCTGGCTGGTGAAAGGCCCAGCCGTCACGGACCTCGGTCCACGGCGCCCCGGCAGCCCCCTCGAAAGCCACCTTGAACTCGCCGTACTTGCCGCGCTTGTCGAGCATCCGTTCC
Organism: Deinococcus rhizophilus; assembly: GCF_030271215.1. Lineage (GTDB taxonomy): Bacteria > Deinococcota > Deinococci > Deinococcales > Deinococcaceae > Deinococcus > Deinococcus rhizophilus. The sequence goes on along the minus strand of NZ_JASNGB010000006.1, from coordinate 9,730 downwards.
AGAGCGGCCATCTCCGGGCTGCTGGCGAGGTAGCCCAGGTGCTCGTCAAAGGCCTTTTGCATGACCCGGGCGACCGCTTCCTTGTTCGCCTTGCTGCTCGCATCCGCCTTGGCGTCGATGTTGAAGAGGATCACGTCGGTGTGCTCGGCAGCGCGGGCGGCCTTGTCGACCCAGGCACGCAGCACCGCGTCAGGCAGCTTGGATTCGTCAAAGAAGCTCAGGGCACGGCGACCCATCACCTCCCGGTTGGCGAGCAGGTACGACAGGATCTTCAGGAAGTGGGATTTGCCGCTACCGAAAAACCCGCTGATCCACACGCCGACCCGGTCGGTGGGTTTTTCCAGCGAATCCGCGTAATGCTCGAAAAAGCGCCGGAACTGCCCGTCGAGTTCGCGGGTGACGACATACTCGTCGAGTTCCTGCTCGACGTTGCGGTCGTCCTGCTGCCCGGCCTTGATGACGCCGTTGATGCCGCGCCCAATAGGCCGGTCGAAGAGGTCCGCGATGCGGAGATGGGCCGTGCCGGGGGTCGGGCTGCTCATGCGCTGGCTCCTTGCTTGGCCTCCGGCAGCAGCCGGAAGGCACGGTAGTAGTTGTCGTCCTTGAACAGCCCGAACAGCCGAAGCTGCTGGCCGTCGTAGGTGCCGGGGAAGAACATCACGACCGGCACCTGGTCGAGCCGCTCGTGCAGGTTGTTGAGGATGCTGTGGGACCGCAACAGTGGGTAGGCCGCCCCCACCTGGGTGAGCAGCACCAGCCCCGCCCCCTGGGCCTCCTGCGCCACGGCGTCGGCGACCTTCTCCGGGGTGAGCAACGGCTTCAGGGCGCTGTGGAGGGCCGCCGGGCCGCGCGCCTCTTCCAGGGCCAGGGCCTTATCCAGGTATCCGCGCGCCTCCAGGAGCCCCAGCACCGTGCGGTAGAGGTTCACGACAGCCACCTGCACGCCCTCGGATTCCACAGTCCTCACCACCTGGGGCAAGGCCCGCGCCACATCGGGGTCACGCTCCGGTGGGTAATCGAAGATGTAAAACCCGATCTCGTTGCCCAGCCCGCGGCCCCGCAGCAACTTGGGGTCGAGCAGCGCGGCACTCAGGGCATTCAGACGGGCTTCCAGGCTCATTTCAGGTTCTCCAGCAGCGCAGAGAGTTGGGGGTCAAGGTCACGCACGGCGGCCCTGACCTGGGGGGAGAGGTACTGCGGCAGGATCTCAAACTCACCTTGACCGCGCTCTTTCAGAAGGCCCGCGTCGACCAAGAAGCGCGTCAGGTTCCCCCGCGTCTTTTGCACAGTCGCGGGTGACCACGCGGCCACTTCCGGTCGCTGCTCCGCCTGGTGGGTCAGGAAGGCGCGGGCATCCGCATCGGTCACCCTGGGGTCCAGACGCCGCCACTGGTGAAGCAGCACCTGTTCGACAAAATCACGCAGCAACGGTTTTTGCCGCGTGATCAGCCCGAGCATGAGCAGACGCCTCGTCTCGAGGGTGCCAGCAGCCAGTTCTGGCAGCACCTCGCCGGGAATATCCTGGAAGCGGCCTCTTAAGGTGGTCAGCACCGTGAGTTGACTGCTGGCCTTGCCCGGCCCGAACAGCCGGCCTTCCTGGGCGGCGAGGCGCAGGTCGGACCAACCTGTGCCCTCTATCAGTGCCTGGGCCACGAGGGAGCTTTCCGCAAGCAGGAACTGGGCATTGGTCAGGGCGGTGTACGGGGGAGGAGTCATGCGCATGCGTCCGCAGAATAGGGAGCCAGACCCTGAAGGGGCTGAATCACCGTTCCATGCAGTCATCACTGGCCTATGCATCCTGCAAGACGCCATACGCTCAGCGTGCGCCAGGTTCACGTCAATCGCTGACACGGTCAGCCTTAGCCATACACCGCCGCTCCCGCCCCGTGTGCCCGCGCCACCGCCCCCCGCAACTCCGGCGGCTCCAGCACCTCCACCTCGCCGCCCCAGCCCAGCACCCAGGGAATCAGTTCCTTCCAGCCGCCCACTGTCAGGACCACGCGGGTGTGACCGCTGGCCAGCACCCGGACCTCCGCGTTCTCCCCGAGGTGGGTCTCCCCTATCCGCTCGCGCACCTGCGGGGAGAAGAAGAGTTCGACCCGCACCGGCTCTCCGGTCATGATCCCCCAGGCATTCGACAGAAACTTCAGCGGATGGAAGTCCTCCGGAATCTCGCATTCATCCGCCAGCAGGGTGGCGTCCCGCATCCGGGAGAGCCGGTACACGAAGGGCCGCCCGCCTTCCCTGAGGCGGTTGACCCCGATCGCGTAGGCCTGACGGTTCTGCGGACTGAGCTCGATGAAGTAGATCGCGAGCTCGACCGGGGTCACCCGCTGTGGCGAGTGATACGCGAAGCGCAGCACCCGGCCCTCCAGCCAGGCCTGCGCGACGAGCTCGAAGGTGCGGGAGGCCCCGCCGTTGGGCTTGCCGCGGTATGCCTCACTGGCGAGGGTGGCCACCCGGCGGGCGCGTTCGGGGAGCTGCCGCGAGAGTTTCTCCATCGCCCTGAGGTAGTGCTCGTTGTACTCGGCGGCGTGGTGGTAGAGCATCCGCGTCGCCGAATAGACCGCCAGGGCCTCCACCGGGTTGAGGCTGGTCACGCGGACCGGACGGCGGTAGCGGCCCGCGGGCGACACCTCCAGCAATCCCCGGTCGATCAGCGTTCGCAGGTCGCGCTGCACGCTGCGCAGCTGGTTCTCCGGCAGGCCCAGTCGGCGCACCAGGTCACGGGCGCTGCACTCGCCCTCGCCCAGGCAATCGAGCAGGTCGAGGATGCGCTCGGTCTTGGTGGTCGCGGTCATGGGTCAGTTCTCCAGCTGGGCGTGCATGTGCTCGCGGAACTTCAGGAAGAGGTACTTCAGCCCGTCGAGGCTGCTGAGCAGGACGGCGCGGAAGCTGTCCTCGTCCGGCAGGTAGGCGTTCACGCTGGCCGACACGTTGCCCTCCAGCACGGTCACGCGCCCGATGCGGACGTGACGGTGGGCGAACATCGCCGCTTCCAGGGCGCGGGTCCGCTCGGCGGCGTCCTCCAAAGGCCAGAAATACGGCAGCACCAGGGTCAACACGGTGGGCTCGTTGCTGGCCGTCAGCACCATGTACGTCATCCCCTCGTACTTGAAAAAGACGTCGCTGTCCTCGTCGAGGTGGGGCCGGAAGCCCTCTTCGGTCAGGAAGTCCAGCACCGCCGCGGCGTAGGGCGTCGGGACGACTTCGGGCTGGGCGCTGGGCTCATTGCTGTTCAGGTCGGTCATGGTGTCTCCTTGAAGGCGGCGTCGCACACGCCCCGGAAGGCGCAGAAGCCGCAGGCGGACGCGGAGGGGGTCGGGGCGAAGTCCAGAGCCGTGAGCCGCCGGGCGGTATCTCGGACGACGGCGAGGCCGCGCTCCAGGTCATCCGCCGTGAAGGTGTGCAGGGTCCCGTGGCGCAGGTAGGCCAGGGCCGCCTCCCGCGCCCCCAGATGGTGCGCGTAGAGGGCCAGCTGCGGCAGGTGATGTTCGGGCAGCATCCGGCGGTCGGTCTTGTAGTCCAGCACCAGGGCGCCCTCTGGGTCGAAGGCGTCGACGATCCCCTCGAACGTCAGGCCACCGAGCGGCACCTGGATGGCCTTCTCGCGTTCGAAAGGACGGCCGCGCAGACTAGAGAACGCCTCGCCTGCCATGGCCTCCGCCAGGGTCACAACCGTCTGGAAGTCAGCCGGGGCGAAATAGGGAAAGCGCTCTCGCATCACTTGACGGTCCCAGCCGTGTTCCAGGGCCCGGTGCACCGCGTCGCCGATCTGGCGTCCGGCCAGGCGGCCTTCCGGGTTGCTGCGCTCGGCGGCTTCCCGCTCGCTCCACAGAGCCACCAACGGTTCACGCCCCTCAAGGTGGCGGTAGGCGAACAGGCGCGGGCAATGCAGGTAGGTGCCCAGGCTGGTCACAGGGAGGGTGCCCGGCAGGATCACGCCCGGCCCCGTCGCGACGTCCAGCCTCAGGGGGCCGGACACCGCCAGCAAAGGCAGCGGACGCGGAGCACGGACGTCCGAAGCTTCCGCGTAGCTCAGGGCCACGCCCTGCGCCGGAAGGTGGGCCACGAAGGCCTCAAGGCGCCGCCGGGCTGCTGCGCCGAGGTTCCCGGGGGCCAGCAGGATCAGCAGGTCGGCGGCGCGGGTGAACGCGACGTAGGCCACCCGCTCGTTCTCGCTGAGTTCACGTTCTTCGGCGAGCGCTTCCAGCGCCTCCCAGTCCGGGAGGTCCTCCTCCACACCGGGCAACTTCAGGGCCACACCCGCCGCCGCGTCGAAGCGCACCCGGGGCGGCGGGCCGCCTCCCTGGTTGAGCACGTCGGCCACGATCACCACCGGAAATTCCAGGCCCTTGGACCCGTGAATGGTCATGAGCTGGACCGCGTCGGGCGAGGGACTCACGGCCTCGGCCTCCTGCGCGCCGAGGCGCTCCAGCTCCGCGAGGTGCCCGGCGACCCGCACCACGTCCCGCACGCCCGATTGCGCCCAGGACCGCAGCAGGGCGTGGAAACGCCGCAGGTTCGCCGTGCGCCGCGCCCCGTCCGGCATCGCCGCGTGCACCAGCGCCGCGCCGGTGACCCGGTCAGCCTCCATCAGGAGTTGCGAGGCGCTGAGGGTCACGCTCGCCTCGCGCCAGCCCTGGATCCAGGTCACGGCCTGCCCAGCGTCCGGGTCTGGCGATCTCCTCGCGGCGTCCCAGAGGCTCTCGCCGGGTTCGCGCAGCCGGGCGAGGTCGAGCAGTGCCTGGTCGGTCAGGCACACGTGGGGCCCGCGCAGGAAGGCCGCCAGCGGAATGTCCGCCGTGGGGTCGGCCACCACCCGCAGCAGCCCGGCGGCGTCCTGCACCTCGGGGCGGTCATACAGGCCGCGCCCACCGTGGACCACGTAGGGAATCCCCGCGGCCGCCAGGGCCTGCTCGTAGGTCCCCAGGTGGGTGCGCGCCCGGAACAGCACAGCCACGTCGCCAAGCTTCAGGGGGCGCGTTCCCCCCAGGGCGCGGTCGTACACGGGCGTTCCCGCGTACAGCAGGTCCTGAATCCGCGCGGCGAGGAGCCGGGCTTCCGCCGCCCGCGCCGTTCCGATGTCCTCCGCCTGGATGTCGTACACCTCCACGCAGGGCAGGTCTTGCCCCAGGGGGGAGGGGGTCCGGTGCGCGGACAGCGGCTCGAACCGCGCGGCGGTGGGCCGCGCCCCGTCCGGTCCGGCCATCAGCGAGGAGAAGAAGGCGTTGAGGGTCTCCACCAGCGCCGCGTGCGTGCGGAAGGACGTCCCCATCGGAATGACCTCGCCCGCGCGGGCCTGCACTTCATCCTGCGCCGCGCGGAACACCTGCACGTCTGCCCGGCGAAAGGCGTAGATGGACTGCTTCTCGTCGCCCACCACCGTGAGGTTCACGCCCTCCCCCGCCAGGGCCGAGAGGATGCGCCACTGCACCGGATTGGTGTCCTGCGCCTCGTCGATCAGGAGGTGCGTCCAGCGCCGGGCGTAGTAGGCCCGCACGTGCGAGTGCCCGAGGGCCGCGTCCGCGAAGGTTTCCAGGTCCGCGAAGGTGGCGACCTCGGCCTCCGCCTTGAGGGCCGCGAAGCGCTGGGACACGTGGTTAAAAATCCGCTCCAGCGCGAGAACCGCCCGGTCGTGTGCGGCGGTGGCCTCGCCGGGGATGCCCGCGAGGTCGTCCCGCGTCGCCAGTCCCTTGATCACGCCGAGCGCCGCGTTCACCTCCTTCTTCGCGCCTGCCGTCCAGCCCTTTCCGATGCGTCCGGAGTGCTCCCGCAGCACCGCCCGCACGGCGAGCAGGTCCTGCCCCAGGAGAGGCGCGTCACGGCCCAGCGTCACGGTCTGGGTCCGCATCTCCTCCAGCACGTCTCCGTGAGGCCCAGAGACCCCTTCCAGGGCCATCACCGCCATCTGCCACTGCGGCAACGCGGCCTCCCAGGCCCGCCGCGCCCGCTCCAGGGGGTCCAGCCTCCGGGCCGCCGCCGCCACCCGCAGCGCCTCCCGCGCAGAGGACGGGTCATCGAGAAGTGCCTCCAACACCGTGCGGCGGACCTTCCCCGGGACGGCCAGCAGCGTTTCCCGTTCATCCTCCTGCAACTCGGCGAGCACCGGGCTCAGGTGCTCATCGAGCCAGGCCCGGGCCTCGAGTTCGTCAAGGACGGTAAAGCCCAGCCCCGCCCCGCTTTCCACCGGATGCTCGCGCGCGACGCGCCCACACAGGCTGTGGATGGTGCCCACCGGCATCAGGGCGAGTTCGGTGACCAGGTCCGGCCACGGCCCACCTTCGGCCTCGGCGCGGCGCTCGACCACCGCCGTCACGCGCTCGCGCAGCTCGGCGGCGGCGGCCTCCGTGAAGGTGACCGCCACGATCTGCGCGGGCCGCACGCCGCGGGCGAGGAAGTGCAGGATGCGCTCGGCGAGCACGCGCGTCTTGCCACTGCCCGCCCCCGCCGAGATCGCGACGCTGCCCCCGCTGAAAATGGCCCGGGCCTGGGCGTCCGTGAACGTGTTCGCCTGGAGGGTGGTCACGCGCTCACCTCCACGGCCCCGCCTGCGACACGGCACACCGCCCGCACGCCGCAGTAGGTGCACGCCTCCCGCCGGGTGTCCGGACTGGGGGCGACGTTCCCGGCTGCCAACGCGTCTCCCAGTTCCCCCAGGAACGCCTGCACCTGGGCCTGATGCTCATTCCAGTCGTATTTGCTCCGGCCGCCCTCCGCCGCGCGGCCCGCCTGCTTGAGCACCTTGCCCCCCTCCACGCTGAGGTACCGCCCGCTCACCGCGCCCGTGGCGTGCAGGTACAGCGGGAGCTGCACTTCCAGGTTCATCACGCCGCCCTGCACCACCTGGCTGATGTACGACCCCGTCTTGTAGTCCGTGACGGTCAGCCCGTCCGGGGTCTCGTCCACCCGGTCCACGATGCCGCGGAACTGAAAGACGTGGGAGCCGACCTCCAGCGTGAATTCCCGCAGTTCTTCTCGGAAAAGGGGCTGCCAGCCCGGGGGCAGAAAAGCGTCACTCCGAAGGGCTTTCAACGCGGTGCGGCGCACCTCCTCGAACTGGGTGGGCCAGAGGGGACCGGGGCGCAGGGTGCCAAGGCGGCGCAGCTCGCGCTCCGAGCGGTGCAGGGCCGCCTCGGCACGCTCCGCGAGCACCTCGGGGGCGTCTCCCGGTTGCCAGCCCTGCAGGGCCCCCTCCAGCGCCGCGTGCAGCAGGGTGCCGGTGACGCGGCGGTCCTCATCGGCCTCCGGGTCCACACCCTCCTCCAGGCCCAGCAGCTTCTGCGTGAACCAGCGGAATCGGCAGGCCCCGACCGCGTGCAGTTGCGAGGGACTCCAGCGCCGCGCGTTCACGTCGATGCCTTCAGTGAGTTGGCCCTGATAGGCCCCGACGAGGCCACCTGCCCGCGCCAGCTCGGTGGCCTGTCGCTCACGGACGGCCCGGCTCAACTCTCCCCCCAGGGCCGCCGCGAGGGCACGTTCCGCCTCGGAGCCATAGGGCAGGGGCAGGGCGGCGGGCTCCGGGGCGACGCCCAGCCGCAGCCAGTACGGACTCGCGCGCAACTCCCGCCCGCCCGCGTCCCGCCGGGGACGGCTCAGGACGATGTCGAGGCCGGCCCCGGCCACCGATCCCAGGAACTGCGCCTCCTGCACGGTGGCGAGGCTGGTCACGTCGGGCACCTGGACGCCCGCGTCCCGCCACGCGGCCCTCACCGCGCTGTCGAGCAGGGGGTCGTCACCGGGGCGCACCGGGAACAGGCCGTCCGAGAGGCCCAGCACCCAGACGTGGTCAAAGCGCCGCCCCAGCGCCGCGAGGGGGGTGGCCACCCGCACGCCGCTGCGCCCCAGCAGGGTGGGAACCGTGGCCGTTCGCAGCACGTGCGTCACCAGCCCAAGCAGTTCCTCACGCGAGCAGCCCTCGTCACGGCGGGCCTCGGCCGCCAGGCGGTCCACCAGGATGCGCAGTGCCACGTTGAGTGCCGGGTCCTGCTTGCACCGGTCACCGACCCCGAACTCGGTGATCAGCCGCTGCAAGACCCCTATGCCCGCCCGCCAGCTGGTCTCTGGGGGCAGAGCCAGCCAGCCGAGGTCGCCCCAGGCCTCCAGACCGGGGGGACAGGCGGGCCGCAGGCGTCTGGCCTGCCGCAGGGCGTCGAAGGGGAGCCGTAGCAGCGGCAGGGTCAGCAGTCGCTGCACGGCCCCATAGATCCAGCTCCGCGTGTGGGCGTCGACCCACGCCTGCACCGCCCCGCCTAGGGGCGTCTCCAGCAACGGCACCTGCAACCCACTGACCAGCGGCAGCGCGTACTCCCGCGCGACGTCCGCCAGGGTGGGCAGGTACGTCGCTTCGTGCCGGACCACGATCGCCACCTGCTCGGGTCGGCTGCCCTGGGCCAGCCAGGCCCGGACCTGCCCCAGGCAGGCGCGGACCTCCGCCTCGATCTCCGCGAACTCGGCCTTGGTCACACCACCGGGGACAGGCGCACGGGTCAAGTAGGCCTGCACCAGACGGTCCCCGTTGCGGCTCGGGAGGCCAGTGATGGCCTGGGGCTGGAAGCCCGCCCCCTGCAGGGCCTGGAAGGTCTCCTCGGTGCGGCGCAGGGCAGGCACACCGCGCTCCAGGGGCAGGGTCACCAGCGAACCGCCCGCCAGGGCGCGGCCCAGGAACGCGACCTGGGACGCATCGAAGTACACGAAGCCGTGGACGGCCGCCGCGCGTGGGCGCAGCGACGGCAGGCGGCTCGCGAAGAATTCCGTGCCCGGCAGGTCGAAGCGCCGCTCGGCCTGCGCCCGCCGGACGTAGGCGGCGTACACGGTGGCCACGTCCCGCTGCCGCGCGTCTGCCGCCACCGCCTGCACCGCCGCCGGGTCGAGGTGGTCGCGCAGCAACTCTCCGACGAGCTTGCTCAGGCGCGTGAGGGTCCCAGGCCGGTCCATCAGAGGCCCCAGGTAGTCGAGGGAAAGACCCGACAGGGCATTCCGGAAAAACGCCTCCCGTTCACCGGGGCGCAGGGGCCTCCACCCGGCTTCCTGCAGGGCCTCGCGTGCCCACTGCGTCAGGGTGATGGCCCGGCCCGCGCCCCGCAGGCTCCCGCGAACGTCCCGGCCCGCCTGCACGTTGGGCACGACGGGCAGCAGCCCAGGGTGAAACCGTTCCCCCAGGCCCGTCAGCAGCACGCTGGACGCCGGATGATGCAGGAGCAGGCGGGTCACGCCCCTACCCTAGAGGCTGCACTCTGACCGCGCCCGCACATTTGCGGCCCCGCACTCAGCTCGCCAGGCACCACAGGTCCTCCACGGGAGGCACGTCGCGGTAGTGCAGGCGGTAGACCGTCACCAGCACGCCGTCTTCCACGACGAAGCGCATGTCGCCCAGGGCGTAGAGCCTCGCCTGGCCGGGTCTCACGCCGTGAAACCGGGCCCGGCGCAGCAATCGGCGCAGGCGCTGCTGAGTGGCGGACCAGCTCAGATTTCCCGCAAAGCGTTCCCGGTAGCGCTGGGCGGCATGGGCACTGATGACCAGCTCGTGCATGGGTGACCTCCTGATTCCAGGGTGACCCGGCGAGGAGTCACCACCTGACAGACCGGACCGGAGGCCACCGCGTCAACGGGTGACGCGGTGGCCCCTCTTCAGCCCCTGGGGTCCCAGTCCTTGCTGCGGCTGCGGTTGTAGTTCTGGCTCGATGCCCGCTTCCGGGCGAGGTTGGCATTCTGCGCGGCATTCCGCTCC
>NZ_JASNGB010000059.1 GCF_030271215.1 Deinococcus rhizophilus | reverse complement strand
GGCGAGGCCCGCCCGCGTCAGCCGCTCCTCGACCGCCCGCGCGAGGGGCGGCAGGGCGGCGCGGACCGCCTCTGGCCCGCGCAGGTCGTCCGCGTAGGTTTCCTCGCTGCCGACCGACACCGGGGGGCGGTCCGGTTCCACTGGGCGGTCGTCCTGCCCCCGCGCGATGCGGGCGAAGTGTTCCCCCACCCGCCCGAACCACGCGGCGAGGTGGGCGGGCGGGGTGCGCCGCAGGTCGGCCCCGGTGTGGATGCCGTGCGCGGCGAGCTTGGCGGCGGTCGCCGGGCCGATCCCGTGAAAGGCCGAGGTGGGCAGGCTCGCCAGCAGCGCGTGCGCCTGCGCGGGCAGCAGCACGGTCAGGCCGTCGGGCTTGTTCATGCCGCTCGCCAGCTTGGCGAGGAACTTGTTCACGCTGACCCCCGCCGTGGCCGTCAGTCCGGTGGCCGCATGAATCTCGGCGCGGATGGCCCCCGCGATCCGGGTGGCACTCGGCCCGCCCCGCAGCGGCGCGGTCACGTCGAGGTACGCCTCGTCCAGCGACAGCGGCTCGACCAGGGGGGTGTAGCCCCGAAAGACCTCGCGCACCTGCGCGCTCACCTCGCGGTAGGCGCCGAACCTCGGCTCCACGACGACCAGCCCCGGACAGCGTTCCAGCGCCCGGTACAGCGGCATCGCGCTGCGGACGCCGAAGGGCCGGGCCTCGTAACTCGCCGTGAGCACCACGCTGCGTTTGCCGCCCCAGGCGACCGCGACGGGACGCCCGCGCAGCCGGGGATCGTCGCGCTGCTCCACGGACGCGTAAAAGGCGTCCATGTCCACGTGAATGATCTTGCGCGGCGGCCCGGTCACGGCCAGAGCCTCAGGGTTCGAGCTGGAGGAAGATCGCCTTGAGGTACTCGGCTTCCGGAAAGGACGCGTGGTGGTCGGGCGCGTNTGCGTTTGCCGCCCCAGGCGACCGCGACGGGACGCCCGCGCAGCCGGGGATCGTCGCGCTGCTCCACGGACGCGTAAAAGGCGTCCATGTCCACGTGAATGATCTTGCGCGGCGGCCCGGTCACGGCCAGAGCCTCAGGGTTCGAGCTGGAGGAAGATCGCCTTGAGGTACTCGGCTTCCGGAAAGGACGCGTGGTGGTCGGGCGCGTGGCGGCTCCGGCGCAGCTCGCGCCAGCGGCGGCCACTGCGCCGGGCCGCCGCGCGCACCGCCTCCCAGAACTCCTCGGCGCTGACGTGCGCGGAGCACGACGCGCTGACGAGCACCCCGCCCGGCGCGAGGCGGCGAATCCCGTCTCCGGCGAGCTTCCCGTAGGCCCGGATCGCCCCCTCCCGCTCGGCCTCCCGCCGCGCCAGCGAGGGCGGATCGAGAATGGTCAGGTCAAACTCGCGCCGCGTCCCTTTCAGCCACTCGAACACGTCGGCCTGCACCGTCTCGTGGGCGGCACTCACGCCAGGGTTGAGCGAAAAGTTCCGCTCCGCACTCGCCAGCGCGTGGGCGCTGAGGTCGAGGCTGACGACCTCCCGAGCCCCGCCCCGCGCCGCGTAGAGCGAGAAGCCTCCGGAGAAGGAAAAGGCGTTGAGCACCCGCCGCCCCTGCGAGAGGCCCTCCACCCGGCGGCGGTTCTCGCGCTGATCGAGGAAAAAGCCGGTCTTCTGGCCCCTGACCACGTCCGCCTCGAACTTCAGCCCCGTCTCGCGGAAGACGACGGGGCCGTCGGGCGCCTCGCCTGCGACCGTGAGGCCGTCTCCCAGCCCCACCGCCTCCGCCAGCGCCCCGATATTGCGGCTGAGGCGCAGCACCACCCGGAAGCCGGGAAAGCGCTCCTCCAGCAGCCCCCGCAGCAGGGGCAGGTGGGGAAACCACGCCGCCGTGTAGAGCTTGAGCACCAGCGTGTCCGCGTAGCGGTCGATCACCGCACCCGGAAAGCCGTCCGACTCGCCATTCACGACCCGGTACCCGTCGGTATCCGGGCCGAAGAGGGCTGCCCGGCGCAGGAGCGCGGCGTCGAGCCTCGCGCCCCACCACAGCTCGTCCACCGTGACGGGCAGCCCCGTGTGCAGCACCCGCAACCGCAGCGGCGAGTGCGGGTCGTATAGCCCGATCGCCAGAAAGCGGTCGCGGCGGTCGTAGATCACGGCCAGCTCGCCCGCCTCGCCCTCGCGGTTTTGCCCCCGCACGCTGCCCTCGTAGAGCCAGGGGTGCCCGGCCCGCAGGTGCGCCTCGGCGGGAGCGGTCACGCGCAGGCGAAGGCGGGAGCGGGGGGCGGTAGGGGGCTGCGACATCGGGAGGCAGGGTAGCGCAGGGGGGTGAAGGGAATGGGAATCTCGCCTTCCGCGCAAATGCGCCACATGAGAGCAGACTCTTCCATAGGCTTGGGGGGTGAAGACCAAGTTCTCTCTGCCCCTCCTCGGTTCTGCCCTGCTGCTCGCCTCGTGCGGGGGCGGAACTCCGCAGCCGACCGTGGACCGCACGGCACCCACCGTCAGCCTCAGCGGTGCCCAGAGCGGCTCCTCCGTCAACCTGACGGCCAGCGCCAGTGACAACGTGGGCGTGACGAAGGTCGAGTTCTACCGGGGGGCGACCCTGATCGCCACCGATACCACCGCGCCCTTCACGGCCAGCTTTGCCGTCACCAGCAGCGACAACGGCCAGCTCAATGTGAGTGCCCGGGCTTACGACGCGGCGGGCAACCAGGGTCAGGCCGGAGCCCAGGTCACCGTGAACGTGGCCCGCACGTCCACCCTCTATCAGGGCGTCTGGGGCTGGGCCGTGGCCGACGCCAACACGGAGCAGATCATCCAGCGAGGAGCCATGATCCTGTTTGACGAGGTTCAGAACGAGGGTCGCAGGGTGGCGGTTGGAGGCTACACGAACGAGGCGCAGACCCAGACGGGCGCGAGCCTGCTCGGACCCATCACCGCAGCGGGCGAACTGGAAACCTTCTTCTCTTATGATCTGAACGCTGAAAGCGTCCGGGCGTATCTCGTCGCCAGTGACGACGACGGACGTCTGGAAAACTATCAGGGTTCTCCCACCTTCTTTGGTGCAGGCGCCCTCGTTGATCGGGTGACCCAGCAACCCAACCGGGCGGTCTACGTCGCTCTCGTGCAAGTCAGCAGCGAGGTGCCCGAGGAACTGACGGCCCAGGCTGCCGCCAAAGCGGATGCCCGCGCCCTGGCTGCTCAAGCTGTTCAGCGCCAGTTCCGCACCGGGGCAGCCCTCCAGGCCCAGGCGTTGAAGGTATCCGGTATCCAGCAGGAGGCCGTGAACCTCCTCGAACGCCGCTAACTTCCGGCAAAGAGGGCGACTCCGTGCGTGGAGTCGCCCTCATCTTTGAATCCCTCAGCCTCAATCCGCCGCCGTCTCCCCCGCCCCTTCCTCCGGGTAGACCTCGATCACGCCCGCCGCGCCCATGCCGCCGCCGATGCACATGGTAATCAGCGCCTTGCCGCCGCCCCGCCGCCGCAGCTCATAGATCGCGGTGGTGGTCAGCTTGGCGCCCGAGCAGCCCAGCGGGTGCCCCAGGGCGATGGCGCCGCCGTTCACGTTCATCTTCTCCTGGTCGAAGCCCAGCTCACGGGCCACGGCGAGGCTCTGGGCGGCGAACGCCTCGTTCAGCTCGATCAGGTCGATGTCGTCGAGGGTCAGGCCCGTCTGCGCGAGCACCTTCGGCACGGCCTTCACGGGGCCGATGCCCATCAGCTCGGGCTCGACACCCGCGACCGCGAAGCCCAGGAACTTCGCCAGCGGTTTGACACCGAGTTCCTGCGCCTTCTCGCCGCTCATGATCAGGACTGCCGAGGCGCCGTCGGAAAAGGGGCTGGAGTTGGCCGCGCTGACCGAGCCGCCCATCTTGAAGGCCGGGCGCACCTTCGCCATGTCGGCCACGTTGGCGTCCCGGCGAATCAGCTCGTCCTTGTCGAAGTTGACGGTCGTGGAGGTGACCTTGGTGCCCTTGACCCTATCCACCTGCACGGGCACGGCGATGATCTCGGCGTCGAACCGGCCGGAGTCCTGGGCCGCCGCCGCGCGCTGATGGGAACGGAGGGCAAAGGCGTCCTGGTCCTCGCGGCTCACGCCGTACTTGGCGGCCACGTTCTCGGCGGTCAGGCCCATGCCGATGTAGGCGCCGGGGCGCTCGTCCACGAGCCCCGGGTTGGGGCTGGGGTTGTGGCCGGTCATGGGCACCATGCTCATGCTCTCCACGCCACCCGCGAGCATCACGTCGGCCTGCCCGGTCTGAATGGCCGCTGCCGCCATCGCGATGGTCTGGAGGCCGCTGGAGCAGAAGCGGTTAATGGTCACCCCGCCCACGGTGTCGGGCATTCCGGCCCGCAGCGCGGCCATCCGCGCCACGTTCAGGCCTTGCTCGGCTTCGGGGATGGCGCAGCCGAGGTACACGTCCTCCACGATGGAAACGTCCACGCCCGCCCGCCGCACGGCTTCATTCAGCACCAGGGCAGCGAGGTCGTCGGGGCGGGTGTTGGCGAGGGTTCCCTTGACGCCGCGCCCCACGGGGGTCCGAACGGCGGAAACGATAACTGCGTCACGCATGGTGTTCTCCTTGGTCAGAGGCTGGAAGAACCCGCTTGATAAAGCCTTCCAGCGTCAGATCGTAGTTGTGAGGGTCCAGATTCCAGCAGCGGATGTGCTTGGCGCCCTCGACCCGGTGATACTCCACCAGATCGGGGCGGGCGGCGGCCAGCGCGTCGGCCTGCTCCACCGGAATGGTACGGTCGCGGGTGCCGTGCCACAGCAGGATGGGCACCTTGAACCGGGAGGCGGCGGCGATCTGGTCCACCGCGTCGAAATCCTGCCCGGAGCGCCGGGTGACGAGGGCCTCCACCGCCCGCGCGACGTGCCGCGCCAGCAGGGTCGGGAGGCCGAAGCGCTGGCCCTGCGCCCGGATCACCCCGCGCCACTCCAGCGCCGGGCAGTCCAGCATCACGCCCGCGACGGGGATGGGAAACGGTTCGTGCCGGGGGCGCAGCACGCTCAGGGCGATGTTGCCGCCCATCGAGAAGCCGTACAGCACCGCCCGGCGGTAGCCCGCCTCCCGCGCCCACGTCAGCGCGGCGAGCACGTCCTCGGCCTCCTCGTCGCCCAGCGTGTGAAAGCCGTTCCCGGAGCGCGGGGCACCGAAGGCATTGCGAAAGGTGACGAAGAGGGCCCCGGCCCCGGTGCGCCGCAGCGCCGGAAGCATCCGCAGGGCCTGCGACCGCTGCCCGCCGTGCCCGTGAATCACGATGACGACGGCATCCCGCTCGCCCGAGGTCGGCGGGATGTGCCAGGCGGGCATGTCGCCCACCGGGGTGGGAATGACCGTGTCCTCGTACCCCACGCCAAGCTGGGCCGGGGTGCCGTTGTACACGAAGGAGGACACCCAGGCGAGGGCACCCTGGGGACGCAAGCCGCGCTCTGCCCGGATCTCCCGCCGCACCAGGGTGCCCATCACCCGGCCCGGCCCCAGCAGGGCGTGACCGCCACCGGCCCGCAGCGGGACCACCCCGACCACCCCACGGGCCAGCGTCTCGGGCAGGGCGGGCAGCCACAGGGCGTCGCCCTGCCGCCGCACGGGCACGAAGGCCCCCTTGACCCGCCGGGTCTTGGAGCGCAGCGCGACCTCGGAGCCCACGACCGCGCCCGCCGCCAGCAGCCCGGCGTAGGCGAGCGCAGCCCAGCCCAGCAGACGCTGGGGGGGCACGGCCCGCAGGCGGGTCAGGGGGCGCGGGGTCATGGGGTCAGTTCCTCAGCGGCTTCCCGGTCTTGAGCATGTGCTCGATCCGCTGCTGGGTGCCCTTCTTGCCCAGCAGGGTCAGGAAGGCGTCGCGTTCGAGGTCGAGCAGGTGCTGTTCGGACACCTTGGCGGTGCGGTTGTTGCCGGTGCCGCCCGAGAGCACGCGGGCAAGCTGCTCGCCCACCACCGCGTCGTAGGGGGTGGCGTACCCGCCTTCGGTCATGCCGTACAGCGCGAGCTTGACAGCGGCGATGGCGGCGTCGCCCATCACCGGGATGTCCTGGCGGGGCGTGGGCTGCACGTAGCCGGGGGCCAGGGCCAGCACCATCCGCTTGGCCTCCTCGATCACGTGGTTCCTGTTCATGACCACCGTGTCGTGCCCTTGCAGGAAGCCGAGCTTGCGGGCTTCCAGGGCCGAGGTGCTGACCTTCGCCGTGCCGATCAGCTCAAAGGCCCGCTGCACGGCGGGCAGCAGCGGCTGGTTGGGCTGAAGCTGGTCGGTGAAGCGCAGCAGCATCTCCTTGGTGCCGCCGCCACCGGGAATCAGCCCCACGCCGACTTCCACCAGCCCCATGTACGTCTCGGCGCTGGCGACGATGTGGTCGGCGTGGATGGAGAACTCGCAGCCGCCGCCCAGCGCCAGCCCGAAGGGGGCCGCGACGGTGGGGTGGGGAGAAAAACGCATGGAGGTCGTCACCTGCTGGAACTGCTTGATCGCGTCGTCCAGCTCGTCCCATTCCTCGGCCTGCGCCTGCGAGAGGATCAGCGGCAGGTTCGCCCCGGCGGAGAAGTTCTCGCCCTGGTTGCCCACCACCAATCCCGCGTAGCCCATCTCCTGAACGAGCTTGTGCGCGTCCTGCACGGCGCGCAGCTGGTCCTCGCCCAGCGCGTTCATCTTGGCGTGCCACTCGACGAGCAGCACCCCGTCGCCCAGGTCCACGACGCTCGCGCCGGGGCGCTTCTTGACGACCTTCGTCGCGTCCTTTTTCAGGTCGGTCAGGATGAAGTAGGGGGCCTGATACGGGGTCGGCTCGCCCGTCGGCGTGACCGTCTCGTCGCCCTGGTAGAAGCGCTCGCGCCCCGAGTCCTTCATCGCCTGAAGCAGGGGCGGCAGCGTGCGGCCCTCGGCCTCCAGGTTGGCGATCACCGTCTGGACCCCGAGGGTGTCCATCGTCTCGAAGGGGCCTTCCTCCCAGCCGAAGCCCCACTTCAGGGCGTTGTCGATGTCCTGCAGGCGGTTCGACACATGTCCGGCCATCTTCGCGGCGTACCAGAAGCCGTCGTTCATCACGCCGCGCAGGAAGTCGCCCTCCTTGCCCTCGGCGCCGTACAGCGCCTTCACGCGGGCGGCGAGGGGCTGGCTCTTGACCGCCTCCACGGCGGGCACCTTGACCTTGCCCCGGTCCTCGTACTCCAGGGTCTGGAGGTTGAGCGAAAGAATCTTCGTCTTGCCCTTCTCGTCCTTCGTCTTCTTGTAGAAGCCGCTCCCCGTCTTGTCGCCCAGGAACTTCTTCTCCTCGACGAGCTTGCGGAAGGTGCCTGTCAGCGTGAAGTCCTCGTCGGCGGGCGTGGCTTTGCCGAGGTCGTTCGCCACGTGGTAGATGATGTCCAGGCCCGAGAGGTCGGCGGTGCGGAAAGTCGCACTCTTGGCGCGGCCCAGCGCGGGGCCGGTGAGCTGGTCCACCTCGTCGGGCGTGAGGCCCGTGCGCTCCATGTGCTGCATCGCGCGGACGATCCCGTACACGCCGATGCGGTTGGCGACGAAGCCGGGCACGTCGTTGGCGACCACGATGCCCTTGCCCAGCACCCCTTCCCCGAACTCGCTGAAGGCCTCCAGCACGGCGGGGTCGGTCCCCGGCGTGGGGATGACTTCGAGGAGGTGCAGGTAGCGCGGCGGGTTGAAGAAGTGCGCCCCGACGAAGCGGCGCCCGAAGTCCTCGCTCCGGCCCTCGATCTGGAGATGCATGGGGATGCCCGAGGAGTTCGAGGAAATGATCGCCGTCTTCTTCGCGACGCCCTCCACCCGCGCCCACAGGTCGCGTTTGGCGTCGAGCTTCTCGATGATCGCTTCGAGAATCCAGTCGGCGTCCTTCAGCTTCTTGAGGTCGTCCTCGAGGTTCCCCGGCGTGATGAGAGCGGCGCGGTCCGGGTCCATGAAGGCGGCGGGGCGGGCCTTCAGCGCCCGCTGAATCCCCTGCTTGGCGAGGAAGTTGCGGTCGGGGTTGTCCGGCAGCACGATGTCGAGCAGCAGAACGGGAATGCCCGCGTTGGCGAGCTGCGCGGCGATGGCGGCGCCCATCACACCCGCGCCGATCACGGCGGCCTTCTGGATACGGTAAGGCTGTGTCTTCATGCGACCTCCTGCGGTGAGCAGTAAATTATTGAACTCGGTTCAAAGGGTAGGGGGAGCCGGGGCGTTTGTCCACCGACGATGACACAGAGGGTGCGGACTCAGCGGGCCGCCAGCCACGCCCGCGCCGCCGTCTCCAGCGCGGCGAAGGAGGCGAAGCCCACCGCGCGGGCTGCCCGGTCGCGGTCACCACTCTGGGCGAACGCCTGCGCGAATCGCCAGGGGGCGTCCCCGCCCTGTTCGTCGGACAGAAACTCCACCACGCCCAGACCCTGACGGTAGGCATTGTCCCATCTTGCCTCGGGCACGGCGGGAAAGTCGGCCAGCTCGGCGAGGGGAACCCATCCGGCGCGGGCGTAGGCGTTCGCGCGGACCTGCCACGCCCGCCAGCCGGACTCGGCCACAAAGGCGCGGGCGGCGAGGTTCGCCAGCCCCTCGTGCAGCCACCAGGGAATGCGTTTGTCGCCGCCCGACCCCGCCGCCAGCCCCACGGCGAGGTGCGTGAATTCATGGGTGAGCAACCGCAGCGCCGACGCCTGGGCCTCGGCCGGGGAGCCGCCGGGCACCACCAGCTTGATCGCCTCGCCGGGTTCGTTCCAGCCGGAAACGGGCTGCAGCGAGGGATACACGGTGGCGCTGAGACGCTCGGCGTCCGGGTAGACCTTGACCACGGCCCCCTGCGGCACGCTCAGCCCCAGCACCCGCTCCACCTCGCGGGAGGCGCGGGGCAGCAGGGGCGCCAGCCAGTCGGCCCTCTGCGCCAGGCCCGGCACCTTCAGGGCGAGGAGGCGGCCCGCCCCGGCCTTCAGGGGAGTGAACGCCTCGCCCGCGTAGCGCCAGACCTCCCCCACCCGCAGCAGTTCCACCGGAAGGGTCACCCGGCGGACCTCGCCGGGCACCCGCGTCCAGACCAGGGTGAGGGTGGCCTCGGCCCGTGCCCCCTGCTGCTGCACGTCGCTGAAGGTGTAGGTCACGTCCCGGGGCACCCGCCGGGCGAGGTCCGCCGCGAAGTTCGCACCCTCGACCGTGAAGGTGCCCTCCGGCGCGAGCAGGGCACGGTAGGCGGCAGCATTTCCGGCACGGGCGGCGGCCTGAAGTGCCCCGGCCAGTTCCTGCGGGGTGCGCTGAGACAGAGCCGCCGAACACAGCATCAGCCCCGCGAGGAGGGCGGCGCGAAGGGTCATGACCCAGGGTAGCGGGCCTACGCGCCCGGCAAAAACCCTTTCACCACGAACACGACGACCAGCCCCGCCAGCGCCGCGAGGGCCGCGAAGCTCAGGCGGCGGTCCCGGTTCCACGCGGCTGCCGCCACCCACACGGCGGCCAGCACGGGCACCAGCCCCACCCAGCCCACGGCGAGGGCGGCCAGGCGGGGGAACAGCACGCCCAGCGCGAGCAGGCCCACCGCCACCCAGAAGCCGAGCGGATACAGCCAGTCGGGCAGGCCCGCGAGTTCGGTGTCGGGCCGGGGAGGCGTCATTCGTCCCACTCCGGGTACTGATCGGGGGCGGTGCCCACGCTGTCCAGCACGTGCGGCAGCCGGACGCGGGGCGGGGCGTCCTGAAGGCCCTGGTAGGTCACGTCGAAGGTCCAGTCGTCGCCGTAGTCGAAGAGGAAGGTCCACTTTTCCTGCCGCCCGAAGGGCTCGGTGACGGGGACACCCCGGACGCCGTGCTCCTCGCGCCCGCGTCCGGGGGCCGGGTCCAGTCCGGCCAGGCCTGGCAGATCGTCCCCCGCCCCCAGCCCCTGCCGGGCCGGGGCGAGGGTCGCCAGCACCTGCTCGATGCCGTCCGGCCGAGCCAGCATGGCCCGCACCTCGGGCGGCATGGCCACGCTGAAGGAAACGTCCTCTTCCTCCTCCCCCAGCGCGAGAGCCTCGGCGGCGAAGGCCGAGAGCCGCTCGCGCACCGCGTCCTGCAACCGCCCCGGGACGCGGGGCAGCACTTCCTCCTCCAGGCGGCGGGTCAGGAAGGCGGCGGTCTCCCGCAGCAGGGCCGACTGGCTCAGGCCGTCCAGCGCCAGCGTCAGGGCGAGGTCGGCCTCGTCGGCCAGCTCCTCAGGCAGGTCACCGGGACCGCCCGGACGGGCGGCAGAAAGGGGCGAGCCACCGCCCTCCAGGTCCCGGAACAGTTCGTAGGCCACGGCCGAGCGGTAGGGATTCCTGCCGTCGAAAAACCCGTAGGCGTGGTCCAGGTCGAAGCCGAAGGCCGACACGATGGCCCCCGCCAGCGCGTCGAGGTCCGCGTCCTGCGGCATCCCCAGCACCCGGTAGGGATACCGGCGCTCGCCCTCCACCTTCACCCGGCTGGTCACCTTGAAGACGTGCATCTGACGGGCCGCTTTCCTTGTTTTCGTCATGGCTCCACCTCCTAACTCCAGTATTTCCTAACTCCAGTATTTCCACAGCAGTTGCCCCGCCGTGAAGATCAGCAGCACGCTGAAAAACAGCTTGAGCTGCGCGGCGGGGATGCGGCTTTGCAGCCCGGCCCCGGCCCGCGCCCCGATCAGCACGCCCAGCGCGACCCCGGCGGCCAGCCGCACGTCCAGCAGGCCCCCCGCGTGGTACACCAGCGCGTTGCCCACGGCGGTCAGGCCCATGATGAAGGTCGAGGTGGCGATGGCCTGCCGGATGGGGACACCCGCCAGCAGGTTGAGCACCGGCACTTGCACCGTGCCCCCGCCGATGCCCAGCAGCCCGCTCATCACGCCCGCGAAGGTCATGGCCGGGGGGACCAGGCGGCTGGGTGCCCGCTCGACCTCCACCCGCCTCAGCCCGCGCAGCAGGTTGTAGGCGGAATACAGCAGCAGCAGGGCGAACACCGTCGCCACCGCGCGGGCGGGCAGCACCAGGCCCAGGAAAGAGCCCACCGCCCCACCCAGGATGGTGTAGGGCGAGAGCAGGTAGCCGGTCCGCGCCCGCACCAGCCCCTGCTGCAGGTAGCTCGCCGCCCCGCTGAGCCCCACCGCCAGCACCCCGATCTGCGAGACGGCCACCGCCTGGCTGATGCTGATGTCGCGCCCGAAGAGGGGCAGCACGAATTCCAGCGCGGGCACGACGACCACACCGCCGCCCAGCCCCAGGATCGCGCCCAGAATTCCGGCCAGCAGGCCCACGGCGATCACGGCGAGGGTCATAGAACGGTGGCGGAGGTGAAGCGTGTCCGGGTGCCCTCCACGGACGCGCTCCACCTTCGCTGCCAGCCACTAGTCGGGATCACGGCAAGGAGGCTAACACGGCTCTCCCTCAGCGGACGTAGGAGGCCCCGTTCAGGTCCAGGGTCGCGCCCGTCATGTGGCGGGCCAGCTCGGAAGCGAGAAAGGCAATCGTGTGCGCGACCTCCTCGGGCGGGACCACGTCGCCCATCGGGATGTCGCGGGCGAGGTCGGCGGCGTGCTCGCGCAGGTAGCCTTCCGCCATATCGGTGCGGACCCAGCCCGGCGCGACCGCGTAGGCCAGGATGCCCTCGCGGGCGTACCCCCGCGCGATGGAGCGGGTCAGGGCGATCACGCCTCCCTTGGAGGCCGCGTAGTGCATCGCGTCGGGGTTGTCACCCCGGAAAGCCGCGCGGCTCGCCACGTTGATGATCGTGCCGCCGCCCCGCGTGCGGAAGTGCCGCACGGCCTCCCGGCACAGGTCCGCCACCGCGACCAGATTGACCTGCAGGGTCTGCGCCCAGGTGTCCGCCCAGGCTTCGTCGGGGTCGTCCACCGTCACCGTCGGGGCGATCCCGGCATTGTTCACCAGCACGTCCACCCGCCCGCGCCACGCCACGGCCTCCCGGAAGAGGGCGGCCCCGGCGCCCGGCTGCGCGAGGTCGGCGCCCAGCGCTGCGGCCCGCTCCTCCCCGCCCACCTCCTCCACCAGCGAGCGGGCCTGCTGCTCGCTGCGCCCGTAGTGCACGATCACGCTGGCCCCCACCGCCGCCAGCGTCCGCACCGTCGCCGCGCCGATGCCGCGCGAGCCGCCGGTCACCAGCACCACCTTGCCTGTCAGGTCGAGCATGGGGGCATGAGAGCAGGCGGGGCGGGGCCGCGCCCGCGTGAAGCAACTCTCTAGCCCGCCGGGGCGAAAGGGCTGGGGTCTTCTGCGACGCTGGGAACTGTTCGCAGGACCTGACCGACGAAGCCTGACCGACAAAGGAGGCAGACACATGGACGCACAGCGAGGGGCGAGGAACCTGGTCGGGTTCAGCCTGGGGCTGGGCGCCGCCGAGCTGGGCATGCCGGGCCAGATCCGCCGCCTCGTGGGAGCGCCGGAACGGCGAGCACGGCGGCCCGCGCCGGGCCGCACGGGTGCCGAGTCTGCCCACCCCCCCCCACGCTGGCCAAGCGGGTCAAGGCCCGCCTCACTGCAAAGGAGTGACACCCGAATGACGACCAACCAACGAGAAGACAGGGACCGTCCGGAGAGCCCGCAGAATTCCAGCCCCACCGAGCGGGTGCTGTTCGGCGCGATCGGGGCAGGGCTGATCGCCCTGAGCCTGCGCCAGCGCGGCACGGTCGGCGTGCTGCTCGCCGCCGGGGGAGCCCTGCTCGTCGCGGGCGCGGCGATGGGCCAGGGCCTGGGGGAAGCGGTCACGGGCGTGCGCCGCACCCAGGACGACCAGATCAAGGTCGAGAAGGCGATCACGGTCGGCCTGGGCGCCGACGAGTTGTACACCTTCTGGCGCGACTTCGAGAACCTGCCGCGCTTCATGGACCACCTCGAATCGGTGAAGGTGGGCGGCGGGGACGGCCAGCGCTCGCACTGGGTCGCCAAGGCCCCGGTGGGCACGACAGTCGAGTGGGACGCCGAGATCACCGCCGACGAGCCGGGCCGCCGCATCGCGTGGCGCTCGCTGGAGGGCGCGACCGTGCCCAACGAGGGTGCAGTAGAGTTCCGCCCTGCCCCCGGCGACCGGGGCACCGAGATTCACGTCTCGCTGACCTACCGCCCGCCGGGAGGCACCCTGGGGGCCACCGTCGCCCGGCTGCTGGGCGAGGACCCCAATATCCAGATCGAACATGACCTGCGGCGGCTCAAGCGGCTGCTGGAGGTCGGGCACATTCCCACCACCGAGGGCCAGTCCAGCGGCCGCAAGGGGGCCATGAAGGCGGAGGCGAAGATGTACGACAACCGGAGAACCTCGTGAAGGCCGTCGTGTGGCAGGGCGTCAACCGCATGGGCGTGGAGACGGTGCCTGACCCCCAGATCCTGCAGCCCACCGACGCCATCGTGCGCGTGACCAAAACCGCGATCTGCGGCTCGGACCTGCACCTGATGGACGGGTACGTGCCCAGCATGGTCCACGGCGACATCGTGGGCCACGAGTTCATGGGCGAGGTCGTGGAGGTCGGCCCCGAGGTCCGCAAGGTCAAGGTGGGCGACCGGGTGATCGTGCCCTTTCCCATCGCCTGCGGCAAGTGCTGGTTTTGCCAGAAGGGCCTGACCTCGCTGTGCGACAACTCCAACCCCAATCCGGGGCTGGCCGAGAAGTTCTGGGGCTACTCGCCCGCCGGGCTGTACGGGTACTCGCACATCACCGGCGGGTACGCGGGTGGGCAGGCGCAGTTTGCCCGCACCGTCTACGCCGACGCCAACCTCTACAAGGTGCCCGACGGCCTGACCGACGAGCAGGTGCTGTTCCTCACCGACATCTTCCCGACCGGCTTCATGGGCGCCGAGCACTGCGACATCCAGGGCGGCGACGTGGTGGCCGTCTTCGGGGCGGGGCCGGTGGGCCTGTTCGGCATCGCCAGCGCCTTCCTGCTGGGCGCCGAGCGCGTGATTGCCATCGACCGCTTCCCCGAGCGGCTGGAGATGGCCCGCTCCTACGGCGCGGAGACGATCAACTACGAGGAGGAGAACGTCTTCGAGCTCCTCAAGGAGATGACCGGCGGGCGCGGCCCCGACAGCGTGATGGACGCGGTGGGCCTCGAAGCGCAGGCGCACGGGCTGCTGGGCGTGGCCGACGCGGTCAAGCAGACCACCCGCGTGCTGGAAAGTGACCGCCCCCACGCGCTGCGGGCCGCGATCATGGCCTGCCGCAAGGGGGGCACCGTCAGCGTGCCCGGCGTGTACGGCGGCCTCGCCGACAAGATTCCGCTGGGGGCCTTTATGAACAAGGGCCTGACCATGAAGACCGGCCAGACCCACGTGCACCGCTACCTTGACCGGCTGACCGGGTACATCCAGCGCGGCGAGATCGACCCCACCCGGATCATCACCCACCGCCTGACGCTCGACGAGGCGCCGCACGCCTACCACATCTTCAAGCACAAGCACGACGGCTGCATCAAGTGCGTCCTCGACCCCTGGGCTGACCCCAAGGACCACGAGCCGACACCGGCGCCCCAGGCGCAGGGCTGAGGATAGCCCTCACCCCTCGCCGCGCGAGGCCCTCTCCCCCGGGGAGAGGGTTTTTTGCTTTGCCCGCTCCTCTACCTCTGGGAGAGGGGCGCTGCAAAGCAGCGGGGTGAAGGGCCCCCCGTCAACCGTGCTCCACCACCCAGCGCCGCTCCACCGCCGTCACCCTGCCACTGTCCAGCCACACCAGCGCCGCCCGTGCACCGACGCCCCACAGCACGGCGGCCTGCCGGAACTGAAGGCCCCACTCGGCCGCCCGCCTCAGCCGCGCCCCGTGAACCAGCAGCGCGGCCTCGGTCCAGTCGCCCTCGCCGTTGACGGCAGGGGTGAGGGCGAACCCGCTGGCCCGTACCAGGGCGAGAAGCTCGGCCTGCGCCTGCACGTTCACCGCCCCGGAAACCCGCTCCCCGCCCGGATTCCAGGCGGTGACGATGGCCCAGGACCCGGCAGCCCAGGTGGGAGCCGGTCCCGGTTGCTCCGACAGGCGGGCGCGCCCTACGGCGGTGCCGTACCCCGTGCCCAGGAAGGCGGCCCGCACCCCTCCGTTCAAGGGCGCAGCATGGCGGCCTCGACATTGAGCAGCGGCGCCTGCCGGAAGCGCAGCGACAGGCGCACCCGCTGGCCGGGCCGGAAGTCCCCGGCGAGCACCACCCGGTAGGACGTGCTCTCGCCCAGGGGCAGGGTGCCGGGCACCGGGATGCTCTGCACCGTCTCGCAGCGCGGGGTGCAGCGCAGCAGCCGGGCGCGGCCCGCCCCGCTCCAGACGCCCGTCAGCGCGTCGCCCCCGGCCACCGTGACCCGTCCCTGCAAGACCGCGCCGCC
>NZ_JASNGB010000058.1 GCF_030271215.1 Deinococcus rhizophilus | reverse complement strand
GCGGCCCCGACCCGGCCCTCTGCGGCGGCGGGTGCCCCGGCCATGACCGGAACCGTTCCCCCGGCGCCCCGTCCGGCTCCGGTGGCGGGCGTCAGCGTGCCGCGCGATCCCATCAGCCTGGGAACGGCGGCCGGGACTCCGGCGGCTGGGTCCCTGGCGGCCAGCACTTCTCCGGCCCCCGCGACCGTGCCGAACGTGCCCCAGCCGGTCACCCAGTTCGGGCTGGAGGGCAGCGCGGCCTCGCCGGACAGTCCGCTGGGCACCCTGATCCAGACGCGCGACCTGCACTTCGACGCCGCAGTCCTGGGCCCGGTGAACACCGCGATCTTCCGCTCGAAAGACGGCTACGTGGTCGTCTCGCAGGGGCAGACCCTCCCCGACTCGGACGTGGTCGTGCGCGAGGTCCGCACCTCCGGCGTCACCCTCGAACTCGGCGGTGAGACGCTGGACCTCGGCGAGGAAGCCGGGGCCAGGGACGCCCAGCCGACCGGCCTGACCGACTCCCTGCCCGTGGTGATCGTGAGTCAGCCCGCCGAAGCCTTCGCCGCGTGGGGCGACCTCGCCTTCATTGCCGAGTTCGACCCCGCGCAGACCGATTCCCCGGCAGACCCCCGCCTCGCGCTGGCCCTCGCTGCCCCCACCCCCGACCTTTCCCGCGACCAAGGTGAGCCATGAAGAGATACGCCCTCCTGCTGACCGCCGCGCTCGGCATGGCCGCCGCGCAGCCCTCCGCCCCCGTTCCGGCTGCCCCGCTGACAGGGACCGCCGACCGCCAGCTCTCCGGCGCCGCCGTCACCTTCGACCTGCGGCGGGCGGGCAGCGACCTGACCTCCATGCTGCTGGCTCTCGCCAAGAGCGCCGGATACGAGATCCTGCTGGAACCCGGCGTGGAAGGGGTGTTGCAGGCCAGCAGCGCGGGCGGGACGGGTGCGGCGGCGGGCGGCGCGGTTCCCGCACTGGTGACCTACAGCGTGGTCAACAAGCCCTTCAACGAGGTCTGGCCGCTGGTCCTCGACCTGTACGGCCTGAGCTACGAGACCCTCCAGATCGGCGGCCGACCGGTGCTGCGCGTGACGGCCCGCCCGGTCCAGAAGATCGTGCGCCTGCCAGAGACCCTCAGCGCCCCCCTGGTCGAGCGGCAGCTCAAGCTGTCGTTCGGCACCCTCAAGAGCGTCAGCACCAGCCAGAGCAGCGGCGCCCAGGGCAGCAGCAGCGGAACGACCGAGACGAGCCGGGAGGAGATCGTCCTCGACTCGCCCACCCTGCGGATCATCGCGGAGCCCAGCTCCAACAGCGTGATCGTCCGGGGCACCAACCAGGAGGTCGCGCAGGTCGAGCGCCTGCTCGCGGAGATCGTGGCCGCCCAGCCTGCCAATGTCCGCGCCGCGCCGGTCGAGCCGCCCACCGTGCAGCGCATCTACACCGTCAAGGGCGCCGCCGCTGACGCGACCGCCCTGCTGACCGCCCAGTTTCCCGAACTGCGGGCCACCCCGGTGGGGCAGACCGGCCAGATCGTGATCACCGGGCCGCAAAACCGGCTGGAGGCGGCGCTGACGCTGCTCGGCCAGGTGGACCGCGCTCCCGCCCCCGTCACCCCCACCCCGGCCGAGGCGCCCACCGCCCAGCGCGTCTACGCGGTCAAGGGCCAGCAGGCTGACCTCGTGACGCTGCTGGGGGCCCAGTTCTCCACCCTGAAGGTCACGCCCGTGGGCCAGACCGGGCAACTGGTGATCACCGGGCCGCAGACGCAGCTCGACGCGGCGCTGGCCCTGCTGGGGCAGGTGGACCGCGCCGCGCCCCCCGCCCAGACCGGGCCGCAGATCGTCCAGCGCGTGTTCACCCTGATCAACGCCAGCGCCGAGGAGGTCAAGGCCACCCTGGAAGGCACCCTGGCCCGCGAGGTCACGCCGGTGACGCGCCCGGCCAGCCTGCCCGTCACGACCAACGACGTGAACGGCAATCCGGTGACCCTGCCCGCCCCGGCCCAGGGTGCAGCGGGCGGGGGCCAGAGCACCGCCCAGGCCACGGCCACGGCCGATCTCGTCACCCTGATCGCCGACCGCCGCACCAACACCCTGATCGTGCGCGGCACGCCCTCGCAGGTCGCGCAGGTGGCTGAACTCGTCCCTCAACTCGATCAGGTCGTGCCGCAGATCAACGTGCAGGTCCGCATCCAGGAGATCAACGAGACGGCGGCCCGGACGCTGGGCATGGACTGGAAGGTCAACTTCGGGGGCTTCAACGTCAACGTGGGCGGCAGCGGGCTGGGGGCCACCTTCGACCCGACGCGCTCGCTGGTGGGCTTCAACATCTTCCCGACCCTTCAGGCGCTGGAAACCCAGGGCTTTACCAAGCGTGTCTACGACGGCAACATCTCCATGCAGAGCGGGCAGCGGTCGCTGGGCAACAGCACGACCTCGCAAAACGCGTCCGCGAATGCCGCCGCCTCCATCAAGAGCGGCGGGCGGCTGGAGATCAACATTCCGTCGAACAGCGGCAACATCGAGAAGCAGATCGACTACGGCCTGAATCTCGACTTCTTCGACCCGCAGGTCGCGCCCGACGGCACCATCACCCTGCGGGTGCGCGGGCAGGTCAACAACATCGCCGGGGCGCTGCCCACGACCGAACTGCCCAACCTGCTGAACTTCACCAACTCCGAAGCCCAGAGCACCATCACCTTCAAGAACGGCCAGACGGTCCTGATGAGCGGGCTGCTGGGCACCACCGAGACGCGCTCCACGAACGGCGTACCGCTGCTGAGCAGCATCCCGATTATCGGCGCGGCCTTCAGCCAGCAGCGCACGGACCGCAACCAGACGCAACTCCTGGTCATCATCACCGGAACGGTCGTCAAGTAACTTCCCCCCCCTTCCCACGCGCCCTCCCTCACCGGGGGGCGTGTTTGTTTGGGCAGGGCACGGTGCGGCCCGGCGACCCGGCGCTACAGTCCGGCCATGCCTGCGTCCCAGTCCACCCCCCCCCACCTCGCCCCGGAGCCCCGATGAGGTACCTCACCGCCGGGGAGTCGCACGGGCCGCAACTGACGGCCATCATCGAGGGGCTGCCGTCCCAACTCCCGCTGGGCAAGCCCGACCTCGACCCCTGGCTGCGGCGGCGGCAGGGCGGCTACGGGCGCGGGCGGCGCATGGTGATCGAGACGGATGAGGCCCAGATTCTCAGCGGCGTCCGGGCGGGCCGCACGACGGGCGCCCCCGTCACGCTGGTGATCGAGAACCGCGACCACCGCAACTGGGTGGAGATCATGTCGCCCGAGCCCGGCGGTGAGCCGCGCAAGAAGGCCCTGACCGACGCCCGCCCCGGCCACGCCGACCTGACCGGGGGCATCAAGTACCGCCACAAGGACCTGCGCGACGTGCTGGAACGGGCCAGCGCCCGTGAGACGGCGGCGCGGGTGGCGGTGGGGGCGGTGGCCCTCAAGCTGCTGGGGGAACTCGGGGTGGAGGGCGCGAACTACGTCGCCAGCCTGGGCGGGATCGAGACGCGGCAGCCCTTCTCCTGGGACGCGCTGGAGGCCATCGAAGCGTCTGACCTCCGCACCCCCGACGAGGACGCGGCGGCGCGGATGCGCGAGCGGATCGACGGGGCGAAGCGGGACGGCGACACCCTGGGCGGCATCCTGGAGGTGCGCTTCCGGGGCCTGCCGGTGGGCCTGGGCAGCCATGTCCACTGGGACCGCAAGCTCGACGGCCGCATCGCGCAGGCCTGCCTCAGCGTGCAGGCGATGAAGGGCGTGGAGATCGGGCGGGCCTTCGAGAACGCCACCCGGCCCGGCAGCGGCGTCCACGACCCCATCTACTACCGGGAAGGCACCTACGCCCGCGACAGCAACGGGGCGGGCGGCCTGGAAGCGGGCATGACGAACGGCGAGGAGCTGGTCGTGCGCGTCGCCATGAAGCCCATCGCCACCCTGATGAAGCCGCTCCCGACCGTGAATGTGGTCAGCCACGAGCCCTCGGACGCCGCCCGCGAGCGCAGCGACACGACCGCCGTGCCCGCCGCCGGGGTGATTCTGCAATGCGTGATCGGCTGGGTCCTGGCCGACGCGATGCTGGAGAAG
This sequence comes from Deinococcus rhizophilus, assembly GCF_030271215.1. GTDB lineage: Bacteria > Deinococcota > Deinococci > Deinococcales > Deinococcaceae > Deinococcus > Deinococcus rhizophilus. The sequence continues at coordinate 11,290 of NZ_JASNGB010000058.1, read as the reverse complement.
TTCGGCGGCGACACCCTGCCCGAGCTTCAGGAACGGGTCACGGCGGCGCGGGCGTATGCGCGGGGATACTGAGGGACCCTTCCCCCGTTGCCCCGCAGCGCCTCCTTCTCCGAGGTAGAGGAGAAGAAGCTCGTCCCTCCGCCCTTCGGCAGGCCACGGGCGACACGCCACACGCCCAAAGGTTCCCCCATATCCGGAACCGGGGGGCCACTTGCCCTAGACTGCCTTCCATGAACGGGTTCGGCCTGATCGAGCGTCCCGTCACCTGGGTGGCGCTGGCGGGCTTTATGGGCACCGGCAAGAGCCGCGTGGGCTGGGAGCTCTCGCGGGCGCTGGCCCTGCATTTCGTGGACACCGACAAGCTGATCACCCGCGTGGTGGGCAAGAGCATCCCCGAGGTCTTCGAGCAGGAGGGCGAGGGCTACTTCCGCGCCTGCGAGTCGGAGGTCGTCGAGCGCGTGACCCGGCTCGACCACGCCGTCGTCAGCCTGGGCGGCGGCACCTTCATCCACGAGGCGAACCGCCGCAGGCTGCTGGAGCGCGGCCCGGTGGTGGTGCTGTGGGCCAGCCCCGAGACGATCTACCAGCGCACCCGCCACTCCGAGCGGCCCCTCCTGCGGGCGCCCGATCCCCTCTCGCGCATCCGCACGCTGATGGATGAACGCGAGCCGCTCTACCGCCAGGGCACCATCCACGTCCACAGCGACGGCCGCCCCGCCGAGGAGATCGTGGAGGAGGTCGTCGAGCGCCTGTGGGACTGGGCCGACACGGAAGCTGCCTGGGACGGGCCGGAGGCCGTGGCCGAGCGGGCGTCGGACTAGCGTGCAGCCGCTGGAGGTGAAGGTAGGGGGCGAGCAGCCCTACACCGTCACGGTGGGGGCCGGTCTGCTGGCAAGGGTCCGGGTCCCCCAGCGCCACGTCGCCCTGATTCACCCCGCCGACCTGCCCCCCGCTTTCGTGGAGACGGTGCAGGCCGCCCTCTCCCCCACCGTGACCGTGAGCGTTCCCCCGCGCGACGGGTGCAAGACGCTGGCGGTCTATGCGGACGTCCTCTCGCAGCTGGCGGCGGCGAACCTTCCACGTGACGGGGCGGTGGTGGGGCTGGGAGGCGGCGCGGCGACCGACCTCGCGGGCTTCGTGGCGGCCTCGTATCTGCGCGGCGTGGCCTTTTACACCCTGCCGACCACGCTGCTGGGCATGGTGGACGCGGCGGTGGGCGGCAAGACGGGCGTGAACCTGCCGGAAGGCAAGAATCTGGTGGGGGCCTTCTGGCCGCCTCAGGCGGTGTGGTGCGACACGGACACCCTCACGACCCTACCGTCCGAGATCTTCCGCGAGGGCGCCGCCGAGGCGTACAAGCACGGCCTGATCGCCGACCCCAGCCTGCTGCCCCGCGTCCTCTCCCCCGACTTCCGCCCCGGTGATCCCGGGCTGGAGGCCACCCTCGCGGACGCCATCCGGGTCAAGGCCGAGGTGGTCACCCGCGACCCCACCGAGCAGGGCGAGCGTGCCCACCTCAACTTCGGGCACACGCTGGCGCACGCGCTGGAGGCCCACACGCACCATGCCATCCCCCACGGCGAGGCGGTCGGGTACGGGATGCACTACGCGGCGCTCCTGAGTCGGGCGCTCGGCGGCGCGGACCTCACGGCCCATACGCGAGCTTTCCTGCGCTGGCAGCGGCCCACGCCTCTCCCCGACCTGACGTTTGACGACCTCTGGCCCTATATGGCCCGCGACAAAAAGGCCGACGCGGATGGCGTGCGCTTCGTGCTGCTGCATGACCTTGGGCGGCCGTACCTGGGGCGGGTGCCGGGGGCAGTGCTGCGGCGGGAATTCGCGGCGTGGCAGACCGACCTCACCCTTGTGCGCTGACCCGCTACGCTGAGGCATGATTCTCGTCCTGAACGGCCCGAATCTGAACCGCCTCGGCCTGCGCGAGCCGGGTGTGTACGGCACGCAGACGCTCGAAGACCTGGAGCGGCTGTGCGAGGGCTGGGGTGCCGAGCTGGGCACCGCCGTCACCTGCCGCCAGAGCAACTACGAGGGCCAGCTGCTGGAGTGGATTCAGGACGCCGAGGAACACGGCTTTTCGGGCATCGTCCTCAATCCGGGGGCGCTGACGCACTCCTCCTACGCCCTGCGCGACGCCATCGCCGGGCAACGCCTCCCCGTCGTGGAGGTTCACATCTCCAACGTGGATGCCCGCGAGGAGTTCCGGCACCGGTCGGTGACGGCGGCGGTGTGCCGGGGCAAGATCAGCGGGCTGGGGTTCCTGGGCTACCGGCTGGCGATGGAGGCTCTGGTGGAGGGAACGGCAGAGGCAGAGAGCTGAGATGGCGAGCGGCCTGAGCAACAAGCTCACCGGACAGATCGGGGAATTCCTGGTCTGCGCCGAACTGGGGCGGCAACTGGACCTGGTAGCAACGCCCTTCGCCGGAAATGTCCCCATCTTCGACCTGCTGGTGGCCGACGAGGGGTGCCGCTCCATCCCGGTTCAGGTCAAGGCGGCACGGGGTCTGCAGTGGCCCACCCGCGCCGATGCCTGGCTGCATCTGGAAGTCGTCGGGGAGCGTCAGGTAGACCACGGCGACCGGGTGCTGGAGCATCCGGGCCTGATCTACGTCTATGTGGCGATCGCATCCAAAACGCCCGACACGACCGGAGCCCGCGACCGCTTCTTCATCCTGACGCAGCAGGACGTGCAGAACATCATCGGCCCGGCCTACCGCGCTTACATGGACGGCCGCAAGACCCCGTGGCACCGTCCGCGCAACCCAGCCTCGTTCGACGCCCGGCTGGACGCTACCCAGCTGCAGCCCTACGAGAACAACTGGCAACTGGTGCGGCGCCAACTCGAGATGCAGTCCTCGCCCTTGCCCCCCTCGCCCTTGCCCCCCTCGCCCTACCTCTGATACCTTGACCTTTAGTGTTTCGTGCTTGGTAGAGCCGAGACGACCGGGAGGCACCCGGAGGCGCACGTCCGAGCTTTCCCCCCAGGCGGGGCGGGGCGCACTCGCAGCCAAATCCCCCACACTTACGGAGTTTCACGGTGAAAACCTTTGTTCCCAAGAACGACGAGCAGAACTGGGTCGTGGTGGACGCCTCGGGCGTGCCGCTGGGCCGTCTGGCGACCCTGATCGCCAGCCGCATTCGTGGCAAGCACCGCCCCGACTTCACGCCCAACATGATTCAGGGCGACTTCGTGGTCGTGCTCAACGCCGCGCAGGTCGCGCTGACGGGCGGCAAGCTCGACGGCAAGGTCTACACCCGCTACAGCGGCTACCAAGGCGGCCTCAAGACCGAGACGGCCCGTCAGGCGCTGGCCAAGCACCCCGAGCGCGTCATCGAGCACGCGGTGTTCGGCATGCTGCCCAAGGGCCGCCAGGGCCGCGCGATGCACAGCCGCCTGAAGGTCTACGCGGGCGAGACCCACCCCCACGCCGCACAGAAACCCCAAAAGGTCGAGGTTCGCTGATGGCTATTGAACAGTTCTACGGCACGGGCCGCCGCAAGGCCGCCATCGCCCGCGTGTTCCTGCGCCCTGGCGAGGGCAAGATCGTCGTCAACGGCAAGGAGTTCCAGACCTACTTCCGTGGGCTGCTCCGCGCCGTGCACGCCCTGCAGGCGTTCCGCGAAACGGGCACCGCCGGGCGCTACGACGCCTACATCACCGTGACGGGCGGCGGCCCCAGCGGTCAGGCCGACGCGATCAAGCTCGGCATCGCCCGCGCCCTGCTGAAGGTCAACCCCGACTTCCGCGCCCAGATGAAGCCCAAGGGCCTGCTGACCCGCGATCCCCGCGAGGTCGAGCGCAAGAAGTACGGCCTCAAGAAGGCCCGCAAGGCCCCGCAGTTCAGCAAACGCTGAGCCGGACCTGGCCCCCGCGTCCCCCTCCCGGTGTGGAGGGGGATTTTTCCATGCCCGGTCCTCTACACTTCCCGCGATGGAGCCGCCGCTGATCGATCTCCGGGGCGTCACCGTGCGCGTGGGGGACCAGAGGCCGTTGCGGGACGTGACCCTGCGGGTCTGGCCCGGCGAGGCGCTGTTACTGGGCGGCCCCAACGGCGGCGGCAAGACCACGCTGCTGCGGCTGCTCGCGGGCGAGTTCGCCCCGGTGACGGGCGAGCGGGTCTACCGGCTGGGCAGCCAGGAACGGCGCTCGGCGGTGCGGGCGCGGCAGACCCTCTCGGTGGTGGGGCCGGACGCCGAGGCCTTTTACCTCACGCGCGACTGGCTCCAGACCGTGCGGGACGTGCTGCTGGCAGGCTTCGAGGGACACACCCTGCGCCTGTGGACACCCACGCCGGAGGCCGGGGCCCGGCTGACCGAGGTCACCGCGCTGACCGGAATCGCGGACTGGCTGGAGCGCGACTTCCGCACCCTCAGCCACGGGCAGCGGCGCCGGGTGGGGCTGGCGCGGGCGCTGATGCCCCGGCCGGAGGCGCTGCTGCTCGACGAGTTCACCGACGGGCTGAGCACGGGGGCGCGGGAGGAGCTGGGGCGGGTGCTGCGCGAGGTTCACGGCACCGGAGTCGCGGTCGTCCTCGCCACCCACCGCCCCCAGGAAGCCCCCGCCTTGCCCTGGCGGCGGCTGCGGGTGGAGGGCGGGCGGGTGTGGGAGAGAGGGGACGCCAGCCCGGTCCAGCTCTCCCCCACCCCCCTCTTCCGGCCCCCCGGCGAGGGCGACCTCGTGCGGCTGCGGGACGTGGAGGTCGACCGGAACGGGCAGCGGGCGCTGGGGCCGCTCTCGTGGACGTGGCGGGCGGGCGAGCACTGGCTGGTCACGGGGGAGAACGGCAGCGGCAAGAGCACGCTGGCCCGCCTGATCGCCGGAGAACTGCACCCCGCGCTGGGTGGCCGGGTGGAGCGCCCCTGCCTCGCCCGTGACCGGCTGACCGAGCGCCGCCGCACGGTCGGGCTGGTCTCTGCCGAGGTCGGCGTGCGGCAGCGCCGGGGCTGGACAGGACGCGAGGTGATCGGCAGCGCTTGGAGCGGCACCGAGGGCTTCGCGCCCGACCTCACGCCGGAACAGGGGGCGCGGGTGGAGGCCCTGGCGGGGCACCTGGGCGTGACGGACCTGCTGGACCGCCCCGCCGACACGCTCTCGCAGGGGCAACTGCGGCGGCTCCTGCTCGGGCGGGCGGTGGCTCACCGTCCCCGTCTGCTGATCCTCGACGAGGGGCTGGATTTCGTAGATGCCGAGGCCCGCGCCCGGTTCCTGGCCCTGCTGCCCGACCTCGCCCGGGGGGGCACGCACCTGCTGGTCGTCGCCCACCACGGGGCCGACGTGCCGCCGGGGTTGACGCACCACCTGGAATTGTCGGAAGGGCGGGTTACGCGGTCGGAGACGCTCCCCGCTCCAGCCTGTCCGCCAACTCCTCCAGATACGTCCCCAGCGCCTCCGGCCCGCTGACCTGCGCGTGGGCGTGGGGTGCGAGCAGGGGCAGCTTGCCCACCTGCACCGCGTATCCGGCGAGTTCCAGCATCGCCACGTCGTTGTCGCTGTCTCCGAAAACGACCGTGCGCTCCAGTTCGGTCCCCAGCCCCTGGGCGATCAGGGTCAGGGCCGCGCCCTTGTGTGCCCCGGTGGGCGTGACGGTCAGGAACTCGGAATAGGGCGGCTGCGCTCCGGTCAGGACGAGGTGCGGGTGCGACTCGCGCAGCCGGGCGGCGAAATCGGCCACGCCGGGGTGGTAGAAGCCCACCTTCAGGGCGACTCCGGCGGGGGCCTCGGTAAGCGGGCGCACCCCCCGGGCGAGCATCCAGGCTTCGGGCTGGGCCCCCGGGGGAATGTGGGCGTACAGGCCCTGCGGCGTGAACACCACCACCCGGGCGTCCTCCAGCTCGTGCGCGAGCACGGCGTCGAGTTCGGCCTCGCTGAAGCGGGCTTCGCGGTGCAGCGCCCCGTTCAGCTCCACGCGCCCGCCATTGTTGGTCGCCACGGCGTCGGGCCGCGCGGCCTCCAGCACGGGACCGGGAGCCGCGTCGCGTCCGGTGATGATCGCCACCCGCACCCCCAGCCCCCGCAGCCGCGCGAGCGCCGCCGCCGTGGGCGCGGGTACCTCGCGGCCCATCTCGGGAATCAGGGTGCCGTCGAGGTCGAAGGCGAGCAGCAGCGGCAGCTCGTGGGGCCGGGGGCGTTCGGGCGGGCGCGTCACGGGCAAGAGGCTAGCAGGCGGGAGCGCGGGGCAACGCGAAACCGCCCACCCCCAGCGAGGGAGGCGGGCGGCCCGGCACAGAAGCGGGGCTTACTCGCCCAGCGTCTCGACGGGGGTGAAGTCGCTTCCCGCGTCGGTGGCCGTCTCGGCGGGGGCAGCCTGGGCAGCCTGAGCCGCAGCCTTGGCCTGCTGGTTGCGGGCGGCGTCCTTCATCACGCGGCTGCGGTCGCTCTTGATGCGGGCGGCCTTGCCGCGCAGTTCGCGCAGGTAGTACAGCTTGGCGCGGCGGACCTTGCCGCGCTCCAGCACCGTCACCTTGGCGAGCAGCGGGCTGCTGAACGGAAAGACGCGCTCGACACCCTCGCCGAAGGAGATCTTGCGCACCGTGAAGCTCTTGCGGCTGCCCGTGCCGTTGATGGCGATAACCACGCCTTCAAAAGCCTGGTTGCGGGTGCGGTTGCCTTCGACGACCTTCGTCTCCACGCGCACGGTGTCACCGGGCTGGAACTCGGGGTGGTTCGTCTTGATGTGCTCCTGCTCGACTGAGCGCAGGATCGCGCCCCGGTTGACCTTGACCTGACTCTGCATGTGTACCACTCCTTTGGCCAGCGGACCGTCCCACTTCCCAGCACACCGGCACGGGCAGAGACGTTCTTGGTCTGTACGCTCCCGCGTCGCGCGGGGCTGAACCTGCGAAGTATACGCGCCGGGGCGAGCACACCTCAAGGGCCGGGGTGCCCTCTATAACCCAGGTCACGGTGAAGGCTTGATGAATGCTTATTCTGGCGCGGTGAATGATTTGCCGGACGCCAGAGAAAACGCCCTCGCCGGAGCGCAGCAGGCCGTGGGACGTCAGCGGCGGCGACTTGCCGAGGTGCGGGCCCGCGAGCACGTCGGCGCGGCGGGCTGGGCGCAGACCAGCACCCTGGAGCAGATTATCCGTGCGGGCCAGGAGGGCCTGGCCGCCACCGACGCGCTGCGGCAGGTCGTGAAGGTGACCACCGAGCAGCTGCGGAGCCTGCCGATGGCGGCGGCAGAACAGCAGCGCCAGGAGCACGCGCAGGCCCTTGCCCGGATCGTGGCGAGCGGCGAGGAACAGAGCACGGCGGCGGCGAGCCTCGATGGACTGGTCTGTCAGGCCCTCGAGGACGTGGCCCGCACCCCCATGAGCGAGGTCAGCGTGCGAACCCTGCGCCAGATTCACGACCGCGTGCAGGCCCAGCTGGGGGCGCTGAGCACCATCATCGAGGCGGCCCGCGCCCAGGCCAACACGCTGGAGCAGGTCGCGCGGCTGGAGCGCGTCAGCGCCGAGCACCAGGCCCGGGTCGAGGCGATCCAGGCCCTGAGCGCCGACCACGAGACCCAGATGCTGGCCGAGGTGGGCGAGCAGATCGTGGAGCGCATCGGCGAACTCGACGAGGCGGGGGGCAAGCAGCTGGTGGCCCTGCAGCGCGTCGCGGAGGCCGCCCTCAGTCAGGTGGCCGAGACAGGCACCTTGCCGGAGCAGCAGGCCGAGATGCTGCAGACACTGGCCAAGACCGCCCAGCAGCAGGCCGAGGCCCTCCAGCCGGACGGCGACGCCCCCGCTACAGGGTGATCCAGTAGCGCCGCAGGGGGCTGGGGTGGTCCGGCACCCTCCCCTCGAACTCCAGCACGCCGCCGTTCGCCTCGATCACCCGCCTCGAGCCAGGGTTGTCCACGTCGCAGGTCACCAGCACCCGCGTGAGCCCCAGCTCGCGTGCCCGCTCCAGCGCCAGCCGCAGGGCGAGGGTGGCGTACCCCTGCCGCCGCGCCGAGGGCCGCACCTCGTAGCCGATGTGCCCGCCGAATTCGCGCAGGCGCTGGTTCAGGGTGTGGCGAATGGAGACGCGGCCCAGGTACCTGTCTCCCTCCACCAGCCAGAGCGGCTCGGAGTGGACATAGCCTTCCGGCAGCTCGCGGCCCGGCTCGAAGCGGCGCAGCGACTCCAGAAAGGCGGGGAAGTCGGCTTCCAGCGCGGCCACATCCCAGGACAGGGTGTCGCCCAGGCCGCTGCCTTCCTCCTGCGCCTCGCGCACGGCGGCCAGAAAGCTGTCCTTGTACCTCTCCGATGGGGGAACGAGTTCGGGCATGGGGCAGAGGCTAGCGGTCCCGGCCCCTTTCCCGCCTCCGCTGCCCGGCCTAGTGCCCCTGCCCTCCAGCCGGGCTCAGGGCACTGACCATCCAGACTGGACAATTGGGCAGCGGATTGCGCCCCCCGCACCGGAAACCGGGGACCCCGGCGCGTACAATCGGGCGCGTGAGAGAGGCGGCATTTGACACGGTGGACCTGGGGCGGCTGGGCTACCGCGAGGCGTGGGACGTCCAGCATGGGGTCCACGCGCAGGTCGCGGCGGGCGGGCGGCCCCAGCTGCTGCTGGTGGAGCACCCGCCCGTGCTGACGCTGGGCCGCAAGGCGCGGGAGGGCGGCAACATCGTCGTGACACGCGAATACCTCGCCGCGCAGGGCATCGAGGTGCTGGAGATCGAGCGCGGCGGCGACGTGACCTACCACGGCCCCGGTCAGCTCGTGGCCTACGCGGTCTTTCCGCTGGGGCGCCGGGTGGCCGACTTCCTGCGGCTGCTGGAGGGGGCCACCATCACGGCGCTGAACGACCTGGGCCTGCCCGGCGCCCGCCCTAACCCCGGCTACGCGGGCGTGTACATGGAGCCGCGCGAGGTTAACGGCCGCGTCTACGAGCAGAAGATCGCCTCCTTCGGGGTGGCGGTGCAGCGCGGGGTGGCCCTGCACGGGCTGGCGCTCAACGTCACGACCAACCTGGGGCATTTCGACCTGATCGTGCCCTGCGGCCTCACCGATACCCACATGACCAGCGTGGCGCACGAGTACGAGCGGCGCGGGCTGGACCGCGTGGCCGACATGGACGCGGCGCGGGCGGCCCTCACGCGGGCCTTTCACACCACCTTCGAGACCTACGACTGGACGTTGCCCACGGCGGCGGCGGGAGGCTGAGACATGACCCAGCAGGGCAAGGCAGGGCAGGACAAGACGGTGCAGGAGAGAGAAGTCAAGTTCATCAAGAACGGCATCTACCGCAAGGACTCGGTGCCGGTGCGCGAGAAGAAGCCCGAGTGGCTCAAGGTGACCATCCCGACCGGGCAGGTCTTCGGCGAGGTCCGCAAGATCGTCAAGGAACACCGCCTGCACACGGTCTGCGAGGAGGCGATGTGCCCCAACATCGGGGAGTGCTGGAGCCGGGGCACGGCCACCTTCATGCTGATGGGGCACGTCTGCACGCGGGCCTGCCGCTTCTGCGCGGTGGACACCGGCAACCCGATGGGCAAGCTCGACCTCGACGAGCCCGCGCAGGTCGCCGACTCGGTGCGGCTGATGGGTCTGAAATACGTCGTGCTGACCTCGGTGGACCGTGACGACCTGCCCGACGGCGGCGCGTACCACTTCGCCAAGACGGTGCAGGCGATCAAGCGGCTCAACCCGGAGACGCGGGTGGAGGCCCTGACGCCCGACTTTGGCGGCAACCCGCACTGCGTGGATCTCGTGCTGGAGAGCGGCGTGGACACCTACGCGCAGAACCTCGAGACCGTGCGCCGCCTGACCCACCCGGTGCGCGACATCCGCGCGAGCTATGAGCGCACGCTGGGCGTCTTGCAACACGCCAAAGAGAGCCGCCCCGACGTGATCACCAAGACCTCGATCATGCTGGGCCTGGGCGAGACGCGGGAGGAACTGCGGGAGGCGATGGCCGACTGCCGCGCCGCCGGAGTGGACGTGCTGACCTTCGGGCAGTACCTGCGCCCGACCATGCACCACCTCCCCGTCGAGCGTTACGTCTCCCCCGCCGAGTTCGACGAGATCCGCGAGGAGGCGATGGCCATGGGCTTCCTGGAGGTCGTGTCCGGGCCGCTGGTGCGCTCCTCGTACAAGGCCGAACAGATCGTGATGGACAAGCCGGGGAACCTGCCCGAGCATCTGGCGCATCTGGACGCGGGAAGTGAACTCAGCCTGATCTGATACGGACTCCGATGGAATCGCCTACGAAGTGATTCCATCCGAGCGGATGCGAGAAGGAGAAAGGGCGGGTTCTGGGAGATGGATTTCCTTCCGGTGGTCTCCCGGAAGGAAAGGAATTGGACGGCAGTCCGTATGAGGCGCATGAGGAAGGCGGGGGCCTTTTGCGCTGGCCCCCGCCCTCTTGTCTTGGGCCAAAGCAAAAAGACACGGGGCGAATCCCGTGTCTCCTCTGGTACGGAAGGGCGGACTTGAACCGCCGACCTCACGCTTATCAGGCGTGCGCTCTAACCAGCTGAGCTACTCCCGTTCACTCGCTGCCCGCGCTGCGGACAAGCGGGAGTCAATCTAGCAGCGGCCGGGCGGGGTGTCAACGGCTCCCCGCCGCGCCCATGCCCCCGCCGGGGGTACGCCCGGTGTCAGGTTGCCGTGAGAGGGGGCGTGGTCCCCTGCGGGCGTATGCGTGCCCGTCTGCTGCCCGTACCCGACCCGGCGTTTCGTCTGGGCCGCGACGGGGACCATGCCCGCGGTCAGACGGAGGAGGCCCGCCGCACCGCCTACCAGTGGGCGCTGCCGCTGGCGCTGCTGGCCGTCACAGTGGGAACCGCGCTGGCCTGGCCGCTGACCGTGGCGCAGGCGGCGCTGTGGGGGGGGCTGGGGGCCGTGCTGGCCGTGGCCCTGGTGCTCTCGGCCCTGCCGCGCTGCCCGGTGGGGGTGCTCGACCGGCTGCTGCTGCTGGGAGGCTGGACGTTCCTGCTGGGACGGCTGGGGCTGGGGCTGTTCGCGCCGCAACTCGTGGGGATTGGCCCGGAACTGCTGGGGCTGCTGCTGCCCTGGTTCGTGCTGGGGCTGCTGGCACCGGGATGGCTGCTGGACCATGCCCTGGGGCGCTGGGTGGCGCGGGGAGCCCTGGGGATCACCGGGGCGCTGGGAGCGCTCTACGCCGCCCAGGTCGTGGCGGGCACGGGCGAGGGAGGGCTGATTCTGGCCCTGCTCGCGCAACTCGTGCTGGTGGGCGGTCTGGCGCTGCTGGGGCAGGAGGCCACGCTGGCCCGCTCCGGGGCGCTGGGGGGGCCCTGGGCCGACCTGCCCCCCGCCGAACGCGACCCGCTGACGGACC
>NZ_JASNGB010000057.1 GCF_030271215.1 Deinococcus rhizophilus | reverse complement strand
CCCGCCGCCTTCGAGCGCGAGGTGCGTCAGGAACTGGTCGGCGGCGTCTGGACCCAGACCCTGCGGGCCCCGGCCTCCTTCGGGCGCGACGCGGCGGCAGCCGTGCCCGTCGCGGTGCTGGTCGCGGGGATGCTGGTCGCGGGCCTGACCCACCTGCTGATGGAGGCGCAGGTGCGGGCGCGGCGCCGGGCAGAGGAGGCCCTGACCTCGCTGGCGCGGTCACGCCTGCAACTCGAGCAGTCGCAGGCCGAGTTCGAGGCGATCTTTCACGCGATTCTGGACGCGGCCGTCTTCACCGACGACGAGGGCCGGGTGCTGCGGGTCAACCGGGCGCTGGAGCGGCAGTTCGGCTACCTTCCGGCCGAGTTGCGGGGCCAGGGCCTGGAGCGGCTGCACCTCGACCGCCGCCTGGAGGGCCGCGCCACCTTCGACCTGATCACCACCCCCTACCGCCGGGCGGACGGCAGCGTCTTTTCCGGCGAGGCGCAGCGCAGCGCCGTGGTGGGGCCGCACGGCGAGAGCCTGGGATTTCTGGAGGTGATTCGCGACGTCTCCGAGCGGGTGGAGGCCGAACGGGCGCGGCAGGCCGAGGAACGGCGCTCGCGGGCGATTCTCGACGCGATCCCGCACACGCTGCTGGTGAGCGACCCTGCCGGGCGGGTGACCTATGTCAACGCCCAGCACCGCGAGCGCCTGGGCGGGGCCGAGCTGGAAGGGCAGATCCACCCCGAGGACCGCGCCGCCTACGACGCGATGTGGGCGCGGGCCACCGGGGAGGGCACCCAGGCCCAGTGCGAGGTGCGGCTGAGGGTGAGCGGAAACGGCGACAGCGCGGGCCGCTGGTTCGGGGTGCGCGTCGCGCCCATCCGCAGCGAGGCGGGCGAGGTCACCGAGTGGGTGGCCTCCGCGACCGACATCCACGACCGCCTGGAGGCCGAACGCCGGGCCCAGCGCGACGAGGCCCGCTACCGCGGCGTGCTGGAGGGCGTGCCGCAGATCGTGTGGCTGAGCAGCGCGTCCGGCGAGGTCACCTACTTCAACCGCCGCTGGACGGAGTACGTGGGGAAGGAGCGGGCCGCCGAACCCTTTGCCAGCCTGCTGCACCCCGAGGACCGCGCCGAGTACCTGCTGCGCTGGAAAGACGCCCTGCGGGCGCGGCGTCCCTTCGAGGCCGAGCACCGGTTGCTGGGAGAAGGTGGCCGCTACCGCACCTTCGTGACGCGGGCGCTGCCGCTGGGCGACGCGGGAGGCACCGAGGGGCCCATGCTGGAGTGGGTGGGGACCAGCACCGACGTGGACGATCAGGTGTACGCCGAGGGTTCCGCGCGGCTGCTCGCCACCGTCTCCGAGCACCTCTCGGCGCGGGCTGACGATCCGCTGGCGTCGCGCTCGGAGAACTACCGCGCGGCCCTGGACCTCGTCACCGGGCGGCTGGCCGAGAGCGCCGGGCTGTGGGTCACGGCACCTGACCGGCAGCTGCTGGCCTCCTCCCGCCTGACGCCGGGGCAGATCAGCCCGGGGGTTCGCGCGGCCACCGAGCAGGCCCTGCGCCGGGTGACCCAGGCCGACCAACCCCTGCACCTCGACGCCGGGTCCACCCCGATGCTGTACGAGGTGGGCGCGACGGGCGCGGTGTTCTACCCCCTGATCGGGCGCGACGGCGCCGCGCGGGGGGTGCTGGCCCTGACCTACCGCCAGCCGCCCGGCGACCGCGACCACGACCTCGCCGCCGAACTCGCCCAGCGCTTTGCCACCGCCCTCGACAACGACGCCCTGCGGCTGGAGGCGGAACAGGCGCACGCCGACCTGCAGGCCCTCAACCAGTCGCTGGAGGAACGGGTCGTGCTGCGCACCCTGGAGCTGCAAGACGCCAACCGCGAGCTGGAAGCCTTTTCCTACTCGGTCAGCCACGACCTGCGCACCCCGCTGCGGCACATCGTGGGCTTCGGGGACCTGCTGCGCAAGGACGCCTCGGCGTCGGGCGCCCTCTCGCCCAAGAGTGAGCGGTATCTCGGCGTGATCACCGACGCGGCCGGGCGCATGAGCCGGCTGATCGACGACCTGCTGGAGTTCTCGCGCATGGGGCGCCAGGAACTGCGCCGGGGCCCGGTGGACCTCGGGGCGGTCGTGCGGGAAGCCTGGAAGGACCTCGACCCCGACCGGGCGGGCCGCGACGTGGCCTTCGAGGTCGGCGAGCTGCCCACCGTGCAGGGCGACGCCGCGCTGCTGGGACAGGTTTTTGCCAACCTGCTCTCCAACGCGCTGAAGTACTCGCGCACCCGCGAGCAGGCCCTCATCAGCGTGGGTGGGCTGCAGGAGGGCGAGGAGGTCACCGTGACGGTGCGTGACAACGGCGTCGGTTTCGATCCCCGCTACGCGGATAAACTGTTCGGCGTGTTTCAACGTCTGCACCGCGCCGAGGAATTCGAGGGCACCGGGATCGGCCTCGCCAATGTCCGCCGCATCGTCGTGCGCCACGGGGGCCGCGTCCGGGCCGAGTCGCTGCCCGGCGAGGGCGCGGCCTTCCACGTCACGCTGCCCCTGCGGGGACCCGCCGGGGAGGCTCAGGCATGAGCGGCAGCGCTCCGGGCGGCGAGCACGCCCTGCCCGAACCCGGCCAGACCCTGCGCATCCTGCACCTCGAGGACAGCGAACTCGACCATGAACTGGTCGTCATGCACCTCGGGGACCTGCCCTGGCCGATCGAGACCGAGCGGGTCGAGGACGAGGCGGGCTTTCTGGCGGCGCTCGGCGCCCAGCGCCCGCACCTGATCCTGAGTGACTTCGCGCTGCCCGGCTACGACGGGCTCTCGGCCTTCCGGGCCGCGCATGACCGTGCGCCCCTGCTTCCCTTCATCATCGTGACGGGCGCGATGGGCGAGGAGACGGCGGTCGACACCCTGCGCGGGGGCGTCACCGACTACATTCTCAAGCAGCGCCTCGAGCGCCTCGCGCCCAGCGTGAAGCGGGCCATCGCGGAGGCCGACGCCCGCGACCGCCGCGAGCGGGCCGAGCAGGAGGTGCGTGAACTCAACCTCTCGCTCAAGGCCCGCCTCGACGAGGTCGAGCGGTTGCGGGCCATCGCGGAGGGCCAGCGCCAGCGCCTGGAAACCCAGGCCAAGCAACTGGAAGAAGCGCTGAACCTCCAGAAGACCTTTCTGGCGGAAACCAGCCACGAACTGCGCACCCCCCTGACCGCCCTGCTGGGCTACCTGCGCCGCGCCGAGCGCGAGGCGGGCGGCTCGCAGACCCTGCAAGACGCGCAAAGGGTCGCGGAGAACATGACCCGGCTGGTCAACGACCTGCTGCAGCTCTCGCGCGGCGAACTCGTGCAGGGCATCGAGATGCACTTCGTGAACCTCGGCAACCTCGTGAGGCAGGTCGGGCGCGACTACGGGGTGCGGGCCGAGGCCCCTGACCTGGAGATCGTGGGCGATCCGGGGCGGCTCACGCAGGTGTTTGTCAACCTCGTCAGCAACGCGATCCGGGTGTGCGGCAGTCCCGACCTCGTGCATATGGAGGCCGAACAGGGCCGGGGTGGTCAGGTCTGCGTGCGGGTGATCGACCACGGCCCCGGCATTCCCGACGCCGTCAAGCCGCGCATCTTCGACAAGTTCTACCGTGGCAAGGAGGCGGGCTCGACCGGCCTGGGCCTGACCATCGCGCAGCAGGTCATCCACTCGCACGGCGGGCGCATCGAGGTGCAGGACACGCCCGGCGGCGGCGCCACCTTCGTGGTGTGCCTGCCCCCGCCCGAGGAGGACGACGACGACTTCCTGCCCCAGCCGGACGGCGAGGCTGTGCTGGAGCAGTTGCCGTAAGAAGGCGGTGTCGTTCCGCATTCGTCGGCCGAGCGGACTTGCCAAGCTGCGCAGCAGAGCGAGTGAATGGGACAGGAGCATTGGGCGGTATGGAGGCACCTGGGGTGCTTTCCCCCGGGGGCCGGAATGCTGCCCGATGCTCTAGGCTAGGGCCATGAGCGACGTCAAGACCATGCAGGTGACCTGGCTGGGCGAGCAGCGCTACCTGGGCCTCAGCGCGAGCGGGCACCAGCTGTTGATCGACAACAGCCCTACCAAAGTCGGCGTGTCGCCCATGGAGGCGCTGCTGGGGGCGCTGGCGACCTGCACGGCCTACGACATCGTGCAGGTCATGGGCAAGAAGCGCATCAAGCTCACGAGCTACCGCATCGAGGCGGAAGGCGAGCGGGCCGACGAGCACCCCCGGCGCTACACTCGCATCGTGGTGCGCCACATCGCCAGCGGTGAGGGGCTGACCCCCGAGGCCCTGGAGCGGGCCGCGCACCTCAGCCACGAGAAATACTGCTCGGTGGCCGCCAGCCTGAACAGCGAGGTGGTGGTGGAGACGCGGGTGGAGGCGGGCGAGACGGCCAGCGTGTAGGACATGGGCTGTTCAAGAAGGAGGGGGACGCGCAAAACGTCTCCCTCCTTTTCCGTACCGCTCGCTATTCCCAGACCCGGACCCCCGCCGCCCGCAGCAGCCGGATCACCAGCCCCAGCGGGAAACCGACGACGTTGGAGTAATCCCCCTCGATCCGGGCGACGAGGGCCATGCCGACGCCCTGAATGCCGTAGCCCCCGGCCTTGTCCAGCCCCTCGCCGGTGGCGGCGTAGTGGGCGATCTCGGCCTCCGTCAGGAGGCGGAAGGTCACGTCGGTGCGCTCCACCCCTCCCCGTTCGACAGGGCCCCGTTCACCGTCCGGAGCGAACACGCTGACCCCGGTGTAGACCTGATGGGTGCGCCCCGAGAGCCGCCGGACGAAGGCGCGGTTCTCGGCCTCGTCCCCAGGCTTGGCGAGCAGCTCGCCCCCCAGGGCGACCACCGTGTCGGCCCCGATCACGACCGCGCCGGGGTGCTGCCGGGCCACCGCCGCCGCCTTCTGCCGGGCGAGGGTCCCCGCGAGCCGGGCGGGGTCGCGTTCCTCGCTGGCCTCGTCCTCGCCGCTCACGACGATCCGGAAAGGGACGCCGAGATTCGTCAGCAGTTCGCGGCGGCGCGGGCTGCCCGAGGCGAGAAGAATCGGAGGTGCGGGGCGCGGGTCCGGCATCATGGGGTCACTGTAGCGGTGCAGACGTGCGAGTCCAGAAGTCTGCCAGCACAGTCTCGAAGAGGTCCGGCTGGTCCAGATTCACCAGATGACCGGCCCGCGGAACGATTTGCCACTCTGCCGCCCCGATCTCACGGGCGAGCACTTGGCCCTGCGAGTGGGTTCGGGGATTTTGTTCTCCAACCACCACCAGGGTCGGGACCCGAATCTCCTCAAGCAGGGACCGGGCCGAGAACTCCGTCACCGCCCGCCAGATACTCCGGTAGTCCTCCTCCCGACCTGCGAATGCGGCGACCTCGCGCCGTAGCCACGGGGCCAGGGCAGGTGTCTGGCGGCTCATCGCGTGGGCGAAAAGGAGGGCCTGCTGCTGCACGGGAACACGCTCCAGCAGTGGCCGCGTCAGCTCCGTCAGCAGAGCTTCCCGGCGGCCCGAGCGGGTGCCGTAGCTCGTCTCGGCTAGGGTGAGCGAATGAACCAAGCGGGGGAAATCTCGGGCCAGTTGCAGGGCCACCATGCCCCCCAGAGAGTGGCCGCAGACATGTGCCCGCTGGAGGCCCAGGCGGGTCAGCAGTTCGGCCATATCCCACGCGAACTGCCGGACGCTGTAGGGTTTCCCCCCTGAGCCTGAACCCCCATGTCCGCGCAGGTCGGGCGCC
Organism: Deinococcus rhizophilus; assembly: GCF_030271215.1. GTDB lineage: Bacteria > Deinococcota > Deinococci > Deinococcales > Deinococcaceae > Deinococcus > Deinococcus rhizophilus. Next base: position 9,660 of record NZ_JASNGB010000057.1, on the reverse strand, counting down.
ACCACCCGCCACCGTCCACCGAGGGTCCGGAGTTGCCCTGCCCACTGCTCCCCGGAAAGGTAGGCCCCGTGGATCAGCAGTGCGGCCTCGCCCGGTCCCCCGCTGTCGAGCACTGTCAGGGTGATGGACCCGACCCGGAGACGGCGGCGTTCAGTAGCCAGAGCCGTTCCCGCCGCCGCTCACCAGACCCACGCCGCCCGAGGTGCCCAGGCGGGTCGCCCCGGCCTCGATCATCGCCCGCGCGTCGTCGGGGGTGCGGACGCCGCCTGCCGCCTTGATCTGGACGCGCTGTGCTGGCTGGAGGGCCGCGATGACCCCGGCCATCAGGCGCACGTCCTCCACCGTCGCGCCGCCCGTGCCGAAGCCGGTGCTCGTCTTCACGAAGTCCGCGCCGCCCGCGACGGCGGCCTGGGTGGCCTCCCGCTTCTGCTCGTCGTTCAGGTAGCAGGTCTCGATGATGACCTTGAGCACACGGTCGGGAATCGCCTTTCGCACGGCCCGCACGTCCTCCTCCACCCCCTGCCAGTCCCCGGCGAGGGCCGCGCCGATGTGAATCACCATGTCCACCTCGTCGGCTCCGGCCTCGGCGCTGAGACGGGCTTCCACGGCCTTCTGGCCGGGCAAGGCGGCCCCCAGCGGAAAGCCGCAGACGGTGGCGACCTTCACGCCCGACCCGGCGAGTTCGGCGGCGGCGAGGGGCACGTAGACGGGATTGACGCACACGGCGGCGAAGGAATGCTCGCGGGCCTCGGCGCACAGCGTCCGGATGTCGTCCGGGGTCGCGGTGGCCTTGAGCAGCGTGTGGTCGATGTAGGGGGCGAGGTCCATGCCCGCAGGATAAGGGGTGGCCGCGCTACCCTCCTCGCATGACCGACGCCGACACCGCCGCTCCCCGCCTCCAGCCCGGCGAGCCCTTTCCCAGCTTCGCCCTGCCCGACGCGGGGGGTCACCTGCACCGCCTGTCCGACTACGCCGGGCGCTACGTGGTCCTGTACGTCTACCCCAAGGACGACACGCCCGGCTGCACGAAGCAGGCGTGTGACTTCCGCGACAGCGCGAGCCTGAAGGCGCTCGGGGCCGTGATTCTGGGTCTGAGCCGGGACGACGCGGCCAGCCACAATGCCTTTGCCGGGAAGTACAGCCTGCCCTTCCCGCTGCTGTCGGACCCGGACGCCGCGTTCCTGAAAGACATCGGCAGCTACGGTCCCAAGACGCTGTACGGCAAGGTCACCGAGGGGGTCAAGCGCCAGACGTTCCTGATCGGCCCCGACGGGCGGCTGGTCAAGAGCTGGCTCGCCGTGAAGGTGGACGGCCACGCCGACGCGGTCGCCGCCGCCATCGAGGCCGACCGGGGGGAACGCGGCGATGCCTGATCTCGAAGGGCTGAAAAAGGAGGCGGCCCTCCGCGCGGTCGCCCTCGTCGAGAGCGGGATGCGGGTGGGGCTGGGCACGGGCAGCACCGCCAAATACGCCATCGAGGAGCTCGGGCGCAAACTGGCGGCCGGGGAACTGCGGGACATCGTGGGCGTCGCCACCAGCGAGGCGTCAGCAGCGTTGGCCCGCGAGGTGGGCGTGCCCGTGCAGCCGCTGGACCCCCGGCCCCTCGACATTGCCATCGACGGGGCGGACGAGATCAACCCCGACCTGAACCTCATCAAGGGACTGGGCGGGGCCTTGCTACGCGAGAAGCTCACCGAGGTGCAGGCGCGGCGGCTGGTCATCATTGCGGACCACACCAAGCTGGTGACCCGACTGGGGGAGAAGGCGCCGCTTCCCGTCGAGATCACCCGTTTCGGCTTTCTCTCGACGGTCGAGCGGGTGCGGGCGCTGGTGCCGGGTGGACGGCTGCGGCAGCCGGGGGCGCAGCCCTACGTGACGGACAACGGGAACTACATCTACGACGCGCAATTGCCCGCCGCGTTTGACCCTACCGGGCTGGAGCGGCAGCTCAAGGGCACGCTGGGGGTCGTGGAGACGGGGTTTTTCCTGGGCATGGCAGACGTGGCGTTCGTGGCCGCGCCGGAAGGGGTGCGGGAGCTTCGGCGGGGGTAGGGGCGGGGAGGTTGTTGGGGTTGGGCTTCTTGACGACGGCCCTGCCCCCACCCCCAGGGGGAGCGGCGTTGCGCTCGGCAAAGTTCGTCCCCCATGTTTCGGCCCACCATGTCTCGCCCCCGTGTCCCCCTTCACGCGCCGACGGCTCGTCTGCCTGGAACTTGGCCTCGCGGGCTGGGGACGTTGAGGTCGGCTGGCACAGGGAAAAGATTGCTTCGGCAGAAGCAGCGGTTGACCCCAGCGAGGGGTGACGCCAGAACCGCAGGCCCACCCTGCCCCCTGCTGGTGGCTGGAAGCTGACGGCTGGCCGCTCTCTACAACCGCCCCAACTGCCCCGCCAGCTCCTCCGGGTCCTTCGTGGGCAGGTCGCAGGCGTGGCCGATGCACACGTAGGCGGTGCCGCCCCCCGGTCTTCCCTCCAGCACGGGCAGCCCCACGCCCTGTTCGGCGGGGGCCAGCGCCGCGAAGGGGAGGGGAAAGCGGGCCAGCACCCGCTCCAGCGCGGCGCGTTCGGTGGGCGTTCCGATCAGAGCAATGTCCACGTGGGGCGCTTCAAGGAAGGCGGCGGCCTGCCACAGCCCCCCCATCCCGTGCGGGGCGGCGAGCATGTCCGCCGCGTAGGTCTGCACGGTGCGGCGGGCCAGGCGCTCGGCCTCCCCGTCGCCGTAGTAGCGGGCCATCCATAGCCCCAGCAGCGTGGCGGCGGCGTTGTCGCTGAGGACGGCGGCGTCGAAGGCCTCGGCCTGACGGGTCAGCAGGGCCTCGGCGTTGCCCCCGGTGGAGCGGAAGAGCCCGGCCTCCTCGTCCCAGAAGTCGCGGCGCACCACGTCCCACAGCTCCCGCGCCCACTCCAGATGCGTGAGGTCGCCGCCCGCCTGGTACAGCGCGACGAGGCCGAGCGCGTACAGGGCATGGTCCTCCAGCAGCCCTTCCACCCGGGCCACGCCGTCCTTGTAAGTGTGGCGCAGGGTGCCGTCCGGGAGGCGCATCCGCCCCCGCACGAACTCGGCGTTGCGGCGGGCCACGTCGAGGTAGTGGACCTCGCCCAGAATCCGCCCCGCGTCCGCGAAGGCGGCCAGGGCCAGCCCATTCCACGAGGTCAGCACCTTGGTGTCGGTGCCGGGCTGGGGCCGCCGCTGCCGGGCCTCGAAGAGGTGCATCCGGGCGGTGTCCAGCCGCTCCAGCAGGGCGGCGACGTCCTCTCCCAGATCGCGGGCCAGTGCCTCCGGCGGGGTGGGGACGTGCAGCACGTTGCGGCTGCCGTATTCCGGGCGGTGTGGGTCGAGGAAGTTACCCTGTTCGGTTACGCCATACACCCGCAGCACGAGGTCGGTGTCGGGGCCGTCGCCCAGCCCCCCCTCATTCAAGACAGCCCGGATCTCGTCCGGGGTCCAGGTGAAGGTCAGGCCCTCCACCCCCTGCGTGTCGGCGTCCTGGGCGGAGTAGAACCCGCCCTCCGGGGCCAGCATCTCGCGTTCGAGGTAGGCCAGCGTCTCGCGGGCGAGGCGGGTGAAGGTGTCGTCCCCGGTGTGCTGGGCGGCCCGCAGCAGGGTGCGTGTGAGCTGCGCGTTGTCGTAGAGCATCTTCTCGAAGTGGGGCACCAGCCAGCGTTCATCCACCGAGTAGCGGTGAAAGCCGCCGCCGAGCTGGTCGTAAATCCCGCCCGCCCCCATGCGCCGCAGGGTGTGCAGGGCCATGTCGCGCCCGTCCTCGCGCGTCAGCAGGAAGTCCAGCGTGGTCGTTCCCGGAAACTTGGGCGCTCCGCCGAACCCGCCCCGGTCGGCGTCGTACACGCGGCGCAGGTTCTCCACGGCGCGGGGCAGGAAGTCGGCGGGGAGGTCGTCCGGTGTGCCGCGCGGGCGGCTGGCCTCGCGGATATGGCCGGTCAGGGCCTCGGCGTTGCCCAGCAGCTTGGCGCGGTCCTCCTGCCAGGCCCGCGCCACGGTCGCCAGCAATCGGCGGAAGCCGGGCATCCCGTACCGGTCCTCGGGCGGGAAGTAGGTGCCCGCGTAGAAGGGTTCGCCCTGCGGCGTCAGGAACACCGTCATGGGCCAGCCGCCCTGCCCGGTCATGAGCTGGGTCGCCGTCATGTACACCCGGTCCACGTCGGGCCGTTCCTCGCGGTCCACCTTGACGCTCACGAAGTCCCGGTTCATCTGCGCGGCCGTCGCCTCGTCCTCGAAGCTCTCATGGGCCATCACGTGGCACCAGTGGCAGGTCGAGTAACCGATGGAGAGCAGGACGGGCACGTCGCGGCGGCGGGCTTCCTCGAAGGCCTCCGGGCTCCAGGGCCACCAGTCCACCGGGTTGTCGGCGTGCTGGAGGAGGTAGGGGCTGGTCTCCTGGGCGAGGCGGTTCATGGGAGGCAGGGTAGTGCGCGGGCGGTGAAGGTTCGGGTGAGGGAGAAGGGGAGAGGCTTCATGGGAGTTGTGGNCACCAGTCCACCGGGTTGTCGGCGTGCTGGAGGAGGTAGGGGCTGGTCTCCTGGGCGAGGCGGTTCATGGGAGGCAGGGTAGTGCGCGGGCGGTGAAGGTTCGGGTGAGGGAGAAGGGGAGAGGCTTCATGGGAGTTGTGGGCGGGGCATCCAGACTCGGTTGCCCCCACCCCCCAGCCCCCAGCCCCCTACCCCCAGGGGGGGCAGGGGGAGCGGCGCTGCGCCAGGCAAAGGGTGTTCCCCCACCTCCGGCCCCGCTTACCCCACCCCCGTTTCCCCCTCCACGCCATCCTTCGTCCGAGTGAAGGGCCTCGGCGCAGATGCGCCGAACGGCTCGTCTGCCTGGAAAGTGGACTTGCGAGGCGGGAGCGTTGAACTCGGCTGACACAGGGAAAAGAGGGCTCTGGCAAAAGCGGGTCAGCAGCTCCTCCTCCCCCCCTTGTGGGGGACTGGTACAGCTCGCACCGCGAGAGGCTGGGACTCGTAGAGCTGCGCAGCAGAGGGGGGTGACAGGCACCGCCTGCCCTCGCTGGCGGCTGAGAGCTGAACGCTGACCTCCCCCTACACCCCCGCCAGCAGCCGCTCCACGTCCTCCAGCGTCGTGTAGTGCGCGATGCTGGCCCGCACCACGCCCTGCGGGTAGAGTCCCAGGTCTTTGAGGGGCTGTACCGCGTAGAAGTGCCCGGCGGCCACGTCCACCCCGCGTTCACTCAGGCGGGCGGCGGTCGCTTCGGGGGCCTCGTCCTCCACCCGGAAGGCGACGGTGCCGATGCGGGCGGCGGAGGTCGGGGGGCCGTAGACCGTGACACGCGGCGCTTCCAGCAGGCCCGTGAGCAGCCGTTCCCCGACTGGGCGCTCCAGCTCTGCGATGCGGACGGAGGCGGCTTCCAGCGCCGCGCGGGTCAGCGTGCCGTGGCCGCCGAGTTCGCGCAGGTAGTCCAGCGTGCCCAGCCACCCGGCGAGCAACTCGAACGGCGGCGTGCCGTGTTCCAGCCCGGTGATGTCCCCGTCCGGCACGAAGCTGAGCTTGGGCCAGGCCAGGTGCGGGCGGTGTTGGGGTGAAATCCACAGCGCCCCCAGGTGCGGCCCCCAGACCTTGTAGGGGCTGAAGGTCACGAAGTCCGCGCCCCAGCCCTGCACGTCGGGAAAGGCGTGGGGCGCGGAGTGGACGGCGTCCACCACCGTCCAGGCCCCCGCCGCCCGCACCTGCGCGGCCACCGCCGGGATGTCCACCGTGACGCCGAGCGCATTGCTCGCCGCCGTCACCGCCACCAGCCGGGTACGCGGGGAGAGCAGCGCGGCGAGGTCGTCCGCGTGCAGCCGCATGTCGGGCTGCCGGGCGTGCCAGACCCTGACCGTCACGCCCACGCGCTCCAGTTCGCGCCAGGGGCTGGCGTTCGCCTCGTGCTCCAGACCCGACAGGATCACCTCGTCGCCCGGTCCCCACCGCCGCGCGAAGGCCGCCGCCAGCCGGAAGGCGAGGGCGGTGGCACTCGGCCCCAGTGCCACGTCCTCGGGGTGGGCGTTCAGGAAGAGGGCGGTTCCCTCGCGGGCGCGGCCCTTGAGGGCCAGGATCTCCTGCCCCGGCCGGTGCCCCGGCATCGCGTTGGTGGCCCCGTAGCGGGTGAGGTGGTCCGTGATCGCCGCGATGGACCGCTGCGGCAGCAGCCCGCCCGCCGCGTTGTCGAGGTAGGCCCGCCCGGCGGCAAGTGGGGGGAACTGGGCGCGGATGGCCTGAGGCGTGAGGACGGGCAGGGTCATGGCGGAAGTGTAGGGCGTGAGGCTCTCCGGCCTACCGTCGACCCCTCACCCACAGCACCGCCCCGCCCAGCACCAGTCCCCACACCGCGCTCCCCACGCCCAGCAGGGTCACGCCGCTCGCGGTGACGGCCAGGGTCAGGAAGGCGGCCTCGCGCCCGTAGTCGTCGTGGAGGGCCGCCGTCACGCTGGAGAGGGTCGTGGTCACCAGCGCCAGCCCCGCCAGCGCCGCGATCACGGGCGGAGGGACCGCCGCCACCGCCCCCACCACCCAGCCCGCAAAGACCCCCAGCATCAGGTAGAAGAAGGCCGCACTCAGGCCCGCCACCCAGCGCCGGGCGGGGTCCGGATGGGCCTCCTCGCCCGCCGCGATGGCCGCCGTGATCGCCGCGAGGTTGGTGGTGTGCGCCCCGAACGGCGCCGAGAGCAGGCTCGCCAGCCCTGACCCCGTGATCAGCGGCGAGGTCGGCACCCGCCCGTACCCGCAGGCCCGCAGCACCGCCACGCCCGGAAGCTGCTGCGAGGCCAGCGTCAGGATCGTCAGCGGCAGCGCCAGCGTGACCGCGCCGCGCAGCGAGAACTCGGGGGTGGTCCACACCAGCGTGCCCAGTCCGGCCCCGGTGAGCGGGCCGACCGCCCCCACCGCCAGCGACAGGCCCGCCCCAGCCAGCAGCGCCGCCGGAACCGCCCAGCGGGGAAACCACACCCGCCCGGCCAGAAAGACCAGCAGCATCCCGCCCACGGGCACGGGCGCTTCGGGCAGCGCCCGCAACGCCCCCAGCACGAAAGGCAGCAGCACCCCGGCCAGCAGCGCGTTCGCCAGCGCCGCCGGAATCCGCGCGGTCAGGCGCTCGAAGGCGCCGCTCAGCCCTAGGGCGGTCATCACCCCGGCGGTCAGGACGTAGGCGCCCAGCACCTCCGGGTAGCGCAGGTCCCCCGCCGCCGCGAGCGAGGCCACCAGCGCCAGCCCCGGCGTGCTCCAGGCCATCTTGATCGGCGCCCGGTACTGCCAGCTCAGCCACCCGCCCGACACGCTGATCGCGAGGTAACAGGCCAGCACCCAGCTCACGGTCTGCCCCGGCGTCAGCCCGAAGTCCCGCGCCGCCCCCACCAGCAGCCCGATGCTGCTCGCCGCCCCGACGATCACCGCCACGAAACCCGCCACGACCGCCGACCCCGAGGCGTCGCGCCACAGGTCGCGCAGGCCCGCGCGGGGGGTGGGGAGGGAAGCGTCGGTCGGCGGTGCCATCGCCCCGCATTCCAGCACGGCGGGGCCTCGGCAGACGCTCAAGCCGCCGCTCATACCGGGATGCCCCCGGCGGGCGTAGGGTGCGCCCATGACGACCTCCGCACGACCCCACCAGCGGCCCCTGGGCCGCACCGGCCTGCACGTCACCGAGATCGGCTACGGTGCCTGGGGCATCGGCGCGGACATGTGGAAGGGCGCCCAGGACGACGAGAGCCTCGCGGCCCTGCGGCGCTACGTGGAACTTGGCGGCAACTTCATCGACACGGCGATGGGCTACGGCAACGGCCACAGCGAACGCCTCGTGGGGCAGGTCGCCCGCGAGTTTCCCGGCACCCTGGTCGCCACCAAGGTCAGCCCCAAGAACATGCAGTGGCCCGCCGCCCCCGGCACCACCGCTGACGAAGCCTTTCCCGGCGAGTACGTCGTGCAGATGACCGAAGCCAGCCTGGAGCGCCTCGGCCTGCCCACCATTGACGTGCAGCAGCTTCACGTCTGGAATGACTCGTGGCTGGGGCAGGGCGACTGGCAGGAGGCGGCCGCGCAGCTCAAGCGGGAGGGCAAGATTCGCGCCTTCGGCATCTCGATCAACGACCACCAACCGGACAACGCGGTGAAGGCCGTGGAGTCGGGCGCCGTGGACACCGTACAGGTCATCTACAACGTCTTCGACCAGTCGCCGCAGGACCGCCTGTTGGACGCCTGCCGAATGCACGGCGTCGGCGTGATTGTGCGGGTGGCCCTCGACGAGGGAAGCCTGACGGGGACGATCACGCCCGAGACGACCTTTCCGGAGGGCGACTGGCGCCACACCTACTTCGGCGGCAACCGCAAGGCCGAGTTGCAGCCCCGGCTGCGGGCCATCGAGGCGGACCTCGGCCTCACCACCGCGCAGCTGCCCGAAACCGCCCTGCGCTTCGTGCTGAGCCACCCGGCGGTGAGCACCGTCATCGTGGGGATGCGGAGCGTCCGCAACGTGGAACGCAACCTCGCCCTCGCGGATGGGCGGGGCCTGCCCGCCGAGCAGGTTCACAAGCTTCAGGCCCACCGCTGGGACCGCAACTGGTACCTCCCGGCCGGGGACTGAGGCGGAGCTGTCCCGCTTGCCGGGACTCGACCACACCCCCTTGAGCGTCTGCTCAGACAGCCGCACGCTTTCGCCGGGGCCACTCGCCTAGAGTTCCCGGCGGAGGTTTTTTCCTTGTCCACTGCTCCGTCCACTGCTCCCCTGCCGTCAACCCGGACCCACCTGCCCGACATCCTGCGGCTGGCGCTGCCCGCGAGCGCCGAGGCCGTCATTCAACTGCTGTTCAACTTTCTGTCCCAGCTGATCGTCGCGACCCTGGGAGCCACGGCAGTGGCGGCGGTTGGTCTGTCGAACAACGTCACGCTGGTCCTGATGTTCACCCTCGCCACCCTGGGGTCGGGCGCGGGCATCCTCGTCGCGCGGGCGCACGGGGCGGGGGACCGGGGCGCGGTGAACCGGACGGCGGGCACGGCCCTGCTGCTGGCCGCAGGGGTGACCACCCTGCTGGTGGCCGCCCTGCACGCCTCCGCAGGCCCGGTGCTGGGGCTGCTGGGCGCCCCGGCGGACCTGATCGCGGCGGCCACGCCCTTCTTTCAGGTCGCGCTGCTGAGCGTGCCCCTGATCGTGCTGAGTGTCGTCGCGGGCAATGTCCTGCGCTCGCTGGAGCGCCCCCGCATCCCGATGGTCGCCACCTTGATCGCGGCGGCCGTCAACGTGGCGGTGGGCTATGCGCTGGTGCACGGGGCCTTCGGGCTGCCCCGGCTGGGGCTGGTCGGGGCGGCGTGGGGGGCGCTGGCGGGGCAGGCGGTGCGCGTGGGGTTGCTGGCCGTCTTCCTGTACGGCCCGCGTGGGCCGATCGCTCCGGCGTGGTCGGGGGTGGGGGCCGGGGGCCGTGTGCTGGTGCGCGACCTGCTGAATCTCTCGCTGCCGCTGGCGGCCACGCAACTCGCCTGGAGCGGGGGCAACCTGCTCTACGCTCTGTTCCTGGCGCGGCTGGGGACCGAGGTGCTGGCGGGCGTGCAGATCGGGTACACCCTGGAGGGCATTTTCGTGGTGGCCTCGTCGGGACTGGTGCCGGCGGCCACCGCGCTGATCGGGCAGGCGGTGGGCCAGCGCGACGCGGCCCTCGCCGCCGAGCGGGCG
>NZ_JASNGB010000056.1 GCF_030271215.1 Deinococcus rhizophilus | reverse complement strand
TCCCGCTCCTGTACAGCAAAAACCTCAACCTGTCAGGTACTGAGGGACGCGCCCATCAGGGTATGAGCGCCAGGGTTCAGCTGCCCCCAGGGTCATGCCCCTGAGCCTGACGCACGGTTGAACGCCGGAGCAGCCCCGCCTGCGCTTCAGGCTGGCGAGGGCGGGTCCAGGGGCACCGCAGCCTTGCGCTCGTGCAAGCCACAAGTGCCGTGACGGTCCCCGTGAACGTACTCGAGCAGGGCATCCGGCTCTGAGCGACCCGGCCGCAGGCCCTCAGCCTTCAATTCCTGTTGGGTGGCGAGATGCGCCGGGTAGCTGCCACGGTACTTGGGGAGGGGTCGTTTCTCTCTGGGCATGACAGTCCTCTGGACGGGTCCCCGGAGTGTACGTCCGGCGGATGAGCCCTGGGGCCACGTGACGGTGGGCACGCCCGACTCCTGTCCCGCCGCCCCACGACATTGAGGGTGGACGCAAGCCAGCCACGCTGACGCCCTCTGCCATGGTGGGTGACGGCACCCTCCTCAGCGTGGCCTATAGCCCCGACGGGCGCTGGCTCGCCACCTGGGGCGGCCGGGTGCTGCTGCGCGACGCCCGCACCCGCGTCGCCACGGGGGAGTTCCGCTTCTGGCGGGTGACGACCGGGGCACAGGTCACGTCCGTTCGGCAGGCCGAGGCGCTGGCCTGGAACTTCGCCTTCCTGCCGGGCGCACAGGACTTTGTGGGGGCCTGTGCCCAGCCGCAACTGGTGCGGGGCACCCTGGGCTCGGACCCCTTCCGGCGGGTCGGGGCCGTCCATCCGCCGGGCATCAATGCGGTGGCGACCGGTCCTGGAGTCCTCGTCAGCGCGGGGGGGGATGACCGCGTTCTGGTGTCCCCGTTGCCCGGCCTGTCCCCGCTGCGGCGGGCCGTCAACCCGCAAGGCACCCTGCTGGCCGTGGGGGACGTGCGCGGCACGGTGGACTGAACCGGCTCAGCCAGAAACGGCGAGCGGGGCGAAGCACCGACCCAGGCTAGAGGTCGGTGGCGGTTGGGGCTATGGCCGACTGGCCACCCTGAGTGCGTCATGTTGACCTTGCCTCCTGGTCCGGCCTGGTGGGTTCATCCCATCCCCGGACATTCCTGGTTCAATCGCTCCCAGCACGGTCTACACGAGGGGGCCCGGCGAGGCCCTCCCGTGTTGTTGCCCCCGCTCCCCCCGGTGGCCGAGCGCCGAGGACCACGAGTGTCCGGGAGTTCAAAATTATGCAGATTCGTGAATAGTCCCACGAAACAGCACAGGAGCCCCACCGCCCCTACCGATCACCGCTGGCACTTGTCTAGAACGGGTTCTGCGTACGGAGCACACATGGACAACTGAAGGGCGTGTGTATACACGCTTTGTATGATTTAACTCCGCAGCGCCTGGCGCCGACCGGAGAGGAGTGCCTGATGGACCATGACACCATGCATCACCCCACGCCGCAGGAGAGAGCGGCGCTCAGCCAGCAGGGCCTGTACCGGCAAGAGCAGGAGCACGACGCTTGCGGGGTCGGCTTTATCGCCCACCTGAAGGGAACCAGGTCCCACGGCATCGTCATGCAGGGGCTCAAGATTCTTGAGAACCTCGATCACCGGGGTGCCGTCGGCGCCGACGAACTGATGGGCGACGGCGCGGGCCTCCTGATCCAGATTCCCGATGAGTTCTACCGGGCAGAGATGGCGGGGCAGGGCATCACGCTGCCCCGCCCCGGCGACTACGGCGTGGGCATGATCTTCCTGCCCAAGGAGCACGCCTCCCGCCTCGCCTGCGAGCAGGAGCTGGAGCGCGCGATCCGGGCCGAGGGCCAGGTCCTGCTGGGCTGGCGCGACGTGCCCGTCAACCGCGAGATGCCCATGTCCCTAGCCGTGCGGGACAGGGAGCCCGTCATCCGCCAGGTGTTCATTGGCCACGGGTCCGACACCCTGGTGCCCGACGCGCTGGAGCGCAAGCTGTACGTGATCCGCAAGCGGGCGTCGCTCGCCATCCTGCGGCTGAAGCTCACCCATGGCCGCGAGTACTACGTGCCCTCCATGTCCTGCCGCACGGTGATCTACAAGGGGCTTTTGCTGGCCGGGCAGGTCGGGGAGTACTACCTCGACCTTCAGGACGAACGGGTGGTGTCGGCGCTGGCGCTCGTCCACCAGCGCTTCTCCACGAACACCTTCCCCGAGTGGTATCTGGCGCACCCGTACCGGATGGTCGCCCACAACGGCGAGATCAACACCGTCAAGGGCAACTTCAACTGGATGCGCGCGCGCGAGGGCGTGATGCGGTCCCCGGTGCTGGGCGACGACCTTCAGAAGCTCTACCCCATCAGCCTGCGCGGGCAATCGGACACCGCGACCTTCGACAACGCGCTGGAACTGCTCACGATGGCGGGCTATCCCCTGGCCCACGCCGCGATGATGCTGATTCCGGAAGCGTGGGAGGGGCACGGGGCGATGGACCCGCAACGCCGCGCCTTCTACGAGTACCACGCGGCGATGATGGAGCCCTGGGATGGCCCCGCCGCGGTTGTTTTCACGGATGGGCGGCAGATCGGCGCCACGCTGGACCGCAACGGCCTGCGCCCCGCCCGGTACATCGTGACCCGGGACGACCACGTGATCCTGGCCTCGGAGACGGGCGTGCTGCCGGTCCCCGAGGCCAGGATCGTGAAGAAGTGGCGCCTCCAGCCGGGGCGGATGTTCCTGCTCGACCTCGACGAGGGGCGCATTCTGGAGGACGAGGAGCTGAAGTCGCGCTACGCCTCGGCCAAACCCTACCGGCAGTGGATCGAGAACGTGCGGGTGGAGCTGGGGAACCTCGCCGCCGACGCTGAAGTGCCTGCCTTCCGCGAAACGCTGCTCGACCGGCAGCAGGCCTTCGGGTACACCCAGGAGGACCTGAAGTTCCTGCTCGACCCCCTGGCCGCCGCGGGCGAGGAGGGCATCGGCTCGATGGGCAACGACTCGCCGCTGGCGGTCCTCTCCAGCCGCAACAAGCCGCTGTACAACTACTTCCGGCAACTGTTCGCGCAGGTCACGAACCCGCCCATCGACCCCATCCGGGAAGCGGTCGTCATGTCGCTGGTGTCCTTTATCGGCCCGAAACCGAACCTGCTCGACATCAACGCGGTGAACCCCCCCATGCGGCTGGAGGTCACCCAGCCCGTCCTCGACCACGCGGACATGGCGCGGCTGCGCGGGATCGAGGCCCAGACCGGTGGGAAGTTCCGCCCCTTCGAGCTGAACATCTGCTACCCCGCCGCCTGGGGCGCCGAGGGCGTGGAGGCCACCCTCGCCTCGCTGCGGGCGGGGGCGGTGGACGCGGTCCGCGAGGGCCACAACATCCTGATCCTGACCGACCGGGCGATGGACCGCGACCACGTCGCCATCCCCGCCGTGCTCGCGCTCTCCGCCATCCACCAGCACCTCGTCCACCAGGGGTTGCGGACGACAGCGGGCCTGGTCGTCGAGACGGGGTCGGCGCGGGAGGTCCACCACTTCGCGGTCCTCGCCGGGTACGGGGCGGAAGCGATTCATCCGTACCTCGCGCTGGAGACGCTGGAGCAGCTCCACCCGGAAGCCCCCGAAAAGGCCGTCGCCAATTACATCAAGGGCGTGGGCAAGGGCCTGTCCAAGATCATGTCGAAGATGGGCATCAGCACGTACATGTCCTACTGCGGCGCCCAGATCTTCGAGGCCATCGGCCTGAGCGAGGAACTCGTCGAGAAGTACTTCCGGGGCACCTCCACGGGGGTCGGCGGCATCGGCGTGTTCGAGGTCGCGGAGGAGGCGCTGCGGCTGCACCGGGCGGCCTTCAGCGACGATCCCCTGCTCGCCTCCATGCTCGACCTCGGCGGCGAGTACGCCTGGCGGGCGCGTGGCGAGGAGCATATGTGGACACCGGACGCGGTCGCCAAGCTCCAGCACGCGACCCGTTCGGGCCGGGTGGAGACGTACCGCGAGTACGCGGCGATCATCAACGACCAGTCGCGGCGGCATATGACCCTGCGCGGCCTGTTCGAGCTGAAGGCGGACCCGGAAAAAGCGATTTCGCTGGAGGAGGTGGAACCCGCCGCCGAGATCGTCAAACGCTTCGCCACGGGTGCGATGAGCCTGGGCTCCATCTCCACCGAAGCCCACACCACCCTCGCCGTCGCCATGAACCGCATCGGCGGCAAGTCGAACACGGGCGAGGGGGGCGAGGACCCGGCGCGCTACCGGGACGAGATGGGGGGCGGCAGGGTCACGGCGGGCACCCGACTGGCGGACATTCTGGGCGAGGGCCGCGTCGAGGGTCCAGCGGACTACGCGCTTCAGGACGGCGATTCGCTGCGGTCGAAGATCAAGCAGGTCGCTTCCGGGCGCTTCGGGGTGACGACGGAATACCTCGTCTCCGCCGACCAGATCCAGATCAAGATGGCGCAGGGGGCCAAGCCGGGCGAGGGCGGGCAGCTCCCGGGCGGGAAGGTCAGCGAGTACATCGGGATGCTGCGCCACTCCGTCCCCGGCGTGGGCCTGATCTCACCTCCCCCGCACCACGACATCTACTCCATCGAGGACCTGGCACAGCTCATCCACGACCTCAAGAACGTGAACCCGCGCGCGGACGTCTCGGTGAAGCTGGTGTCCGAGGTCGGCGTGGGCACGGTCGCGGCCGGTGTGGCGAAGGCGAAAGCGGACCATGTGGTCATCGCCGGGCACGACGGCGGCACGGGGGCCTCGCCGTGGTCCTCCATCAAGCACGCGGGCTCGCCGTGGGAACTCGGCCTCGCGGAGACGCAGCAGACGCTGGTGCTCAACCGCCTGCGGGGCCGCATCCGGGTTCAGGCCGACGGGCAGATGAAGACCGGGCGCGACGTGGTGATCGGCGCGCTGCTGGGCGCGGACGAGTTCGGCTTCGCCACGGCGCCGCTCGTCGCCGAGGGCTGCATCATGATGCGCAAATGCCACCTGAACACCTGTCCGGTGGGGGTGGCGACCCAGGACCCGGTGCTGCGGCAGAAGTTCGCGGGCAAACCCGAGCACGTCATCAACTACTTCTTCTTCGTGGCGGAGGAGGTGCGTGAACTCATGGCGTCGCTCGGCATCCGCCGCTTCGACGACCTGATCGGGCGGGTGGACCTGCTCGACACGCGCAAGGGAGTAGAGCACTGGAAGGCGCGGGGGCTGGACTTCAGCCGCGTGTTCCACCAGCCCGCCGTTCCCGCCGGGGTGGCCCGCCGCCACGTGGACACGCAGGACCACGGTCTGGAACGCGCCCTCGACGTGACCCTGATCGAGAAGTGCCGCCCCGCCCTGGAGCGCGGCGAGCCCGTCAAGCTGCTGGAAGCCGCACGCAACGTGAACCGCACGGTGGGCGCGATGCTCTCCGGCGAGCTGATCCGCCGCCGCCCGGACGGGTTGCCCGACGACACGGTCTTCATCCAGATGGAGGGCAACGGCGGCCAGAGCTTCGGGGCGTTCCTGGCGAGCGGAATCACCCTCTACCTGATCGGGGACGCGAACGACTACACCGGCAAGGGCCTGTCGGGCGGGCGGGTTGTGGTGCGGCCCTCCATCGACTTCCGGGGGGACGCCACGAAGAACATCATCGTGGGAAACACGGTGCTGTACGGCGCGACCTCGGGCGAGGCGTTTTTCCGGGGCGTGGCGGGCGAACGCTTCGCGGTGCGGCTCTCGGGGGCGACGGCGGTCGTCGAGGGCACGGGCGACCACGGCTGCGAGTACATGACGGGCGGCACGGTGGTCGTGCTGGGCCGTACCGGGCGCAACTTCGCGGCGGGCATGTCGGGCGGGATCGCCTACGTGTACGACGAGGACGGCCAGTTCGCCTCCCGCTGCAACGCGGCGATGGTGTCCCTCGACCGGGTGGTGCCGGGCGCCGAGCAGGAGGCCAGCATCGAGCGCCGCTTCTGGCACCGCGGCCAGACGGACGAGGCGCAGCTCCGGGCGCTGATCGAGGAGCACCACCGCTGGACGGGATCGCTGCGGGCCAGCGAACTCCTCGACGGCTGGGAGGAGACGCTGCCACGGTTCGTCAAGGTCTTCCCGCGCGAGTACGAGCGGGCGCTGGGCGACCTGGGCCGGGAGGCGGGGCGCGGACCCGCCGAGGTCGGCCAGCCCACCGGACAGGGCGTTCTGACGAAGTGAAGCTGAGGAGTTGAGGAGCGGACATGGGAAAAGTCACCGGCTTTCTGGAATACCGGCGCGTGAGGGAGGCCTACGAGCCCATCGACGCGCGCCTGCGGAACCACAACGAATTCGTCCATGAATTGACCGTCGAGCAGTCGCGGGTGCAGGCCGCCCGCTGCATGGACTGCGGCATCCCGTTTTGCAACAACGGCTGCCCGGTGGGCAACCTGATTCCCGACTGGAACGACCTCGTCTACCGCAACGACTGGCGCCGGGCCATCGACGCGCTGCACGCGACGAACAACTTCCCCGAGTTCACCGGGCGCATCTGCCCCGCCCCCTGCGAGGCCGCCTGCACCCTGAACCTCACGAGCGACGAGCCGGTGGGCATCAAGTCCATCGAGCGGGCGATCATCGACCACGCCTGGGAGGAGGGGTGGGTGACGCCCCAGCCGCCTCCTTTCAAGACCGGGAAAAGGGTCGCGGTGATCGGCTCCGGCCCGGCGGGGCTGGCCGCCGCTCAGCAACTCGCCCGCGCCGGGCATGACGTGACGGTCTTCGAGAAGAACGACCGACCGGGCGGCCTGCTGCGCTACGGCATCCCCGACTTCAAGCTGGAAAAGGGGCTGATCGACCGCCGCATCCGTCAGATGGAAGCCGAGGGCGTGACCTTCCGTACGGGCGTTCTGGTGGGCGAGCTGCCGGAGGGGTCGAAGGTGACCAACCTCGCGCGGGAGACTGTCTCCCCGGAGGAGCTCCGCGCCGGGTTTGGCGCCGTGCTCCTGGCGGGCGGGGCCGAACAGCCGCGCGACCTGCCGGTGCCGGGGCGGGACCTCAGGGGCGTCCACTTCGCCATGGAGTTCCTGCCAGGGCAGAACCGGGTGAATGCGGGCGACCGGGTGGAGGGACAGATTCACGCCGGGGGCAAGCACGTCGTCGTGATCGGCGGCGGCGACACGGGCTCCGACTGCCTGGGCACCTCGCACCGCCACGGCGCCGCCAGCGTCACCCAGTTCGAGTTGCTCCCCATGCCCCCCGAGCACGAGAACAAGGGGCTGACCTGGCCCTACTGGCCGCACAAGCTCCGCACGTCGTCGAGCCACGAGGAGGGCGGCGAGCGCGAGTTCGCCATCGCCACGAAGGAGTTTCTGGGCGAGGACGGACACGTCACGGCCCTCAGGACCGTGCGCCTGGAGTGGCAGGGCGGCCAGATGACCGAGATTCCCGGCAGCGAGGAGATTCTGAAAGCCGACCTCGTGCTGCTGGCGATGGGCTTTGTCAGCCCGGTGGGGAGCATTCTCGACGTGTTCGGCGTCGAGCGCGACCCGCGCGGCAATGCCAGGGCGGGCACCGACGAGGTGGGAGGCTACGTCACCAGCGTCCCCGGCGTCTTCGCGGCGGGCGACATGCGCCGGGGTCAGTCTCTCGTCGTCTGGGCCATCCGC
Source organism: Deinococcus rhizophilus (assembly GCF_030271215.1). GTDB lineage: Bacteria > Deinococcota > Deinococci > Deinococcales > Deinococcaceae > Deinococcus > Deinococcus rhizophilus. The sequence continues at coordinate 7,938 of NZ_JASNGB010000056.1, read as the reverse complement.
GAGGGGCGGCAGGCGGCGCGGGCCGTGGACGAGTTCCTGATGGGAGCGAGCGAACTGCCGCGCTGAGCTTTCCAGGGGGAACGGAGCTGTTCGTACCTGAGCCGCTCTGTTGCCCTTGTCTCACTCCGCCTGATTCGTCTGCCGGGTAGGTGGTGACAGGGACCAAGAGCCTCAGGGCGTCTCGGCGTTCGGGACGGTGGGCCTGTCGGTCAACACCACCCCGCGCCTGAACGAGGCCGGGCAGCGCCGCCGGGCCGTCCGCTATCCCGCCGACAGGTCCATGTGATCGGCGGAAGGCCCGGGCCTGTCCGCCCGGGTTCCCGCCCTACGCCCCGCTCACGACCTGCAGGTTTTCCAGCACGGCGTCCGTGAAGGCGCCCGTGCTCGCGCGGCCCCCCAGGTCAGCGGTCGGCCCGGCCCGCAAGGCCCGCGCCACCGCGCCCTCGACGTGGTTGGCGGCCGCCGGGCGATTCAGCCCGTGCCGCAGCAGCATGGCCGCGCTCAGGATCGCGGCGGCAGGGTTCGCCACCTCCTGCCCGGCGATGTCGGGGGCCGAACCGTGGATCGGCTCGAACAGCCCCGCCCCGTCCCCCAGGCTGGCCGAGGGCATCAGACCCAGGCTGCCCGGAATCACCGCCGCGAGGTCCGAGAGGATGTCCCCGAACAGGTTCTCGGTCAGGACCACGTCGTAGCGTCCCGGGTTGGACACCAGCAGCATCGCCACGCTGTCCACGTACTCGTGGTTCAGGTGCAGGTCGCGGTACTTGCGGTCGTGGACGTCCTGCACGGCGCTGCGCCACAGCTCTGAGACTTCCAGTACGTTGGCCTTGTCCACCGAGGTCACCCGGCCCCGCCGCTGCCCGGCCGCCCAGAAGGCCACCCGCGCCACCCGCTCGACCTCGGCGCGTGTGTAGCGCATGGTGTTGTGGGCCGAGTCCCCGTCTAGCCGCCGGTCCCCGTCGAAATAGAGGCCGCCCAGCAGCTCGCGCACGATCAGGATGTCCACCCCGCGCGCCAGCTCAGGCCTCAGCGGCGAGAGGTGCTCCAGCCCCGGCAGCACCCGCACCGGGCGCAGGTTGGCGTAGCAGCCCATCGCCCGCCGTAGCCCCAGCAGGCCGGACTCGGGCCGCTGCGGGCGCGGCAGGCGGTTCCAGGGCGAGTCCTGCGGCCCGCCCACCGTGCCCAGCAGCACGGCGTCGGCCTCCCGCACGGCGTCGCGGGTCGCGGCGGGAAAGGGGTCGCTGGTCTGCTCGATGGCCGCCCCCCCGATGAGATGTTCCTCGATCACCAGATCGGGCGCGACCTCGCGCAGCACCCGCACGGCGGCGGCGGTGACCTCGGGGCCGATCCCGTCTCCGGGCAGCGTGACGATTTTAGGCATGGGGGTCCTCCTGGGGGGTGGGGGTTGCGGGGTGGCCGTGTCCGGCCCCGGTGCTGGGGGTGTTCAACGTTCCGGCTGCGGCCGCGTCCGCCTCACGCATGTATTCCAGCCAGCCGCCCGCTTTCTGCACGTCGAGCGCGAACTGCGGGACGGGCACGAAACTGAGCCGTTGCCCGCTGCGGGCGTTGGTGATCGTGCCGCCCGCGAGGTCGAGGTCGGCCTCGTCGCCGTCCTGAAAGGCTTCCACGATCCCCGCGCACTCCAGCGCCAGAAAGCCGTTGTTGATCGCGTTGCGGTAGAAGATGCGGGCGAAGTTGGGCGCGATCACGGCCCCCACCCCGGCTCCGCGCAGGGCCCAGACGGCATGTTCGCGGCTGGAGCCGCAGCCGAAGTCGGCCCCGGCCACCACGAGGTCGCCCGGCTGCACCCGCCGCACGAAGCTGGGGTCGTAGTCCTCCATCGCGTAGCGGGCCAATTCACTCTCCACGTCGCTGGTGAGGTGCCGCGCGGGGATGATCTCGTCGGTGTTGATGTGGTCGCGGCCAAAGACGTGGACTCTGGGCATGGAGACTCCTTGAGGACTCAAAAGGGCGGCAGGCCCGCCGCCGTCCGCAGCGGGGCCAGAATCAACAGGGCGAGAAGGGCGGATACGGGCAGCCCCAGCAGCGGCCAGCCCCGCGCCCAGTTGTTCCGCAGCAGGAACACCAGGCCAGCGACGAGGCAGAGCGCCAGAAAGGCGGGCCACAGGATCAGGCTGATCGGGTAGGTGAGGTGGGCGGCCATCGGCATTTCGCGCACGGTAAAGAGAGCCAGCAGTCCGGCCACGATCAGCAGCCCCGCAGCCGTCCCCAGCATCGCCGGGCGTTCTACCGCTCGCACCTGCCGCAGCCCGAGGGCCATCCACGCGAGGTTAAGGAGCAGGCCCACGCCGAAAAAAGCGCTCACACCAGCCCCGCTAGCCCGAACCGGCTGAACCAGAACGCGCCGCCCAGAACCCCGCCCAGTAGAAAAGCGCCGTGAAAACGCCAGATTTCGGCAGGGCGGCGCAGCCAGACGACGGCCAGAATCAGCAAGACGAGCAGAGGAGAGGCAGCCAGGAGCAGGCCCCACGGGTAGAACCAGTATGTGGCTATGTTCGCGGTTGCAAGGCTCGCCAATAGAACGGCGAAACTCAGGAACAGCGGATACCCGAGGACGACGGCGCCCAGCAGGCCACGGAAGATCAGCATGAGGGCACGGGGCATGGCTCATTCTGTCCCCCCGCGCCCCATAGCAACGCCGCACTCCCGTTTCAGATCAGTCCGCCGAGTCCAAACAGGCCGAACCAGATCCCACTCCCCAGCACCCCGCCTAGCAGGAAGGCGCCGACCGCTCGCACGGGCTACTCGGGGCGGATCAGGCTCCAGAGGCTCAGGGCAGCGAGAGCCGTCACGAGGAAGAGAGGCAGGGGTCATTCTCGCCTCCCTCAGTCCGCCGCACTCGGCCCACCCGTGGCATACTCGCGCGGGTCCGAGATCACGCCCGCCACTGCGCTCGCCGCCACCGTCGCGGGCGAGGCGAGGTAGATCTGCGCCGAGGGGTCGCCCATCCTTCCGACGAAGTTGCGGTTGGAGCTGGAGATGCACACGTCGTCCGGTCCCAGCACGCCCGAGTGCATCCCCAGGCAGGCGCCGCAGCTCGGGTAGCTCACGCTGGCGCCCGCCTCCACGAAGACCTCCAGCAGCCCCTCCTGCGCGGCCTGCTTCCAGATCGCCTGGGTTGCGGGGACCACGATCATCTGCACGCCGTCCGCGACCCGGCGCCCCCGCAGGATATGGGCCACCTCGCGCAGGTCCGTGATGCGCCCGTTCGTGCAGCTCCCCACGTAGGCGTGCGTGACCGGAATGGGGTCGGTGCCCGCCACCCGTCCGTTACTGGGGATGTGCGGGTAGGCGACGGTCGGCTCGACCTGCGAGGCGTCCAGCTCGATCACGACCTTGTACGGCGCGTCGGGGTCGGAGGCGTACTCGGTGTACTGGTCCGGCGTGACGCCCCGCGCGGCGAGGTAGGCTCGCGCCGTGTCGTCCACCGCGATGATCCCGGTCTTGCCGCCCGCCTCGATCGCCATGTTCGTCAGGGTGAAGCGGCCCTCCATGTCCATCCGGTCGATGGTGTCCCCGGTCCATTCCATCGCCAGGTAGTTCGCGCCATCTGCGCCGATGCGCTTGATAACCTCCAGCACGAGGTCTTTTGGCGTGACGCCCGGCTGCATCTCCCCGGTGACCCGGATCAGCATGGTTTCCGGCACCTTGAACCACACCCGGCCCGCGTAGATCGCCCCGGCGAGGTCGGTGCTGCCGACCCCGGTGGCAAAGGCCCCCAGCGCCCCGCCGTTGCAGGTGTGCGAGTCGCCGCTCACCAGCGTCTGCCCGGGCCGCAGCAGGCCGCTGTTCTCCAGCACCACGTGGGCGATGCCGCCGCGCCCCACGTCGTAGAAGTGGCGGATGCCCTGTTCCTGCACCCAGGATTTGAGCTTCTGGTACATCTTCGCGGCCTTGATGTTCATGGCGGGCACCGAGTGGTCGGGAATCGCCACGATCTTTTCGGGGTCGAACGCCCGGTTCATGCCGCGTTCCTCCAGCATTCGCAGGGCCGCCGGGGTGGTGATCTCGTGGCAGAGCACGAGGTCGGTCGTGCACTCGATCAGTTGCCCCGGAACCACAGCCGCGTGGCCGCTGTGCGCCGCCAGAATCTTCTGTGCCATCGTCATGCCCATCTGCAAAGACCTCCTGCGGGAGAAAAAGGAAGGCCCCCGGAGCCGTGTGGACTCCAGGGGCCGGTGGTGAACGCGGGTGCTCGCGCTCAGCGCCCCCACCCAAGAAGAAGCTGCCCGCTGGGGGCGCCTCCGCTGTGGCCGGGAACGGTGAACATGTGGGCAGCCTACCGGGGCGGGGGCGGGGCAGAGAAGAGCCTGTCTGCTCAAGCCACGTCTGTTCGGGCCGGGGTCAGCGGGGCGGCAGGAACGTCTGGGTCCGGTCACGTCCGGACGGGAGATAGACCCGCCCGTCGTCCGCACGGCCCGGCCGGGTATGCGGATAGACCTCCAGCGGCCCGACCCGGCAGCGTGCCAGCTCACCTGCCCCGCAGGTCACCCGCCGCACCTGCCCGTCCAGCGAGCGCATCTGGCCCGTCTTCAGGCCCGGCCCCACGAAGAGGTTGGCGCGGACCAGCGCTTCCAGTTCGTCCGCCGTGGGGAGGCGTCCCTTCCAGACGGTCAGCGTCGCCTTGAGGTCGCGGTCCCCCGTGACGCCGGGATAGATCAGGGCGAAGGGGCCGGGCACCTCCCGCCGCACCACCCGGTTCGCCGCCTTGCAGAAGAGGTCCTCGCGGCCACGGGCGCACAGGCTGATCCACTCGCGGCTGGACGACGGCGAGCGGAGGTCCAGCCCCGCCTGCCAGATGTAGCCGCCGACCAGCAGCAGGGGCACACCGAGGAGCAGGCCCCCCAGCACGCCCAGCACGAGCAAAGCAGAGTTCACGCGCACAGGCTGAGCCTACCGCTGGGGGCTGCTTTCCACCTGACGCCGGGGGAGAGGCGCGGCGGCCAGCGGCCCCGTCCCATCGTCCAGCACCGCTCCCCGGCTCCCACTGGTGACCAGCCGGGCATAGCGCTTGAGCCACTTTCCGGGAATGGGTTTGACAACGGGCTTCCACCCTGCCCGCCGCCGCGCCAGTTCCTCCCCGGAGACGAGCAGGTCGAGCGTTCCGGCGTCCATGTCCACCCGGATGCGGTCGCCGTTTTGCACGAGGGCGATGGGACCGCCCGCGCTCGCTTCCGGCGAGACGTGGCCGATGGAGCCGCCGCGCGTGGCTCCGCTGAAGCGGCCGTCGGTGAGCAGCAGGACGCTCTCGCCCAGGCCCATCCCGGCGAGGTTGGCCGTCGGAGAGAGCATCTCCTGCATCCCCGGCCCGCCCTGCGGCCCCTCGTAGCGGATCACGACGACGTGCCCGGCCCGCACCTCGCCCCCCAGGATGCCCGCGTTGGCGGCCTCCATGGAGTCGTAGACGATGGCTGGCCCCTCGAAGCGGCGCATGGCGGGCACCACACCCGCGTACTTCACCACGCCCCCCTCCGGCGCGAGGTTGCCGAACAGCAGCCGTAAGCCCCCGGTGGGCGAGTAGGCGTTGTCCCAGGCCCGCACCACGTCGCCGTCGGGGGCGGGCGCCCCTTCCACGTTGGCTTCCAGCGGCTGCCCGGTCGCCGTCATGCAGCCCCGGTGCAGGATGCCTTCCCGCTGGAACAGCTCGCGCAGGATCACGCTGACGCCGCCCACCTCGTCGAGATCCTGAATGTGAAAGTCGCTGCTGGGCGCGATCTTGCACAGGTTCGCCACCCGGTCGGACACCTCGTTGAGCCGGGAGAGGGGATACTCCACCCCCACCTCGTGCGCGATGGCGAGGGTATGCAGCACCGTGTTCGTCGATCCGCCCATCGCCATGTCGAGGGCGAAGGCGTTGTCGATGGCCTCGGCGGTCACGATCTGGCGGGGGGTGATGCCGCGCTCCAGCAGCACCAGCAGTTGCCTCGCCGCCGCCCGTGCCAGCTCATGCCGCCGGGGATCGGTCGCCGGAATGGTCCCGTTCCCCGGCAGGCTCATTCCCAGCGCCTCGCACAGGCAGTTCATCGAGTTGGCGGTGAACATCCCCGAGCAGCTCCCGCAGGTGGGGCAGGCCTGTTCCTCGAGCTCGCGCAGTTCGTCGGCACCCATCCGGCCCGCCTGGAAGGCCCCCACCCCCTCAAAGACCGAGGCGAGGTCCACCCGCCGCCCCGCCTTCGTGAGGCCGCGCAGCATCGGCCCGCCGCTCACGAAGATGGTGGGGATGTCGCAGCGCATCGCGCCCATCAGCATTCCCGGGACGATCTTGTCGCAGTTGGGAATGCAGATCATCGCGTCGAACTGGTGCGCCTGCACGACCGTCTCCACCGAGTCCGCGATCAGTTCGCGGCTGGGCAGGCTGTACTTCATGCCCGCGTGGCCCATCGCGATGCCGTCGTCCACGCCAATGGTGTTGAACTCGAAGGGAATGCCGCCCGCCTCCCGGACCGCCGCCTTGACCACCCGCCCGAACTCCTGCAAATGCACGTGCCCCGGAATAATGTCGATGTAGCTGTTGCACACGGCAATAAAGGGCTTGCCGAAATCGCTCTCGCGCTCGATCACCCCGGTCGCCCGCAGCAGGCTGCGGTGCGGGGCGCGTTCGAAGCCCGACTTGATGGTGTCGCTGCGGCGTGCTGGCGCGGAGTCTCCCATAGACCACCCTAACGCGGTGGGCAAGGCGGGGACAGGCAGTTGATCAGACGGGTGCTAGCTTGGGGCGCATTCCATGATCCGCGCCCGTGACCGCCGCTTTCTACTCGCCTTCAGCGTGGGCTTTCCCATCTTCTTCCTGACGCTGGGACTGCATGTGCTGGTCGGCTCTGCCCTGCCGGGCCTCACCGTAGGAGAGAGGGTTGACAGCTTTCAGGCAGTGTCGGGCGGGCTGATCGGGGCCGGGGCAGTCCTGACGCTGCTCGCGCTGCGGCTCAGGCCGGAAAGCACGGGCAGGGCCGCCGTGCTGGGTGGGGCGCTGGGGGTGCTGCTGGGCGGCGTGGCGGCGTGGTTTCTGGTGCCGATCTACGTATGACCGGATTCAGCATCAGCCATTGGGCGCTGCTCCGGGCCTGCCCCCCCCTACACTGCCCCACTCGTCTAGGTCACCGCCGTGCCCGGCCCCCGCCCGCGCCGTACGGTGCTGCTATGCCGCCGCGCACCGTGATCGCGCTTCTTCTTGGCCCCGGGGTTTCTGGAGGCTGAGCGTCCGCGCGTTGCTCCCGCAAACCCCGTCCCCAACCAGAGGGCGGGATTTTTCGTTCCCAGCGCACAGCAGGTCACAGGAGGTCAAGAGATGAGCATTCGTCCCCAGCCCCACCCGCAGCCCCGGACCCACCCTGCCTGGACCCACCCTGCGCGGAGCCGGCCATGACCCCTCCCAACGGCGCCCAGGCCCTCTGGCAGACGCTCGCCGCGCACGGCGTGGGGACCGTCTTCGGCTATCCCGGCGGCGCGATCATGCCGGTGTATGACGCGCTGACCCTCTTTCCGGACATCCGCCATATCCTCGCGCGGCACGAGCAGGGCGCGATTCACGCGGCGGAAGGCTGGGCCAAGGTGACCGGCGACCTCGGCGTGTGCCTGGCGACGAGTGGGCCGGGTGCCACCAACCTGGTGACCGGCCTGGCCGACGCGATGATGGACTCGGTGCCGCTGCTGGCGATCACCGGGAACGTGGCCCGGCACCTGATGGGCACCGACGCCTTTCAGGAAGCCGACATCACCGGGATCACCCTCCCCATTACCAAGCACAACTACGTGGTGCAGGAGGCGGACGACCTGCCGCGCGTCGTGGCCGAGGCGATCCGCATCGCCCGCTCGGGGCGCCCCGGCCCGGTGCTGGTGGACATCCCCAAGGACGTGCAGCTCGCGGCCTTCTCGGGCGAGGTCCACGGCCCGCAGGCCGCGCCCGAGGCGCCCGCCCCC
>NZ_JASNGB010000055.1 GCF_030271215.1 Deinococcus rhizophilus | reverse complement strand
TGGGCCTGCACCCGCGCCACCGCGTCCCGGACCTGACGGCGCAGCAGCTCGGTCCAGCGGGCGGGGTCATGGCCGGGGGCGACCGGGGCCAGCAGCGCGTACTCGTCGCCGCCCAGGCGGTAGGCGTGGAGGCCCGGGGCCAGCAGACTGCGCCCGAACTCGCGCAGCAGGTCGTCGCCGCTGGCGTGCCCGCGCTCGTCGTTGACCCGCTTCATGCCGTCGAGGTCCACCACGCCCAGCACGTAGCCCTCGCCCGCGGCCGCGAGCCGGGCGTCGGCGTCGTCGAGGGCGTCGTCGAGCGCCCGGCGGTTGCCCAGGCCAGTCAGGGCGTCGGTCAGGGCCGCGCGTTCCAGCGCCTGAAGGTGTTCGGCCCGCTCCAGCGCCACGCCCACGCTGCGGGCGGCGGCCTCCAGCAGCAGGCGTTCTTCCGCCAGCCAGACGGCAGGGTCGCCCAGCCGCGCGAGCAGCAGCACGTAGGCCCCGCCCGGCATGTGCCGCCCGTCCTCGACCTGCACGTGCAGCCACGCGGCGCTCGCCAGCCCGGTGCCCAGCAGTTCGGGGCAGCGCCCGGCGACGGCCCCCGCGTCGTCCAGAAAGACCCGCTCCCAGCCCAGCAGGGTGGCCCGCAGCCCGCCTGCCGGGTCCAGCAGCCGCCAGCGGACCTCGGCCCCGAAGCCGTCGGCGGGGGCCGAGGCGTGGTCGCTCAGGACCTCCGAGCCCCCGCCGGAGAGGTGCAGCAGCCCGGCCCAGTCCAGCCGCATGGCGCCCGCGAGCAGCCGCAGCGCCCGCTGGGCCATCTCGCCGGGGCTCAGCGGCTCGCCCATCAGCTCCGCGAGGTCGCGCAGGGTGTGGGCGTGGTCGCGGGCGCGGGTGAGTTCCTCGGTGCGCAGCCGCAGTTCGAGCTCGTCGATCACCATCTCCGCGAGCAGCTCCAGCGTCTCGCACTCGGCCTCCCCGAACCCGCGCGGCTGGGGCGCGGTCACGCACAGGGTGCCGAGGCGGTGGCCGTCCGGGGTGACCAGGGGCGCGCCCGCGTAGGCGACGACCTCACCCGACCGCACGCTGGGAAGGTCCCGGAAGCGTGGGTCCTGCCGGGCGTCGGGCACCACCATGACCGCCCCCTCCTGCCGCACGGTCCAGACGCAAAAGGACTCGTCCAGGGCGGTCGCGGTCACGTCACCGCCCACGCAGGCTTTGGTCCACTGGTGGTCCTCGCCGACCAGATTGACGGCGGCCAGCGGCACCCCCAGCACCCGCGCCGCCAGCCGGGTGACGCGGTCGAAGGACGTCTCGGGCGGAGTACCCAGCACGCGGTAGCGGGCCAGCGCGGCCAGACGCGCGGGCTCGGAGGGAGAGGGAGGCGGCACAGACACGCCCCGCACCCTAGCGGCTGGCCCCCGCGCCCGCGTGAAGGCTCCCCCCGGCGAACGTGACCCGGCCTTGAGACTCGCGCCCCCACCCCGGGGGAGGGCCTGCCCCCAGACGGGTGCCCCCGGGGAGCCCCCCCCTGACCACCGGCCCATACAAACCACCGGCCCGTACAAGTCGGCCCATACAAACCACCGGCCCGTGCAAGTCGGCCCGTTCAAACCACCGGCCCGTACAATCGGGGGGTGATCCGCCCGTGAATCTGCTGTTTGTCCCGCTGCTCGCCCTGGCCTACCTGCTGGGGTCCATTCCGGCCGCCGCCTGGGTCGCCCGCGCCCGTGGGGTGGACATCCGCCGGGTGGGCAGCGGGAACAGTGGCGCGACCAACGTGCTGCGCTCGGTCGGCAAGGGTCCGGCGGTCGCCGTGGCCGTCTTCGACGTCGTCAAGGGGGCGCTGGCCGTGCTGATCGCGCGGGCGGCGGGCCTCAGCGACGCACAGGCCGCGCTGTGCGGGGTCGCCGCCGTGATCGGGCACAACTTCAGCCCCTTTCTGGGGTTCCGGGGGGGCAAGGGGGTGGCGACCACCTTCGGGACGCTGGTGGCGCTCTCGCCCGCCGTGGGGCTGGGGATGTTCGTGATCGGCATCCTGACCGTCGCCCTGACCCGGCTGGTGTCGGCCGGAAGCATCCTGGGGGGCGTGACGGCGGCGCTGGTCGCCTGGATCACCGGGCAGCCGCTGTGGCTGAGCCTGCTCGTGACGGGTCTGGTGGCCCTGATGGTCTGGCAGCACCGCGAGAACGTGACCCGCCTTCAGGCCGGAAACGAGCGGCGACTGGGCGACAAGGGCCAGAGCGGACGCTAACGGCGTTTGCGCAGGAAGGACAGCCATCCGGCGGCCTGCGGGCGGCCGGGCGGGGCGATGTCCTCCATGCGGATTTCGGGTTCGGGCAGGGGCGCGGCCTCCCAGCCCTCCCCCACCGCAATCTGCCCGCCGAAGCGTCCGGCGGCGTAGCGGGCGTGCCGCAGTTCGGCGTCCACGCTGGTCGCGCGGGGGTCGGCGAGGGCCTGCAGCATGGCCTGCAACGTCTCGTCGGCGCAGACCCAGCGGCCCTGGGTAAACGTGGCTTCCTGACCGTAAATCCGAATCCTGGCGGGCATACCGGGGCTCCCGTCTCCGGGCGGGGACCCCCCTGGGCACCCGCGCCCGGCCTTGATCTTGGCGATGGCGAGCAGCATAGCGCAGCCCCGCGCCGGGCAGGTGTCCCCGGTGACCCCCCGCGCTTGACCCCCCGCCCCCCGGCGGGTACCTTGCCCCCATGCGCCGCCCGACCCCCCGGACCCCCTGAGGGCGGCCCCCCCGCGTTCCCGGCCGCCCGCGCCCCCCGCGAGGCGGAATTTTTCTTTGGAGGAGAGACCTATGCGCGTCGCCATTGTGGGAGCCACCGGAGCGGTCGGCCACGAACTTCTGCGGGTGCTGGAAAAGAGCACGCTGAAATTCGACGAAGTGCAGCTGTACGCCAGCCCGCGCTCGGCGGGCAGCACCCTCTCTTTTGCGGGTCAGGACCTCACCGTGCGGGCCACCCCGGAAGGGGCCATTCCCGCGGACGTGATCCTGGCCTCGGCGGGGGGCTCGATCAGCAAGGAAAGAGCCCCGGCGTGGGTGGCGGGCGGCGCGGTCGTGATCGACAACTCCAGCGCCTTCCGCCTCGACCCGCAGGTGCCGCTGGTGGTGCCCGAGGTCAACGGGGAAGCGGCGCTCTCGCACCGGGGCATCATCGCCAACCCCAACTGCACCACGGCCATCGCCGCCGTCGCGGTCGCGCCGCTGCACCGGGCGTTCGGGGTGCGCCGCATGATCGTCTCGACCTATCAGGCGACGAGTGGGGCCGGGCAGAAGGGCATGGAGGAACTGCTGACCCAGACCCACATGGTCCTGCACGGCAAGGAGGCCGGGGCCGAGGTCTTCGCGCACCCCATTCCCTTCAACGTCATCCCGCACATCGACACCTTCGGGGACAACGGCTACACCCGCGAGGAGATGAAGGTCGTCTGGGAGACGCGCAAGATCCTCGGGGACGAGTCGCTGCAGATCAGCTGCACCGCCGTCCGCATCCCCACCCTGCGCACCCACGCCGAGGCGATCACGCTGGAACTGGAGCGCCCCGCCACCCCCGAGCAGGCCCGCGAGATTCTGCGGGCGGCGGCGGGCGTGGAGGTCCGCGACGACCCGGCGGGCAAGCTCTACCCCATGCCGCTGACCGCGACGGGCAAGTACGACGTGGAGGTGGGCCGCATCCGCGCCAGCCTCGTCTTTGGGGGCGGGCTGGACCTGTTCGTGGCGGGGGACCAGTTGCTCAAGGGCGCGGCGCTCAATGCCGTGCAGATCGCGGAATACCTGCAGCAGCAGGGGGCGCTGCGGGGGCGGGTCACGGGCTAACCGCACTCCTCACCTCCCTGCGGCAGACTGGGGCCATGCGCTCCCCTTCCCCACTCCCGCGCCGTCCCCGCTCTCCGGTGGGGGCGGCCCTGCTGCTGACCGCACTGCTGGTGGGCGGCGTGTGGGCGCAGGAGGTCGTGGACCAGTTCGCCTTCGGGGGGCGGCTGGACCTGTACGGGATCGTCCCGCGTGACCCCACCCGGCTGGAGAACGTGCTGACCGCGCCCTTCCTGCACGGGGATTTCGCGCACCTGATCGCCAACACCGGGCCGCTGGCGGTGCTGGCCTTCATGGGGGCGCTGCGGGGAGTGGGGCGGTTCCTGGCGGCGAATGCCGTGATCATCCTGCTGGGCGGCGGGCTGGTGTGGCTGCTGGGCCGGGGCGGGAGCCTGCACCTGGGGGCCAGCCTGCTGGTCTTCGGGTACCTCGCCTACCTGCTGGGGGTGGGCTGGTGGGAGCGGACGCTGGGAGCGATTCTGGCGGCCTTGCTCGCCCTCTTCCTGTACGGCGGCGTGCTGTGGGGCGTGCTGCCGACCAATCCGCTGGTGTCGTGGGAGGCGCACCTCTTCGGCTTCGTGGCGGGGCTGGTCGCGGCGGCGTGGCTGCACGGGCGGCGGCCCCCCCCTCAGGCCAGCCCGTATTCCCCGCCTGCGAGGTTCTGACGCACCCGCGCCACCAGCCGCCCCTGCTCCGGCCAGAACAGGGGCGGCGCGGCGTTCAGGGGGTGCCACTCCAGCCGGAAGCCGGGTTCCAGCGGCGTCACACCGACCTCCCCGGTGACTCCCAGGAAATAGCGGGTGACCTGCCAGCGCGTCCGGGCAGAGTTCTGCCGCTCCAGCACGCCGAGATCAGCCACGAGGCGCACCGCCGTCAGCCCCGCTTCCTCGCGCAATTCGCGGTGCAGGGCCTGTTCGTGGGTCTCGCCGGGTTCCAGACCGCCCTTCGGAAGCTGGCGATAGTCGCCCGGCTCCACGACGACGGCGACCTGCCATTCCCCGCCCCCGCGCCGCAGCACCACCGTGCCCACGCTGGCCCGCCCGGGGAGGTCCGGGGGCCGAACGTACCAGGAGTCGTCGGGCGGCGGGAGGCTCACAGGGTGACCATGCCCCCCGGCGTTTCCAGCATCGCGGACAGCTCGGGCTGCGGGGCCTCGTAGACCTCCACGTCGCCCGCGAGGGGCAGGGCGTCCAGCCGGGCGCGCAGGACGTCGGGGTCGGGGGTGCCCAGCCGCAGGGTCAGCAGGCGCACCCCGGCGTCGGGCAGGCGTGCTGAAGGGGGCGGCGTGTGCCACTCGATCAGGTTGGGCACGACCCCGCCGCCCGGCAGCGAGCCGTCCGGCGGCACCGTGAGCGTCCAGCGGTTCTCGCCGCGCGAGAGCTCCAGCGCCTCCCCGTGGGGGGCAAGGTTCATTCCGGCGAGGCTCGGCACTCGGGCGACCCAGTGAATCAGGACGGGGCCGTCCTTCAGCCGTTCCTGCACTTCCGGCGTGTCCAGCCCGAACCAGCGCGGGCGGGCCGGAGCCGGGGCCGCCGGGTTGAGCGCAATCACCTCCAGGTAGAGGTCCGGTCCCAGCGAGAGCAGCGCGTTGTGGGTGCCGAACAGGGCGTGCTCGCCGCCGGGCTGGGTGGGCACCCCCAGGCGGCCTTCCAGCCAGGCCCGGCCCTCGTCCAGCGTGCGGGCGGCGACGACGAGGTGGTCGGGAATGGCGGCGGACATGGGACGAGCATACCGGTCAGCGGTCCGCTGTTCCCGTTCCCTATGCCCCGCGCGGACGGCTCATGCCCACCGGGTCGCCCAGCAGGATCGCCGCCGCCTTCTCGCCGCTTTCCATCGCGCCCTGAACGCTGCTCATGGAGGTGACCTCGGACGCCAGCAGCACGCCGGGCAACCCGGTCGCGTGTCCCGCCAGGGTCGCGGCGTACTCGGGCGGCTGGGGAAACTGCGCGAAAGGGATGCGCTCGACATGCAGGGTCCGCAAGCCCGCCGCCCCCGCTCCGTACCAGCGGCCCAGCTCGCCGCGCACGCGGGCATCGAGGGCGTCGTCGTCGAGGTCGGGCAGGCCCAGCACCGTCACCGTCAGGAGATGGCCCCCGGCGGGTGCCCGCTCCGGAATCGCCTCGCTGACCCACTGGGCGTTGTTGATGAAGCCCTCCTCGGCGTTCAGCAACAGCCGGGGCTGAGGGTCCAGCCGGGTCCCCGAGGCGTAGTGCAGGTAGGTGCTCCCCAGCCGCCCGCGCGAGAGCGGCTCGCCGGTCAGGGCAGCGGCGGTGTCCGCGTCGGTCGCCACCAGGACGCTGCTCGCGTCCAGTTCCCCCGCGCCCGTCACCAGGGTCACGCCCTCTGGCCGGGGCCGCAGCGCGGTCACCTGGACCCCGGTGGTCACGTCCAGCCCCGCCGCGAGCTGCCGGGGCAGTTCCCCTATCCCTGCGCGGGGCAGGGCCGCGCCGCCATCCAGCAGCATCCGGAAGTAGTAGCGAAACAGCCGCGCACTCGTGTGCAGGTCGCGCCGCAGGAAGATGCCCCCGAAAAAGGGCCGGAAGAAGTTCGTCAGCGCCCCCTCGCTGAAGCCCTGGCGGCGCAGGTAGCTCTCGGTCGTCTCGTCCGGGCCGACGAGCAGGGTGTGGGGCGCGGGCAGCGCCAGCCGCGCGGCGAGGCGGGCCACCCGCGCCTTGTCCGCCAGGGTCAGGGCCTTCGTGGTCAGGGTCGAGGGCAGGCTGGCCGGGTCACGGCGGGGGTCGCCCAGCACGTCTGCCCGCTCGCCGCGCCGCACCACGCCCGCCGGAGCGATGGGCACGAGGTCCAGCGCCGCGAGGTCCACATTCCGCCGCAGGGCCGGGTACGCCGGAAACAGCACCTGATAGCCCGCGTCGAGCGTGTAGCCCTCCACCATCCGGCTCATGACCCGCCCGCCGACCTGCTCCCCCGCCTCCAGCACCCGCACCCGCCGCCCCGATTGCGTCAGCACCCGCGCCGCCGTGAGGCCCGCCAGTCCCGCGCCCACCACCACGATGTCACCCATGGGGGGGAGGCTATCAGCCGTCAGCTTTTGGGGCTCAGGTCCAGCCCGTAACACAGGCTGCCCTCCACCCCCACGTAGTACCCGTAGTTGGGAATGCGCCGGAAGCCCGCCGACCCGTAGAGGTGCAGGGCCTCGGCCTGACGGTCGCCGGTCTCGAGGACGAGGCGCGTATAGCCCAGCGCCCGCCCCCGTTCGATCAGCCCCGCCAGAAGCTGCCGCCCCAGGCCCCGGCCCCGCGCTTCCGGGACGGTGTACATGCGCTTGACCTCGGCCGTGCCCACGTCCAGGCGCTTGAGGGCGCCGCAGGCCAGCAGCTCGCCCCCCTCCTCCACCCCCAGCAGCACGCTGCCCTCGCCCGCGAGCACGGCGGGGTCGAAGGGTTCGGTGCGCTCGTCGGTGTCGCCGTAGAGGGTCCGCAGCTCGCGCTGCTGCGCGGTCATCAGCCGGGCGGCGCGGGGGTCGTCGAAGCTGAGGGGAAGCAGGGGCATGGGCGAGAGCCTACTCCCCGGCTCCGGACGCCAGCACCCGCCCGCCTTCGTCCCTCACCTGAAATGCGTAGGCGTCGGTCACGAGCCGCTCCCAGCTCACCCGGAACCCCTGACAGGACCCCGGCACTGCGAGTGCGGATTCGGCGGGGTAGCCGCCCCGTTCCTGCCGGGTCAGTTCCAGCGTGCGCGAGAGGTCGTTGGCGCAGTGGGTCGCGGCGGCCTGCTGCACGGTGGCGGCCGCGTCCGCCGGAACAGCTCGAGCGGCGGCCAGGGCTTCCACCCGCGCCTCCAGCTCGGTCACGCGGGCTTCCAGCCGGGTCACCTCGGCGCGGGCCTCGCGGTCCTGGCAGGCGGTGAGGGGCAGCAGGGCGAGCAGCAGCAGGGCACGCACGGGGATCAGCGGTCGAGCACGCTGATGACCTCGACGTGGCTGGTCTGCGGGTAGAAGTCGTGCGGGGTCACCGACCCCAGCTTCCAGCCGCGCTGCACGAAGCCGCCCACGTCCCGCGCCCAGGTCGCGGGGTCGCAGCTCACGTAGACCAGGCGGTCGGCGGTGCTGGCCTGGATATGCTCGCGGGCTTCGGGCTCCAGCCCGGCGCGGGGCGGGTCCACCACGATCACGTCCACGCCGATCTCGCTGAAGCGGGCCGCGTCGCCGCTGCGGTAGGTCACGTTGCGCTCGCCGCTGAGGGCCGCCGCCTGCCGCCCCCGCGCCAAGGCCTCCGGCGCCGAGTCCAGCACGGTCACGCGGGTGAAGCTGGGCGAGAGGTGCCTCCCGATGGCCCCCGAGCCGCCGTAGAGGTCCACGGCGTGCGTGCCCTGTCCGGCCAGTTCCGCCGCGCGGAGGTAGGCCAGCCCCGCCGCTTCCGGGTTCACCTGCGCGAAGCCGGTCGCGGTGACGCCCACCTGCACCCGCCCGAAGGTCTCCTGCACCTCGGCCTCGCCCGCGATCAACCTCACGGCGGCCCCGAAGCGGCGCCCGGCGGGTTCCGCCAGGCTCACGCCGACCACCCCCGCGTCCATCAGGTGATCGGAGGCCCGCAGGAAGACGCGCGGCTCGCCCGCCCCGATCAACGCGGCGACCACCTCCCCGGTCAGGCGGCTGGCGCGAAAGGCGACCTCGGTGGCGGGGTCGAGCTGCTCGGGGTCAATGCGGTCCATCACGGCCTGAATGGCCTCCATCACCAGCGGGTCCTGGCCAACAACCAGCGGCGAGGCGCCCCGGCGTTCGCGGTAGGCGAGGCCCGCCGGGGTCACGAGGTACTGCGCGGTGTTGCGGTAGCGCCACTCGCGCGGGCTGGGCACCGTCTCGGCCACCGGGTGCCGCAGCTTGGCGATGCGCGTCAGGGCTTCTTCCACGAAGCCGCGCTTGTAGGCGAGCTGCGCCGGGTACGCCGCGTGTGCGAGGTCCACGGTCGGGAGGTCGGGGCCGTCCACCCGGTCGGGGCTGGGGGTCAGCACCCGGCGGGTCACGCCCTGGCGCACGCCCCGGCCCGCGCGAATCTCGGCCTCCACCCGTTCGCCGGGCAGGGCGCCGCGTACCAGCACCACGCCGGACTCGTCCCGGGACAGACCCAGCCCCCCGGCGACCAGTTTCTCGATTTCCAGCGTGAGCAGAGCGTCAGACATATGGGGAACAGGGTAGCGCGGGCGGGGGGTCAGGATTGCCCGAGCGTTTCCCCCACCACCCGCGCCCACTGCGCCCCGTCCGGCACATGGCCCATCCCGGTGACCTCCAGCAGTTCCGCACCGGAAACCCTTGCAAATTCACGTCCCAGCACCGGAGGACAGAGGCGGTCTTCCCCGCCCACCACCACCCAGGTCGGCCCCCCGATGCGCCCGGCGTGCGTCAGCGGCGAGCCGTCCACCCACTGCTCCAGCGTCAGCACCGCGTCGTAGTAGCGGCGCAGGGTGGCCGAGGAGGTGGTGTCGTAGATGCCGCGCAGATCGGTGGGGGCGTTAATGGCGACGGTCTGCCCCACCCGGTGCCCCTGCGCCGCCGCCAGCAGCGCGACCAGTCCGCCCAGCGAAAGCCCCAGCACAGCCGTCGAGGTGACCCACGACTGGGCCTCCAGCCACGCCAGCACCCGCCCCAGGTCGCCCGGCCCGCTGCGCCCGTAGTCGTCGCAGCCGCCCGACCCGCGCCAGCCGCGCAGCGAGAGGCTGAGGGCGTGCCAGCCTGCCGAGTGGAGCAGCCGGGCCGGAGTCGCCATATCCGAGGCGTCCTGGCCCCAGCCGTGCAACAGCAGGACGGCGGGCGCGGGGTCCGGCTGACGCCACAGGTAGCCGCCCAGCGTCACGTCCCCGCAGGGAACCGTGAGCTGGGCGGCGTCGGGGAGGTCCGGCAACTCCAGACCGGGCACCCTCATGGGCTTCAGCCCTCCTCGTACTCCAGGTAGGTGTAGCCCAGCAGCTCCTCGCCGTAGTCCTCCAGCAGCTCCTGCTCCTGACCGCCCGGCAGGGTGCCCACCTTCAGGGCGGCGTCGGCCTGATCCTCGATGGAGTCGCGCAGCATGACTTCCTCGTAGCCCATCGACTCGATCATGCGCCGCGCCTTCTGCCCGCGCACGAAGAGGTCGATGTGGAACTTGCCGCCGGGCCGCACCGTCACGTGCGCCTCGCTGACCTTGCCGAAGAGGTTGTGCGAGCTGCCCAGCACGTCCTGATAGGCCCCCATCAGGAAGGCGCCCAGGTAGTAGGGCCGCTCCCCCGGCTCGTGCAGCGGCAACGTGGCCTTCACGTCGCGCAGGTCGATGAATTTCTCGATCTTGCCGTCTGAGTCGCAGGTGATGTCCACGATGGTGCCCTGCCGGGTCGGGCGTTCCCCCAGGCGGTCGAGCGGCACGATGGGAAACAGCGCCTGAATCGCCCAGTTGTCGGGTAGGCTCTGAAACAGCGAGAAGTTGCAGATGTACTTGTCGGCCAGCACCTTCTGGAGGTCTTCCAGCTCGTCGGGCACGTACTTCTCGCCCTGGATCAGCTTGGCGATCTTGCGCAGGATCGCGTTGAAGAGGGCCTCGCCGCGTGCCCGGTCGTCCAGGGTCACGTAGCCGAGGTCGAAGAGGTTGTGCAGCGTCTGCTTGTCGCCCACCGCGTCGTTGTACATCTCGCGGTAGTTGCGCGCCGAGATGTTCACCAGAATCTCTTCGAGGTCCTTGATGATCTGGTGGCTGTCCTCGTTGGGCGCGGCGAGTTCCTCAAGGTCGCGGGTGGGGCCGGTCACGTCCACGACGGGCATCACCAGCACCGCGTGGTGGGCGGTCAGCGCCCGGCCCGACTCGGAGATGATGGTCGGCTCGGGCACCTCGCGGGCCTTGCAGACCTCCTGCACGGTGTACACCACGTCGGCGGCGTACTCGCCCACGGTGTAGTTCATGGAGGCGTAGAAGGTCGTCTTGGAGCCGTCGTAGTCCACGCCCAGGCCGCCGCCCACGTTGAGGTACTTGAGCTGCGCCCCCGCCGCGATGAGTCCCGCGTAGGTCTGGGTCGCCTCGCGCACCGCGACCTTGACCCGGCGGATGTCGGTGATCTGCGACCCGATGTGGGTGTGCAGCATCACCAGGGAATCGAGCATGTTCTCCTCGCGCAGCCGCTCGACCACCCGCAGCAGCTCGTAGGCGTTCAGCCCGAACTTGGCCTGGTCGCCGCCGGACTCCTCCCACTGCCCCGAGCCGCGCGCGTGCAGCTTGAAGCGCACGCCCACCATCGGCTTGACGCCCAGCGCCCTGGCCTGCTTGAGCACCCGGTCGAGTTCGGAGTACTTCTCCAGCGTGATGACCACGTTCTTGCCCAGCGTGCGGCCCCACAGCGCCAGCTTGATAAAACCGTCGTCCTTGAAGCCGTTGCAGCACAGCAGGGCGTCGGGGTGCATCCGCTGGGCGAGGCACAGCGCCAGCTCGGCCTTGCTGCCCGCCTCCAGGCCGTGGGCGTAGTCGTACCCGGCGGCGGCCACCGACTCCACGACGACCCGGCGCTGGTTGACCTTGATCGGAAAGACACCCTGGTAGTGGCCCTGGTAGCCGTACTCGGCGATGGCCTTGTTGAAGGCGTCGTTGAGGTGCTTGACCCGCCCCGCCACGACCTGCGGAAAGCGCAGGATGACCGGGAGGCTCTCGCCGCGCTCCACGATCTCGTCCACGATGGCGCGCAGGGGGGCGTGCAGGCCCGGCGAGGGGGTCACTTCCATCTGGCCCTTGTCGGAGACGCGGAACCAGCCGCCGCTCCAGTTGGGAACCTGGTACAGCTCGGCGGCGTCGGCGGTGGAAAAGGGGGTAGCAGCAGTCAAGTCAGGCGTCCTCCGGGGTGGGGTAGGCTCGCCGTGCGCGGGGTTCGGAGTGTGCCTGGACAGCAGCTCAGGAGGACTCAACGGACGCCGTGCGAAACCGGGGCGCATGATACGGCGAAACGCCCGGAGGGGTAGGGGTCCAGACGGCAATTGGAAGCCCGGCAGCCAGAAGTCGGGTGCACGACCGGGCGCACCACAAGGCGCACCGCAAGAGGGAGAGCGAGGCCCCTGATGGCACCTCGCTCTCCCCCCTTCTTCTGGCGGTCCGGACGGGATTTGAACCCGCGACCTACTGCGTGACAGGCAGTTATGCTAACCGCTACACTACCGGACCAGAACTGACGGACCAACTCTGGCACAGGCCAGCGGAGAAGAGAGTACGGGCGGAACGGCGGGAAGTCAAGCCGCGCTAGCCTGAAGCGTATGACAACGCAGCCAGGGCAGGTCGTCTTCACACGCGGGGGCCTCCCCGAGAGCGTGCATACGGTTCACGTCGCGGTGGTGAATGCCTCGGGCAAGGTCGTGGCGGCGTGCGGCGACGCGGGTCTCGTCACCTTTCCGCGCTCCAGCTCCAAGCCGGTGCAGGCCCTGCCGCTGGCCCTGGCCGCGCCGGAGCTGCCGGGGGACGAACTCGCGGTCGCCTGCGCCAGCCATGCCGGAACCCCCGAGCATCTGGCGGTGGTGGCGCGGCTCCTGGCGCGGTCAGGCAGCACGGTGGCCGACCTGCGCTGCGGCACCCATCCGCCCTTCGATCCGGGAGCGGCGGCAGACCTGATTCGGCAGGGTGAGGCTCCGACGCCGCTGCACCACAACTGCTCGGGCAAGCACGCGGGGATGCTGCTCGCCTGCGTCCGGCACGGCTGGCCGCGCGAGGGGTACACGGAGCACGGCCACCCGCTGCAAGTCCGCATCCGGGAGTTGCACGCGGAACTCGGCGGGGTGGGGCTGGAGGACGTGCAGGCCGGGACCGACGGGTGCAGCGTGCCCGCCTTTGCGCTGCCGCTGCACGCCACGGCGCGAATCTTTGCGCGGCTGGCGGCGCCGCAGGGCGAGCTGGCCCCGGCGTTGGAACGCATCTTCCAGGCGATGACCGCCCATCCCTTCCTGATCGCCGGACCCGGACGGCTCGACACCACGCTGATGCCCCTCGTCCCCGGCCTCGCCGCCAAGATGGGCGCGGAGGCGTTTTACGGCCTGGCGCTCAGGCAGACCCCACGCGGGCCGCTGGGTGTGGCCTTCAAGATCGTGGACGGCGGCGAGCGCGCGCGGCCCCACGTCGCCCTCGCGGTGCTGGAGGCGCTGGGCGTGCCCGTCACCCCAGAGCTGCGGGCGCTCGCCCCCGCCACGCTGACGAACTGGGCGGGGCGCGAGGTCGGCGGGGTGGAGGCGCAGGTCGGGCTGACGTGGGGGTGAGTCAGCTCCGGAACAGCGCCAGATAGGCCTCCAGCGGCCCCAGCCCCACCCCGGCCCGCCGCGCGTCCACATCGCCGGGTTCCAGCGGAAAGGGGTGGCCGTCTACCTGCACCTGCGTGCCGTAGCGCTGCGGCCTGCCCTGGCGGATGCAGAGGCGGTCATGCAGGTACGCGGCATGGGACGGGTCCACCTCGCCGGGGGGCTGGGTGTGCAGCAGTGCCAGCACCTCCTTTTGAAAGGCCAGGTCGGGCGAATGCTGCGCGAGCAGGAAGGCGGCGGTCGCCCCGTCCTCCCCCACCCGTGAGCGGCCCGGCCAGCCCTCCCGCGCCACGGCCTCCCGCAGCACGCGGGTGGATTCGGTATCGAAGGTGAGCCAGGCAGCGGCATCCACCGGACCGGAGCGCAGCCTCACGTCCTCCGCCAGGCGGGAGAGAAGCCAGTCACGAAATTCGGCTGCATACCTTGACCTCCGGTGCATCCTGCGCTATGTTTTGTCCATCACCGCCCGACGAGGCGGCTTTTTTATTGCCCGTTCATTGCCCGCTCTCCCCCGCGTCCAGCCGCCCCTCCACCGCCGCGAGGGCGAAGGCGAACTCCTCGGCGATCTCGTTCAGCGCGTCGTAGCGGCCGCTGGAGCCGCCGTGTCCCGCGCCCATGTTCGTCTTGAGAACCAGCACGCCGCTGCCGGGCTGCCGCAGGTCGCGCAACCGCGCCACGTACTTGGCGGGTTCCCAGTAGGCCACCCGGGGGTCGTTCAGGCCGGTGCTCACGAACAGGTGGGGGTAGCGGGCAGGTTTGAGGTTGTCGTAGGGGCTGTACTCGCGCATGGTGGCGTAGGCGTCCGGGTCGCCCGGGTTGCCCCACTCGTCGTACTCGCCCGTGGTCAGCGGAATGGAGTCGTCCAGCATGGTGGACAGCACGTCCACGAAGGGCACCCCGACGAAGGCGGCCTTCCACAGGTCGGGGCGCAGGTTGACCACCGCGCCCATCAGGAGGCCGCCCGCGCTGCGGCCCATCGCCACGAGGTCGCCCGCGACGCCCGCCGCCCGCAGCTCCTCGCCCGCCGCGATGAAGTCGGTGAAGGTGTTCCTCTTGTGGGCGAGCCTTCCGGCGTCGTACCAGCGCCGCCCCAGCTCCGAGCCGCCCCGGATGTGCGCGGTGGCCCACACCCAGCCCCGGTCCAGCAGCGGCAGCCGCGAGAGGCTGAAGGCCGGGTCCATCGACGCCCCGTAGGAGCCGTACCCGTACAGCAGCGTGGGCGCGGGCAGGGCCGTGTCGCGGCGCCGCACCAGACTGACGGGCACCCGCTCGCCGTCGGGGGCGGTGGCCCAGACCTGCTCGGCCACGTAGTCCGCCGGGTCGTAGTTCGGCACGGGCGTGGCCTTTACCAGCGCCGTCTCCAGCGTGTCCAGATTCAGGTCCAGATGCTCCAGGGGGCGGGTCAGGCTGGTGTAGAGGATGCGGGCCGTCGCCGTCTCGAAGACGTGGTTGGCCCCGATGCGGACGGTATAGCTGGCCTCGGGGAACTCGACGCGGCGGGCGGGGCCGTAGCCCTGGGCCGTGCGGGGCAGCACCCACAGGCGGGTGAAGCCCCCCTCGCGCCCGGAGACCAGCAGATGCCCGGCGAAGAGGTGCATTCCGGTGAGGTGCCGCTGGGGATCGTGGGGCAGCACGTCTTCCGCGTCGGCCCAGGTCAGGCCCTCCCCCGAAAAAGGACGCTTCGGCAGGCGCACCAGCCGGAACTCGGACGCGCCGCCCCCGTTCGTCAGCGCGAGCCAGTGGTCGCCGCCGTCGGTGAGGCTGACCTCCACGCCGCGCTCGCGGGGGAGGATCACCTGGGGCCGGGCGGCGGAGTCGCGGGTGTCCAGCACCGCCACCTCGTCGGCCATGTTGGCGGAACTGCCCAGCAGCAGCGTCTCGCCGTTTTCCGCCACCTGCGCCCAGGCGTAGAAGGTGGGGTCGGCCTCGTGCCACAGCTCCTCATCAGCGGTCTGGGGCTGGCCCAACGTATGGCGATGGATGCGGTCAGGGCGCTGGGTCGCGTCCTGGGTGGCGTAGTAGAGGGTACGGCCGTCCGCGCTCCAGTCCAGGGTCCAGCCGCTCACGCCGGTGAGGGGGGCTTCGGCGGGTTCACCCGTCGCCGTGTCCAGCACGCGCAGCTCCCACAGCTCCTGCCCGGTGGTGTCCAGCAGGTAGGCCCAGTGGCGCCCGTCGGGGCTGGGGCGGGTCACGTACACCCAGACGTTGGCGTGGCCCTCGCGCTCCTTCAGCGCGTTGAGGTCGAGGAGCAGCTGCCCCTCCCCACCCGCGCGGGGCCGCCGCAGGAACAGGGGGTGCGCCCGGCCCTCCTCGGTGCGGGTGAAGTACTCCCAGTCGCCTTCGGGCACGGGGGGCTGGTCGTCTTCCTCCTGCACGTGGGAGAGCAGTTCGCGGTAGATGGCCTGCTGAGTCTCGCGCAGCGGGGCCATCACCGCGCCGAGGTGGGCGTTTTCGGCTTCCAGGTACCCCAGCACCTCCGGGTCGGCCTTGCCCTGGGTCCTCAGCCAGTGGTAGTCGTCGGGGCGAGATTCACCGTGGAGGCTGTGGAGGAGGGGCTTCTTGGCGGCGCGGGGCGGGGTCATGCCTGAGCGTAGCAAGGCGGGGGCGCTAGGCTGGCTGCATGTTCCGCCGTGACCCCCTGCACGCCGCCCGGCGCGAGCTGGAGGCGGTGCTGGAGCGCGACCTGCGCCCGGCGCTGCCCCTGCTGCGGGCCGCCCTGC
>NZ_JASNGB010000054.1 GCF_030271215.1 Deinococcus rhizophilus | reverse complement strand
CAGCAGGCCCGCCACGTCCAGCGCCTGCAGGTAGCCGCCGCCGCTGGCCCGGACCTCCCCGGCGTCGCCCAGGTCGGCGGGGAGAGGCGCCGGAGCCGGGGGGCGGCCCCGCTCGGGAAACTGCGCCTCGATGGTCCCCACGAGTTCGTCGGACACCAGCCGGACGACCCGCCCGACGTTGATCCCGCCCGCGATGTGCGCGATGAAGTAGATCAGGACCGCCAGACTCAGCAGCGCCAGCCCCAGCGCCAGGGTCACGGCCAGATGCGGGACGAAGGGGCTCTCGTCGCCGCCCCGCACGGTCCGCAGCACCAGCAGGCCATAGGCGAAGGTGGCGATGAAGGTGCCGAGCGTGAACTGGTTGCCCCGGTCGCGGGTGAAATGCTCCAGCAGCCGTGGTCCCATCTGGCTGCTGGCCAGAGACAGCGCCGCGATGGTGATGGAAAAGGTCGTGCCCGCGACGCCGATCACCGACCCTGAGACGGCCGCCAGGATGGACCGTGCCCCGTCCGCGCTGCCGCCGTAAATCCACGGCAGACCCCGCAGGGCCGCCAGCCCCACCCGCTCGTCCACGTTCACGGCCTGCTCGGCCAGCACCAAGGCGGCCAGCACCATCACGGCAGGCACGAACCAGAAGCTGTCACGCACCCCGGTCCACAGCGCCGTGAGCCTGCCGTTCAGGACGGCTCCTGCTCGCGCTCGCGGACAACCTGCCAGCGGGACGGGGGCGCCTCGCCCTTCCCGGCGGGCCAGCCCTCGCGCTGCCGGACGCGGTCGCCGTCGGCCTCCTCGGTCTGGTCATGCCACAGAATCTGGCGGGTGGGATACGGCAGGTCGATCCCGTGCGCGAGCAGCGCCTCCTTGACCCGCTGCAGCACCTCGTCCTGACTGTCCAGCGCGTCCTTGCGCCGGGGCGGGTCGATCCACCAGCGCACCCGCAGGTTCACGCTGCTCTCGGCCAGGTCGACCACCAGCACCTCCGGGGCCGGGTCCTGGCGAATCTGCTTCAGGCCCGCGAGGGTCCCGTGAATCACCTGCTTGGCGGTCCCGATGTCGTCCCCGTAGCCGATCCCGACGTCGTACTGGAGTCGGCGCACCTCGTAGGCCGTCTTGACCGTGACCTTGCCGGTAAAGAGCTGGGTGTTGGGGATCACGACCTGAAGGTTGTCGTAGGTCCGCAGGATGGTCGCGCGAATCTGAATGTCCTCGACGGTGCCCTCGGAATCCCCGGTAACAATCTGGTCGCCGATGCGGAAGGGCCGCGTGATCAGGATCAGGATGCCCGCGAGCAGGTTTTGCAGGATGTCCCGGAAGGCGAAGCCGATGGCGACGCCGCCCACGCCCAGCAGGCTGAAGAGGCTCGCGGGCGTCACCGAGGGAAAGATGATGGTGACGCCCACCAGCACGCCCAGCAGCAGAATGCTGCCCGAGGCCAGCCGCCCGAACAGCCGCCCCAGGTTGCCCTCCCGGCTCCCCCAGACCCGCTGGATCAGATTCCGCGCTCCCCGGGCGAGGCCCCAGAAGACCAGCAGCACGGCCAGCGCGATCAGCACGTTGGGCAGGGCGGCGACGACGTCGCGTCCGATACTCTGCACCCGCTCCAGGGCGACATTCACGTTGGCGGCCATGCTGCCCTTCATATCGGCTGTAAGCAGGAGGCGCAAGGGGGCGGACCATTCCATTCCCACGCCCGTGGGAACACGCGAGGTCCTTGTGCAGGGCGCAGGCGGCGGGCGGACCATCCCCACGCCCGTGGGGAACACAGTTCCACCGCCTCAATGTCCACGTCGATCAGCGGACCATCCCCACGCCCGTGGGGAACACGCCACAGATTCGGTGAGCGCGTCCACAGCCTTCGGACCATCCCCACGCCCGTGGGGAACACGAGCCGTAACCCGGGTCGTAAAACAGCGCCCCCGGACCATCCCCACGCCCGTGGGGAACACAATGCCCAGGCGCCCGGCCGTGTCGCTCACGCCTGGACCATCCCCACGCCCGTGGGGAACACCGGTTTTTCAGCAACCTCGTGGACCTGACCGACGGACCATCCCCACGCCCGTGGGGAACACCACCGGACGGCGTCCGCCACGGCTCACCTCCTCGGACCATCCCCACGCCCGTGGGGAACACTCCGCGAAGTTCCCGATCCACGCGGCCGACTGCGGACCATCCCCACGCCCGTGGGGAACACCTGTTCACGGGGTCGAACGTGCCCACACTCGCCGGACCATCCCCACGCCCGTGGGGAACACGCGGGAGAGCAGGCCGTCAGGGTCCAGCCCCGCGGACCATCCCCACGCCCGTGGGGAACACGTACGACCGTCTCCGTACTGGAGGTCAAAGGACGGACCATCCCCACGCCCGTGGGGAACACGTTCGACGGGGCCGGGCTTGCGAGGCTCGGCCGGACCATCCCCACGCCCGTGGGGAACACGGCCCACAGACGGCAGGACTCGATACCCCCGTCGGACCATCCCCACGCCCGTGGGGAACACGCGCGGTAGACGCGGGCGGGTGTGCCGTTCGCCGGACCATCCCCACGCCCGTGGGGAACACCGTGCCGTGGCCGCCGCTATCCGGTTTGATGACGGACCATCCCCACGCCCGTGGGGAACACGTGCGGAAGGTGGGCCGACTCAACGCGGCTCGCGGACCATCCCCACGCCCGTGGGGAACACAAGTGATGAATGCGGATATGGATGTACCCCATCGGACCATCCCCACGCCCGTGGGGAACACTCGAGGGCGTCCGTGATGTGCGAAAAGTGGTCCGGACCATCCCCACGCCCGTGGGGAACACGCGGGGGCAGTGCCGTCCCTCATCACCCTGCGCGGACCATCCCCACGCCCGTGGGGAACACGTCACCGACGCCTACGGCCACGCCTGGGCGCACGGACCATCCCCACGCCCGTGGGGAACACCTCCACCTTCACGCCGCGACGGGCGTACAGGTCGGACCATCCCCACGCCCGTGGGGAACACTGGCTCGCCCGCGTTCTGGTGCTGCCACGCCACGGACCATCCCCACGCCCGTGGGGAACACTCCGGGAGGCGGTAGAAGGGCTTTTCCCCATTCGGACCATCCCCACGCCCGTGGGGAACACCACCCGGAATGGTGGGGACCGTGGCTGTGGGGCGGACCATCCCCACGCCCGTGGGGAACACCGCCTCCACTGGCTCCTCTCGCAGTCCGCTGCCGGACCATCCCCACGCCCGTGGGGAACACCCGGCTTCCGTCATCACGGCGCGAGTAGCCGACGGACCATCCCCACGCCCGTGGGGAACACGGAGCCTGTCAAGGCCGCCTTTCACCGCACCACGGACCATCCCCACGCCCGTGGGGAACACCCAACTTGCGCCAGCAATTTATCCTCGAAGGGCGGACCATCCCCACGCCCGTGGGGAACACGTCGCATTCCGGGCGGGGTCGCGTTTTTCGGCCGGACCATCCCCACGCCCGTGGGGAACACGGGGGGCCAAAGTGGCGGGGCAATGAACACGACGGACCATCCCCACGCCCGTGGGGAACACCCCTCTTGCGTCAGCAAGGCGTGCTCCGCCGACGGACCATCCCCACGCCCGTGGGGAACACGTCGCAGTCCGGGCGGGGTCGCGTTTTTCGGCCGGACCATCCCCACGCCCGTGGGGAACACTGGGCAGCGGTGGGTTTGGTCACACCCGCGTCCGGACCATCCCCACGCCCGTGGGGAACACTTTTTATCAGTAATAGCCCTGTATATCTCGCCCGGACCATCCCCACGCCCGTGGGGAACACGGTGCTGAACTGGTGGCGCTGCTCGATGCCGGCGGACCATCCCCACGCCCGTGGGGAACACGTCGCAATCCGGGGGGGGTCGCGTTATGCGGCCGGACCATCCCCACGCCCGTGGGGAACACTGGGCCGCGGTGGGTTTGGTCACACCCGCGTCCGGACCATCCCCACGCCCGTGGGGAACACTTTTTATCAGTAATTGCCCTGTATATCTCGCCCGGACCATCCCCACGCCCGTGGGGAACACGATGCGGGAAAGTTTCGCGGCATAGTCACCCACGGACCATCCCCACGCCCGTGGGGAACACTGGGCAGCGGAGGGGTGGGTGCGCCCCGCGTCCGGACCATCCCCGCGCCCGTGGGGAACACTGGGCAGCGGAGGGGTGGGTGCGCCCCGCGTCCGGACCATCCCCGCGCCCGTGGGGAACACTGGGCAGCGGAGGGGTGGGTGCGCCCCGCGTCCGGACCATCCCCGCGCCCGTGGGGACCACGGTCTCGACGTGGGTCCGCGGCACGCCGCCGCCGGACCATCCCCACGCCCGTGGGGAACACGGTGCTGAACTGGTGGCGCTGCTCGATGCCGTCGGACCATCCCCACGCCCGTGGGGAACACTGTACCCGCTACGGCGTCCTGGGCGCCCGTCCCGGACCATCCCCACGCCCGTGGGGAACACAGCGGCCCATCCTGCGAGTATCATCCACCCGCCGGACCATCCCCACGCCCGTGGGGAACACGTTTTATGAGTAATAGCCCTGTATATCGCGCCCGGACCATCCCCACGCCCGTGGGGAACACTGCTCCCGCTTCGGCGTCCTGGGCGCCGCTGCCGGACCATCCCCACGCCCGTGGGGAACACAGCGGCCCATCCTGCGAGTAACATCCACACGACGGACCATCCCCACGCCCGTGGGGAACACGTGGGCCTCTGGGTGACTATGAAGGGTGTCTCCGGACCATCCCCACGCCCGTGGGGAACACTCGTCGGGGAACACGGCGGTGAGACCGGCTCCCGGACCATCCCCACGCCCGTGGGGAACACTCAACCTCACAGCCGATGAACTGACGACCCAGCGGACCATCCCCACGCCCGTGGGGAACACAACTTCGTGGACGGCAAGAGCGGCAGCGTGAGCGGACCATCCCCACGCCCGTGGGGAACACGTGACCCTCCCCGCCCTCACCACCCCCGCCCCCGGACCATCCCCACGCCCGTGGGGAACACGCCCCGGCTCCCACATGGTCAGTCCGCCGCTTCGGACCATCCCCACGCCCGTGGGGAACACTGGAGCAACTCTGCCTCTGTCATTCCGCCGCCCGGACCATCCCCACGCCCGTGGGGAACACTCGCAGGCCGCCGCCAACCTGATCCGCAAGAACGGACCATCCCCACGCCCGTGGGGAACACCCGCCGGGCACTGCCTGCCCGACTGAGACCACCGGACCATCCCCACGCCCGTGGGGAACACACTTTGAAAACGCGGCCCTTCCTACCCCTCAACCCCAGAGAAGGCCCCTGCCCTTTCTCCGATTCAAATCACAATTTGTCATCATCCTCGGGAGGGTCGTACTCCCCAGCCAATTGTGCATGACGGGCGTTGCGAACGGCAACGAGCTGATAGCCGTCGAGGCTGACCACCCGGCGGGTCGCGTCCCCGTGGGTGCGGATCACGAAGCCCTGCTCGTTGCTCGCCCGGTAGACCTGGGTGCAGCGGCCCCGGCGGGTGTGCCCCACGGCCTTGTCCCACAGCAGGTCTCGGACCAGCGCCGAGGCGTTGCCGACGTACACGCCCGGCTGCACCTCGATCAGCCAGCGGCTCAGCTCGCCGCGCAGGCTCTCGGGGACGGCCTCAAGAGTCATGACCAGCATGGTTTACCCCTCCCGCCGCGTTGCCCTCCGGGTCCCACAGGTCGCCGGGGGCCGTGGGCTCGGGGTCGGGGTCGTCGCCACCCAGCAGGTGCAGGAGGTCGGCGGCCATCCGCTCCAGCAGCCGCAACTTGGTCATGTGGTCGCGCAGGCCGGTGCGGACGCGCCGCTCCAGGTCGTCGCCGGGGGTGGCGGCCTCGCGGAAGGCGACGGGCAGGACGACCTCCAGCTTGTACAGGTCGGCCACGTCGTAGACGAAGCTCAGCATCTTGCCGGTGTGGACGAAGCCCAGCGCGGGGCTGTAGCCCATGCTCAGGATCGCGGCGTGCGCGAGACCGTACAGGCAGGCGTTTCCGGCGCTGACTGCCTTGTTCACCGGCGTGGCGCGGTTCCAGTCCTGCTGCTTGTACTGGCGCGTGTCCCACTTGACCCCATGCGCCCGGCTGTAGCGGCCGTAGGCGTCCCGCACCCGTGCCCCCTCGCGCCCGCGAATCTGCTGGAGGGTGAGGTCCGGGGGCAGACCCTCCGGAAAGCGCATCGCGTACATCTGGCGCACCACGCGCAGGCGGCTGTGCGGATTGGCCCACAGCAGCGCCTGACGGTGGAGCCGCGCCGCGCTGCGCGTCTCGCCCAGGCCGCTGGCATACAGGCGCACGCCTTCCTCGCCCACCCACAGCAGCGAGCAGCCGGTGTCGGAGAGGGCCTTGACGGCCTCGTGGCTGACCGAGCAGCCCGGCCCCAGCAGCAGCACGCTGAGGCTGGCCGCCGGGATGGTCACCATGCCTTCCGGGTGATAGGCCCGCACGCCGCGCCCGTCTTGCTCCAGCCGGGTATGGTCGAGGTAAAGGTAAGTCGTGCCGTCGCGGAACTTGGGCAGCTCGCGCAGGTTCTGCCGCTGCCAGATGATCGCGTTGGAGGTTGGCGGAATGGAGGCAGGATCGGTCATGGATTACCTCGGTGGAAAAGGGAGAGGCTCACCCCGGCCCCAGGCTCAGCAGGCCGCAGCCCAGCGCCTTCGCGTGGCCGAGGCCGCCGCACACCGCGTTCAGCAATGCCGACGGGTTGGTGACACGCAACACGCCCTCAAAGGTGACGGTGTGGAGGGTCAGCGTCTGCGCCCCCTTGCGGGTTTTCACGGTGCCGCTGTGAACGGTATCGGCGACGAGCACCTCAAACCCGTGCCGCTCACCCTGTCGGTCCAGCCACCCGAGTTGCTCGTGCGGGCCGCGCAGGGCATGGCGGCGGCTGCGGCCCCGTTCATCGAGCTTCCGCACGGTCACGTTCGCCCGCAGGCGGAAGCGCAGGGGGCGGCCCGCCGTGAGCGCGGGCGTCAGGTCCACCGTCTTGACCTCCCAGGCCCGCAACGAGCCGGGGTGCCGGGCGTTCAGGGCGTCCCAGTCGGGCGGGGCCAGGCTCTGGACGAGGAGGGTGGCGCGGTCCTCCTGCCGCCACAGCAACCTCTCGCCGTCCGGGAGGGGGGCGCTCTCCACCCCGGCCCCCGGAAAAGCCCAGCGCAGGGTCTGGTGCAGGGCATACGGGCTGGCGAGGTCGCGGGCCGTGCGGCGGTCGCGGTCGTCGAAGGTCAGGCGGGAGAGGTGGAGCGGGGTCACGCGCCCACCTCCTCGGGGGGAGACAGCCGCAGCCAGGGGTCGGGCTCCGGGGTCAGAGGCAGCGTCACCGTCAGCACGTCACGCGAGACGTAGCGCCGTCGGGCAAAAGGACCGTCGGGCACGTCCTGCCGCCGTGAGGGCGAAGCTCGGCTCCGCTCGGCCTCCGGGACCGCCTCCCAGTCCAGCACCAGGCGGTAAGGCTCGCCGTCGTCCTCGCGGCGCAGGCTGGGGGCGATCAGCAGCGCCTCCCACAGCGGTAGGTCCAGTGGAGGCCCGGCGAAGATCGGCAGGCTGGGCTGGAACGCCTTGCGCCCCAGCGACAGCGGCCAGTGCGGGTTTCTCAGGGCGGCGTGCAACTCGGTCAGCAGCTCCCGGTCCCCCTCCAGCCCGGCCCAGAAGGCGGCGTCCGCGAGGTAAGCGCGGCGGGTCACGTCGGTCCTCGTCCTCGGGTCGCCGGGGCGCAGTTGGGCGGTGTGGTAGTCGGTGCCCGTCACCCCCGCGCGGTCCACCCGCACGCCGAACGCGAGGCGGGTCAGGTGGTCCACCGGCTCGGCGCGGTCGATGCCCAGCGCCGCCGCCGCGAGGCCCAGCACGCCCGAGCGGCTGGGCTCGGCCTCGGTGTCGCGGTCGTCGAAGCGGCTCCGCGTTCCCCACGCTTGCATGGGCGCTGCCAGTCGCAGCAGCAGGCTCGCCACCGTCAGGCCCCCAGGGCGCTCAGGGCGTCCGCGACCGTCGCGTCGATCATCGCAGCCACATCGGGCATCGCCTCCCCGAAGACCTCGTGCCCGCCCTCCCGTGCCACGAAGCGGGCGGTCCCGGCGTCCCCGAACACGCCGTTCTGCCAGCCCATCTCATCCGCCAGCGCCGCGACGCTGGGGGCCAGGTAACCGCCCCCACCCTCGGCCCGCACGCCCTTCTCAAAGGCGTTGGCGAGGTTGCGCGGCGAGGCGCCTTTGCGCACCACCTGGACCATCAGCCCTGGCAGGTTGTGCGCGGCGAAGGTGTTCTGTTTGCCCGTCGGTGCCGCGAAGACCGAGGCGTACAGGAAGGCCCGCAGCCCCCGCTCCAGCAACTCGCGGTCGCCTTGCAGGTTCTCCAGCAGCTTGGCGAGGTCGAGGCACGCGTAGCGGTACATGGTCGCGCTGGCGAACTCCACCGTGCCCAGCATGTCGGCCCCGGCGTTGTCCTCGGGCTTGAGGTCGTCCACCGCCGTATAGAAGTCGTACTGCCGCTCGCGCAGCGCGTGGGTGCTGATAGCGTGCGCGACCTGCGCCGCCGCGTCCGCGTTCTTGTCGGGGAGGTTAGCGAGCATTCGCCCGAAGAGAGCGATATCTACGGCATTTCCGCCACCAGTCACGTCCGCGAGACACTTATGCAGTGTTCCCTTGATTTCGTTGTCGGCCTTGTACTTCGGTTGGGCCAGCTTTTCAAAGTTGGCGTGAATCACCTCGGCCAGCCGTGCGAGTTCGCTTCGTCCGAAAAAGGCAAGATATTCCGTCAGCCCCTCTTTCGTGATCTTCATCTGCTTCTGTGTGCCCATCGTCTCAACCGCGTTCCTCGCCGCGAGAGAGGCACTTTCGGCATCGTGGCCCATCTCCGTCAGGAGGCGAGCTAATTCCTCGTGCGCCCGCTTGGTCCGCACGCCTATCTCCTCCGGCTGGAGGAGTTGCCGCCCCCCGAAGTCCTGCCGCATCGCCCGCTTGAACGACTGCGAGGACATCCGCAGCCGCCGCGTGCCGCCGAAAAAGGCGTCCTTGGGGCTGCCGGTGTCGTCGCGGTTGAGGTTGCTGGGGGCGAAGTTCTGAAGGTAGTGCAGTTCGAGCAGGGCTTTCATTGTTGGGCTCCTTGTGGAGTGGGCGTGGCGTCGTCGGAGAAGGGAGCGGTGTCTTTTACTTCCCGGCTGATCTCGCGGTAGAAGTCCTGCGCCCACTCGCGGCGCACGCGGTCGCCCCAGTAGAGGAGGTCGCGGGTCAGGCGCACCCAGTCCGGCGTGAGGTCCCCTGCGGCGAGCAGGGTCACGGCCTGCCGCATCTGGTAGTTCAGGCCGTCGCGGTCGGCGTCCAGCAGGGCCAGAAAGCGTTTCTCGGTGCTGGGGCGCTCGCCCTGCGCGAGGTACAGGCGGCCCATCAGCAGGCCGGTGGAGGGGCCTTTTTCCGGGTCGGCGCTGGCGGCAAGCTCTGGCATTTCCACCTCCGCCGCGTCGCCCTCGTCCTGCCGGGCCTGGGGTTTGAGGGCGTACAGGCCCGCGACGAGTCGCAGGGCTTCTTTCTGGTAGGGGTCCGCCTCGCCGTAGCCGGTGCGGGTATACAGGCCCTCCAGCCAGTACACGCCGCGCTCGTCACCGCCCAGACCCCGGCGCAGTTGCGCGAGCGGGCCGCGTTCCAGCCGGTGCAACTCGGCCACGAAGCGGGCGGGGCGGTCATCCGCCACTTGCTTTGTCATGGGGTGCCTCCGTTCTTGAGGGTGCCCAGGGCCTTGAGCCATGGCCCCTGAGCTTTCTCGACCGCCCGCAGGCCCACCGCGTTCATCCCGGCGGCCTGCTCGGCGGTGCGCCAGCCTGCGCGGGCAGCGCGGCTCAGGGCGGCGTGCCAGTCGGCCAGAGCGACTTTCGGGTCCGCGTCCAGCGCCAGCAGGTAGGCGCGAAAGGGCGTGTCCAGCCCCGCCCAGTAGGTCGGTTCGGCAGCAACCTTCGCTGCCATATCGTTTATCTTTGCGCCCACCTCCTTATTGACCTTTTTCTTGAGGTCGCCAACAACCAGAACAGTGAAAAGGCGTCTCAAGGATTCCTGCAACCCGGTTCCCACGACGACTGCATCGCCCAGCGCCGCCCGCACATGCTCGCGGAACCTTTCAGGGTTCTCAATGAATGTTTCCGGCAGCGTGTAGTTCTCTTGGCGTATGGCGAAAGCCTTCATTTCCTTGGTAAGTTGCCCGAAGACCACGACGGGAACGACAGGCTGAACTCCCAAGGACGAGGGACGGCTCTCGGCGGCAGAGGCCAGTTCCCCGGAATAGGCGTCCTGCGACATCAGGAGGTCATCCTCCGGCGGGGCGATTTCCTTTGCTCTGACCTTTTGCAGCACGTCGCGGGCGTGCTTTAGCACAGCGGGAGCCTGCCCAGGTAACAGCTTGACTAACCCCTTTTTCTTCTCCGGGATGACGACGGTCGCGGCTGGATCGGGAAAGAGGGCGTTGAAGTCACGCCACAACAAGCGGTCGCGGCGCAACTTGTATGGAAAGCGTTGCTCCCCGGTTCTCAGCGTCACCATCGGGTCAATGTTGCCCTCAATGCCCTCGCCAGGACCCTCAAAAGGCTCGCCTGCCCCGAAGCCGACCGTGTGAACGACTATCCCTTCCGGCGTCTCTTCGGGCAGCAGCAAGACGCTGCGGCTGAGCCAGACGTAACGGCTGACGGGACCGGGCGGCACCCTTGCCACCTTCTGCTTGGAGCCATACAGGGCGCGGATATCGGCCACTGTAAGCGGGGGCCTCTCCCAGGGAGGCGCGTCAGCAGCGTCCCCCGCGTAGGGCACGAGATTCAGGCACAGCGTCCGGTGCAGGGTGTCGCCCTCAGCCAGAAATAGGGCGAGGGTGGCGACAGGGGCAGCGTCCGCAGAAGTCGTAAATCTCTGAATAGTCCCGCCAAGGGCGGAAGTTTGAACTTCCAGCAGTCTCAATGCCGCCTGTTGGGGTGTCAGAGACTCCCAAGTTGGCTCTTTCTTGGTCTTCTCGGCTCGCTTGTTCAGGCCGAACAAGACCGTCGTGTTCGGGCTCCCCTCTTCCGTACTCAATCGCGTCCAGTGACTGCGGAAGTTCTCGCCCTCCACTGCCGGGTCCAGGCCCGCCACCTGCATGAAGGGTTGAGGCCCGAACAGGTGGAAACGGTCGACGTACTGGTCCAGGTAAGCCTGAACCTTGTCGGCGGGAAACCCGTGCTGATACCACTCGGCCGCCTGTTCCTCGTCCTTCGGCCCCCTCAGTGCCCGGTGCAGTACCGCCAGGTGCAAGCGGTACAGCGCGGCGGTCTGAAGCGGCTGTCCGGCATCAATGCGCCCGTAAGCGGCGCCGTTCAGCAGGGACTCCCGCAGCGAAATGAGCCGCCTCTGACTGCCTCTGGCGACGATGGGAATCCAGTCCCTGTCCAGCAGGGAGAAAGTATCCAACGGTTCACCTCCACCGTAATTGTCAGGATGGGGTGTCGCAGAGATGTCACACACCCTTTGCTGCGCCCGAGCATTGGCAGATAAGTTGAGTCCGCTGAAACAGTCCGCATGTGCGACCGGTTTCGTCGCCCCTTCCGGTTACGCTCCGGGCATGACACAACCTACGCCCATCAACGCGGTGGCCCGGACCCTGTGGGCCAAGAGTGCCCGGAAGAACGCGGACGGCACGGCGGGCGCCTGGCTTCCAGTCCTCAATCACCTGCTGGACGTGGCGGCGTGCGCGGCGGAAATCCTGGCGCTGGAGCCCGAGCAGACCCGGGAAATGTTCGTGGAAGACCTGGGGCTGCCGCCAGATCAGGCCCTGCCCTGGCTGTATGCCCTGATCGCCCTGCACGATCTCGGCAAGGCCAGCCCGGCCTTTCAGGTGCTGTGGGAAGGGGGGCGCCGGGAGGTCCACGAGGCGCTGCGCTTTGACCCGGCGTTGCGACCCCCCTACACGCCGCACGGGGTCGTCTCTGAACTCACCCTGGAGGACCTGTTACGGAAGCTGAAGTGGCCGGAAGCCCTGCGAAAGGGCGTAGCCGACGCGGTGGGCTGTCACCACGGCTTTCGCCAGGAACTTCAGAGTTACGACCTTTCCACGCCCCAGGTCGGGGAGGAACCAAACTGGCTCCGGGTGCGGGCCGAACTGCTGCGCCTCGTTACCCTCGGGACCGGCGCCCGCTACGACGCCCTCCCCACCATCTCCACCCTCTCCGCCGCCGCCTTCATGCGCCTCGCGGGCCTGACCAGTTTCGCGGACTGGCTGGGCAGTTCCTTTCCGTTGCCCACGGTCACGGACTTCTCGGCCCACGACGACCCGGCGGCCTACTTCGCGCGGGCGCGGGAACGGGCGCGGCAGACGCTGGCGGAGATTCACTGGCCGGTATTCGCCCCGTTGCGGGAGGAGTTGCCCCCCTTCGCGGACGTGTTCGGCTTCCAGCCCCGGCCCCTCCAGACAGCATTGGCGCAGGCTCTGGCCGAGGTGAACGGCCCCGCCCTGGTCCTCGTGGAGGCTCCGATGGGCGAGGGCAAGACGGAGGCGGCCTTTTACGCGCACCTCCAGCTTCAGCGGGCGGCGGGGCACCGGGGCATGTACGTGGCGCTGCCGACCCAGGCGACCGGAAACGCGATGTACGAGCGGTTTGCCGAGTTCCTGGCCGCGCAGGGCCGGGGGACGCCGCCGGACCTCCAACTCGCGCACGGGGGCACGCTGCTCAGCGATCACTTTCAGGAGGTGGTCGCGCGGACCCGACTTCGCCATCAGGGCAACGTCGCCGCCGACCCCGCCGAGGCGAATGGCCCCAGCGTCCGCGCCGAGGAGTGGTTTACCCAGCGCAAGCGGGCGCTGCTCTCCGAGTACGGGGTGGGCACGGTGGATCAGGCGCTGCTGGGGGTGCTGGGCGTCTCGCACCAGTTCGTGCGGCTGTGGGGCCTGGGCAACCGCGTGGTCGTGCTGGACGAGGTTCACGCCTACGACACCTACACTTCCGAGCTGATCGCGGCGCTGGTCGCGTGGCTGCGGGCGCTGGGGTCCAGCGTGGTCATCATGAGTGCCACCCTGCCCGAGTCGGGCCGCCGCGCCCTGCTCCGCGCCTGGGGAGTGGAGGACGCGCCCACCGCCGCCTACCCGCGCCTGACCGTCGCCCCGGCGGACGGGGAGGTCCAGACCCTCACCATCCCCGACCACGACGAGGCCGGGAACACCAGCCGACCGCGCCAGCACGTCACCCTGCGGCCCCTCGGGAGCGAGGCCGGGGAGGTCGCGGCGAAGGCCGTGGACCTCGCGGCAGGCGGCGGCTGCGTGGCGGTGATCGTGAACACCGTGGGCCGGGCGCAGGCCGTTCAGGAGGGCGTGCTGGCCGAGCTGGAGCGCCGGGGCATCACCACCCGCACCTGCACGAAAGGGGGTGGCAAGGACCCACGGGCCGTCAGTGTGCTGCTCTACCACGCCCGCTATCCGGCCGACGAGCGGCTGGAGCGCGAGCAGCGGGTGCTGCGGTATCTGGGCAAGGACGGCCAGCGGCCGGGGCGCTTCATCCTGATCGCCACCCAGGTCGCCGAGCAGAGCCTGGATTTTGACGCGGACGTGATGCTGACCGACCTCGCCCCCGCCGATCTGGTGCTGCAACGGGCCGGGCGGCTGCACCGCCACGCGGCGAACCGGGAGAGGCGCCACGGCCACGACGCCGCTATGCTGTACGTTGCCGGGCTGGATGAGTGGCCCGACGCGAGCATGGAACGCGAGTTCTGGGGCCGGGTCTACGCGCCCGCGCTGCTGTACCGCTCGTGGGTGGCGCTGCGGCGGCGCCTCCCGGGTGGGCTGACCCTCCCCGACGATCTGGACGCGCTGGTGCAGGAGGTCTACGCCCCCGACTTCGCGGCGCCGGAGCTGACGGACGGGCAACGGGAGGCGTTGGCGGCGGCAGAAGCGGCCCTGACCACCGAGCGCGGCAACCAGGCCACGACCGGGATGTTCGCCCACATCGGTCGCCCCGCCGACTTCTGGCAGACGCCGCTGCGCCAGCGCCCCGAGCCCGACACCGAGAGCGTGAGCGACGACCCCGCCACGGTGGGCGCCGAGGGGGACGACTTCCCGCGCACCCGCCTGGGCGAGGAAGGCGTGCGGCTCGTGCCGGTGGAGCGGGACACCAACAACGTCTGGCGGGTCTGCATCTCAGCCTTCGCCACCCCGGAAGAGAAACGGTCTCCTCTGTCCCCCCGATTTGCTGAGTTGGACAAACGCGACACGGCCCACGCCATCCAGATTTACCGCCGTTCTCTCAGTGTCTCGCGCTGGGAACTCGTGCGTTTCGGCCTGGCGAAGTGGGACGAGCAGGGCCAATCGCTGGGCGGTGAACACCGGGGCTGGCGGGCGCATCCGCTGTTGCGGGACGCCGTGCCACTGGTTTTCAAGGACGGGGTGGCCGAGGTGCAGGGGCTTCAGGTGCGGCTGGACACTGAGCGGGGGTTGGTGTTCGTGCGGGGGTAGACCTTCAGCGCGTGGTTGAAAAGTCGGGCGGAACTTCTCGCTAACCCGATGAGGACACGGTTTTAGCTCCTCCCCCCTTGCGGGGGACTGGGACAGCTCGCACCGCGAGAGGCTGGGAGGGGGGTGGGCGGCAACGCCGTCCCAAGCAGCGAGAAACGCTCTTGGCATTACCCGGTGAGACCCTTTTCAACCGGCTCCCTACCGCCGCCCCTCGGTCGCGTCCAGCAGGCCCCCCAGAAACTCCGGGTCATGCCGGGCCAGCGCCGCCCGCAACTCGCCCAGCCAGTGTTCGCGGACATGCGGAGGCGAGAGCACCTCGACCCTCGGTCCCCAGCCCAGCAGAAAGGGGATCAGCTCGCGCGGGAGCCCGCTGGCGTCGGTCCCGGCGCGGATGTCCAGCTCGACGCTGCCGTCGCGGTGGATCAGGGTGGTGTCCACCCGGGTGGCGTTGGGATAGCCGCCCTCCAGCACCCGGTAGGCGGCCTCGGGGGCGAAGCGCACCCGCACGGTGACCGGATTCTGCCCGCCGATCACGCCCCAGGCGTCCGAGAGGTAGTCACGGGGGTCGAAGTCCTCGGGGATGTCGTAAGTCCGTTCCAGCCGGGCGAAGTTCTCCATGCGGCTCACCTTGAAGGTGCGGATGGCCCCCCGGTGGCGGGTCTCGCACCCGATCACGTAGGGGGCAAGGTTGTCGCGGCTGATCTCCACGAAGTAGACCTCCAGCTCGTTGCCGCGCTCCAGGACGCCGCCGGGCTTGCGGTAGTCGAAGCGCAGCACCTCGCGGTGGGTCCACGCGGCGGCCACGAAATCGAGGGCGCGGTCGGTCGCGTGGGTGGCGCCCGTCTCCAGCAGGGAGCGGTGCAGCAGCCAGCGCAGGTGCTCGGGCAGGTCCCCCGCGATGGTCTCCAGGGCGCTGAGGTAATGCCCGCTGGTCACGGGCGCGTGGTGGTGCAGCAGCCGCACGGCGGTGTAGACGGCCAGGGCCTCGGCGGGGTTCAGCGCCCGGCCCCCCTGCGGGATGTGGTAGGCGCCCCGCCGGTCGCGCACGACCGGGTGCTCCATCTGCGAGAGGGCCAGCAGATCGCGCTGGATGCTGCGCGGGGTCACGCCGAAGTGCGCGGCGAGTTGCCCGGTGGTTCGCGGCGCCTGTTTGAGGGTGTCGGCCAGCGCGGAGAGGCGTTTGGCCCGGTCCCACACCAGGGACTGACGGGGCAGGGGCTGCCGCCGGGGGGCCGGAAAGTCGGTTTCGGGATGGGTCTGCTGGGGTTCGCCCACGGTGGTCCTCCAGGGCGGAGGATGCCGGGGAGGTGTCGCGTGAGTGTCGTTCCCGCGCCTAGTCCACCCGGCCACTCAGCCTATTTGCGTCCCCCTGCCTCAACTCCTGCTCACGGGCGAGGACCCAGGGCAGGGAAAGGCCCGCCAGGAAAGTTTCAACGGGTTCGCCCCGCCGCAGGGTGTCGGCCACGTCGTAGTGCCACTCGGCAGCGGGGTCGAGGCGGTAGCCGCCGGGGAGGGCCTCCACGCTTCCCGGCCAACCCAGCGCGTCCCGCAGCGCCCGCACTGCCGACGAGACGCGCTGGCGCTGCAGCCGGGGCGGGCGGGGGGTGCCGTCCTCCACCACCTCCGCGAGCAGGTCGGTCAGGCCCTCGCCGCC
>NZ_JASNGB010000053.1 GCF_030271215.1 Deinococcus rhizophilus | reverse complement strand
CGCCTCGCCGTGCAGGTGGGCGGCTGGGTGGTGTCGCGCTTCGGCGCCCGGCCCCCCGCCGACGCCGAGCTGCGGCGGCGACTGGCCGCGCACGGTGTGGACGGGGTGTCCGCATGACCCGCCTTCAGGGGGGCAGGACGGCCCTGTGGGTCAAGCTCCTGCTGGGGCTGGTGATTCTGCTGCTGCTGGCCGCCGCCGGAGCCTTCGTGTACCTGCGCGGCCTGACCCAGCCCGCCGGGGGGAGCCCCTACACCCTGGAGGTCGAGCCCGGCGACAGCCTCCCCGCCGTCGCCCGCGAGCTGCAGGACAAGGGCATCGTGAAAAACGCCGACGCCCTCAGGTTCGTGATGCGGCAAAACGGCACGGCGGGCAGCCTCAAGGAGGGCCTCTACGACCTGAGGGGCGACATGACCGTCTATCAGGTTGCCGAGATGCTCGCCGGACCCGCCCGCATTCCCACCGTCAACGTGACCGTCCCCGAAGGCTGGCGCATCCGCGACATTCCCCCGGTCTTTGAGAAGGCGGGCTTCGACCGCGCAGGCATCGAGGCGGCGCTGAACGACGCTTCTCTCAGCCAGTACGCGCGGGGCGAGCAGGAGAACCTCGAGGGCTTCGTCTTTCCGGCCACCTACGAGTTCCGGGTGGGAGAGACGCCCGCCGACGCCGTGAGGGAAATGGTCGCCCGCATGGAGCAGGAATTTACCCCGGAGAACGTGCGGGAAGCCGGGGCGCTGGGTCTCTCGGTGCGCGACTGGGTGATTCTGGGCAGCATGGTGCAGGCCGAGGCCGCCAACAACGCGGAGATGCCGATCATCGCCGGGGTCTTTCTCAACCGCCTGCGTGACGGCATCGCGCTGGGGAGCGATCCCACCGTCGCCTACGGGCTGGGCAAGAACCTTCCCGAACTCGACCGCTCGGCGGGCGACTTTACCAAGGACACGCCCTACTCGACCTACACCCGCCAGGGCCTCCCGGCCGGGCCGATCAACAATCCCGGCCAGCCTGCCCTGCTGAGCGTCCTGAACGCCGAGCGCAAGCTGCCCGACGGCCGCGACGCCCTGTACTTCCTGCACGCGCCGGACGGCAAGATCTACGTCAACCACACCTACGCCGAGCACCTGCGCGACAACGCGACCTACCGCTGAGGGGGCTGCTTCCGGGACTGCTTGCAGGAAAAGGGGAGGGAAAAGTGACCATGCCCGACCGTGAGTTCCTGAGGCGCCGCAACGCGCTGTGGGCGCGGCTGCGGCCGCTCTCCCCCGGTTCCCCGGAGTTCGGGGCGGCCCTCGCGGACCTCGCCGCCCACGTGGGCTGGACGCGCGGCCAGGTGCTCGCCGGACTGGGGCTGACCGAGGCCGACCTGGGCGAAGGGCAACAGGTCCGGCCGGAGCCCCCCCCGTGAACGCCGAGATGGTCCCGCTCGACCTGGGGCGGATGTTTCTGGGCGAGTTCTCGCCGCTGTTTTTCCTGGAGATCGCCCTGCGGACGGTCGTGATTTTCGGCTGGCTGCTGCTGCTGCTGCGGCTGGTGGGCAAGCGGGGGCTGGCGCAGCTCAGTCCCCTTGAGCTCGCCATCGTGATTGGGCTGGGGTCGGCGGCGGGCGACCCGATGCTCTACCCGGAGGTGCCGCTCGCGCACGCGATGCTGGTGCTCGCGCTGGTGGTGGGGATGCAGCGCCTGCTCGCCTGGCTCGTCATCAAGAACGAGACGGTCGAGACCTTTATCGAGGGCACCCCGGTCGAACTTGTCCGCGACGGGGTCATGTCGAACGTGGCGCTCGACCGCTCCAACCTCAGCCGCGAGGACCTCTTCGAGCGTCTGCGGGTCGCCGGGGTGCGGCAGCTCGGGGAGGTGCAGCGCGTCTACTTCGAGCAGGACGGCAACCTCAGCGTGTTCCTGCACGCGGAAGGTGCGCCGCCGGGCCTGCCGATCGTGCCCCCCTGGGACCTGGAGCGGCCCGACTCGGTGACGGGAGACGTTCGGGGCCACCTCGCCTGCACCCACTGCGGCGCGGTCTGCCCCGTGGACGGCCCCGTTCCTCCCTGCTCCCACTGCGGGCGTGAGGACTGGACCCACGCCACCACCGAACCGCTGGGGGGACCGTCGCGCGGCTCCGCCCGTGACGGCTCCGGCCGCGATGGGGGCGACCACCGTCCGGGCCTCGGCGGTCCGCTGGGGGGCGGCCCCAGCACGACGCCGGGTTAGAGCGTTTGCCCAGAAGCCCCCCTCACCCCAGGCTCTCGCCAGGCCCTCCCGGCGAGCAGCTGTGCGAGTCCCGCAAGGGGGGAGGGTCAGAACAGCAGGGCCATCTCTGACGGCGAATGCCCCAGAGGCCGCTCAGCCCTCGGTCGACGCCCCCGGCCGGGTGGTCCACTCGGGCTGGGGTTCGATCTGCTCGGCGGGCGCCTTGCCGGGTTCCAGCCCGCTCGACCGCGCCGTTTGCAGCGGCGTCACGGCCATGCCCCCCGCGCACTCGATCTGGCAGGAAAGCCGCGCCTGCCCCAGCAGCCCCTTTTCCACGAGCTTGTCGTGCTCGGCGAGCGTCATCAGGTCCGGTTCGCCCTCCGAGAAGCCCACCCGGCAGGTCGTGCAGCGGGCCACGCCCCCGCAGCGGTGCAGGATATCCACCCCGCCGCGCTCCAGCGCCAGCACCAGCCGCTCGCCCGCCCGCGCCGTGACCTCGCCGTACCCCTCGACCCTGATCTGCACCGTGTCCATCGTCATGGGCCGAGGATGGCACGAAAGGGGATTCAGGTCACAGGCCCCGGCAGCACTGACCCCGACAGGAACTCCAGCAGCAGGTTGTTCACCCGCAGCGGCTCGTCGCGCATGACCCAGTGGCTCGCACGGGGCAGGCGCACCACCCGCACGCCGGGCACCCACTCCTCCAGCCCGCCTGCGAGTTCGGGCAGCAGCGCTGCGTCCCGCTCGCCCCACAGCACCAGCGTGGGCACCCGGATGGGCGGGACCGGGCTGCCCCCCCGCCCCAGCCCACCCAGCCGCACCATCGCCCGGTAATAGTGGATCATCGCGGTCGCCGCACCCGGCCGTGCCCACGCTTTCTCGTAGCGCCGCCGCTCGTCGGGGAGGTAGGCCGCCGGATTGGTGCCCCGCAGCGCCCAGCGCCCGAAGCGCGGCAGCATCTGTTCGGGCAGCCAGGGAAGCTGAAAGAAGAGGACGTACCACGACCGCGCCCACTGCGCGGGCCTGCGCAGTGCCCGGCGGTAGGCGGCGGGGTGCGGCGCATTCAGGATCACCAGCCGCCCCACGACCTCCGGCTGCCGCAGCGCCAGCGCCCAGGCGATGATCCCGCCCCAGTCGTGCCCCACGACATCCGCCCGCGTGTATCCCAGCGCCCGGATCAGGCCCGCCACGTCCTCCTGCAAGGCGCTGACCCGGTAAGCCCGCACCCCGGGCGGCTTCTCGCTGAGGTTATAGCCGCGCAGGTCGGGCACGATCACCCGGAAGCCCGCGCGGGCGAGGGGACCGATCTGCCGGGTCCAGCCTTCCCAGAACTCGGGAAAGCCGTGCAGCAGGACGACCGGGGGGCCACTTTCCGGCCCCGCCTCCACGACATGCAGCCGCACCCCGTTCGTGACGACGTGGCGGTGCCGGAGGTCTGTCTCGGGAGTGGTCATGCCCCAGTGTAGGGGGCTTCAGGACCGTCTCCCGCCTCCCTTCCAGAAGCGGTCTTGCAGGGAGGGGTCCCGCAGCAGGTGCTCCAGCCCCGGCCCCCGCTCGGCCAGCGCCCGCGCAAAGGTCTGCGCGTCGTTGCGGGGCGGGGCGGCGCGGGAGGTCGGAGACGCCTTGTCCGGGGCGGCCTTGCCCGGCGCCTCGCCGCCGAAACGCCGGGCACGGAACATGCCGGGATGCTCCTCGAAGACGGCGGTGACGTGCCCCGGCAGCCGCGCGAGGTGCGCCGCGAACTCGGCCTCCTGCGCGAGCGCGGCGTGGGCGGCCCCCTCGCCCAGTTCGGTCAGCAGGCGGTCGATCAGCGCGAAGACGCGGGCGGCGTAGGTCTCGACCTCCTCGCGGCGGGGCAGTGCGCCGCGGTGCACCACCCGGTTGCGAAAGTCGCTGCCCAGCGCCTGCGGGGTCAGGAAGTCGGGTGGGCGGCCCTCGCGCAGCAGGTAGGCCAGCGCGAACATCCCCAGTTGCCGCTCCGACTGCGCCGAGACGTGCTTCCAGGTGCCGTCCAGCGCCGCGAGCGCCCCCGCGAACTCGGTCTCGCCGTCCGCCATCCGCTCCAGCACGGCCGCCCGCACGTAGAACTCGAAGAAGCGTTCCAGCGCCGCCGCGAAGGTCGCCACCGCCTCCCGCGCGTAGCCGTCCATCAGCGCCCGCGTGCCCAGATCGAACAGCACCTCGAACTTGTGCTTGCGCACCAGCACGCAGAATTCGGCCCCGCAGTGCGGACAGGTCAGGTCGTGGACCGCGCTGTCGGCGAATTCTGCCCGGACCTCGCGGGCGCACTCGGGGCAGCGGGTGGGAAAGAGCATGGGGGGAGTGTAGGGCGGTTACTGGACGTTGCGGGCTTGCACCTTGAGGGTGTAGGGGGTGGCGGGGAGAAGCTGGGGCACGCCCCGAAGCTGATACTTGCTCTGAAAGCGGAGGGTCATCGTTTTGTTTGTGGCGTCGTACTGAAAGGGAACGGTCCCGCTGCCCAGTTCATCGGCGGGCGTGAGGTAGTCGGAGACAAGATATTTTCCGAAACTGCTCAGGGTGTGGCTGCCTGTCGAGGTGATGTTCCGCATGGCTGTACAGGCTGACGACGTATCCGTTTCAAAGGTCTTGGGCGGTGTAGTGGATGTATTGGGCACGCAGTTGGCAGGAGAGCTGCCCGAATCCTCCGAGCGGTACTCGTTGAGGATGACGACAGCGTCTTCCGCCCACTCGTCGGTTACCTTGAAATCCGCGTTGACGTCGGAACGTGGAGCGATACGGTAGACATACAAGTTGTACTTGGTGATGACGCCCGTATCTGTGTTTTCAGGCAGCACTACCAAGAGACAGGGATTATCGTCTGTACAGTCGGAGCCGTTGATCTTGATCCCACTGCCCGATTGGGCTACCCGCACCCGCAGGGCGGACCGGACTCGGTCCCCCACATATCCCGTTACGTCCGTCAGATCACTGAGGCGCTGCGACATGGCGTTGGTCCG
This sequence comes from Deinococcus rhizophilus, assembly GCF_030271215.1. Lineage (GTDB taxonomy): Bacteria > Deinococcota > Deinococci > Deinococcales > Deinococcaceae > Deinococcus > Deinococcus rhizophilus. The sequence goes on along the minus strand of NZ_JASNGB010000053.1, from coordinate 11,225 downwards.
CGTCGAGATGCTCAGGGTGGAGACCTGCCAATTGGTCACCAGGACCAAGACGACGCCCATAATCGCCATGGCGATCAGCATCTCGACCAGCGTTAGCCCGCGCTCGCCCTGCCCCCTCACGACGACGGCCTCCCAAAATCGAGGACAAAGGTCTGGTCTTTCTCGGTGTCATGCGTGCAGGTCAACGTAACCCGTTTGATGATGACGGTGCTGCTACTGTCAGTTGCGGTGTTGGTCACGGCAGGTGCGCACTCGTAATTGTTGACTGACGCACCCGAGGGCCCGGCTGCTAGGCTACTGGTTGTGGCGGCATCGAAGTCCGCTGCCGTCGCAAACTCGAGCCGGACACTTTCAAGGTACTGCTTGGCCCCGATAGTCACTGCCTGGTCAGCCCGCGTCTGGCTGTTGAGCTTGAAGATGGCTGGAAACATGGACAGCACCGCCACCGACACGATGGCGAAGATGGACAGGGCCACCAACACTTCTATAAGCGTCAGGCCTTCCTCAGCTCGCCCCTTCATTTGACCACCACCTTGCCTAGGATGCTGGTAATTCGCACTGTGCGGCTGATGCTCGGGTTTGCTGCCCACGTCACGCTGTAGCTGTTGGGCGAAGCGTCTGTAGTGGCATAGGGCGGCACAAAGTTCACGTTGTTGCTTGCTGCACCACTGGTCAGGCTGATACGGGTTTGCGAAGGCAAGGTATAGGTGCTGCTCGTGTCGGGGGTGCCAGTACAACTTGAGGTCGTGAACCGGTTGACCTGGTACTGCGTCACGTTGGTCGCAGTGCCGGTCAGCCGGATCTGCCAGCAGGCGTTCGCCTTCTTTGCCCCTGTGCGCGTGGCATTGATAGCCTGCGCAAACTGCACCGCGCCTTCCATCACAGCGGAACTGGCTCGCCACCGCGCATAGTTCATGATGCCCAGGGCGGCCAGAATGCCAATGATGGCGATCACCAGCAGTAGCTCGATGAGGGTAAAGCCCTGAGACTTCACTGCTGTCTCCAGGTGCCCTGAATAGGCTTGATCTTCTTTTCTCCGTTATTGATGAAGTAGCGGCGCAGGGCTGTGGCCTGGTAATTGACAGTCAAGTTACCGGTAAGGTCCGTCTCGAGATCGTCGCCGCTGTTGATACCCTCGATAGGGCCGCCGCGAACGGCGATTCCCCCACTGACCGTCAGATTGCCGTTCAGCTTTCCACCCTGATTGCCACGGAAGTAGATGAAACCGTTGAAAGTCGAGCTTCCGCCACCTGTCCAGTTCACGTCTCCATCAACAATAAGAATGCCCGAGGAAGTCTTGTTCTTGATAGCGATTTCCAGGTCGGCGGCCCTGATCCTCCTGATCTCGCCATTCATCTGGAAGTCGGAGCTGACATCGGTTTCGAGAGGAACGATCTCATCGAGTTTGCTATCGCTTACACCAAAAATACTGTTGGTGAAGAAAGTTTCATTCTCCGCGATATTCTGATTGAGAAGGGGGTCGTTTGCCGCCTCACAGGTGATAACCGCGTTATTTCCATTTCCACTTGCTGTGCAGTCGGGGTCACCGTCCATGGCATAGGCATCTGTCTTGTTGTGTGGAACCTGGATGGTGGACGCACTCCGAAGAGCCGTGATGTCACGGAGAATCTGGGTGCCCTCAGGCAGTGTCGTGGGTTGAGTCCCTACCCAATCTATATCGATGTACTCGCCTTCAGGCTCGTTCTCGTTGGGGCCGACCTTGGTCACGACGGCTTCCTTGCCCCCGATGGTCACCTTCTCTCCGACCACGAAGTCTCCAAAGTTGGACGCTTCGATGCGCATGGGATCAGCCACTGTGGTATAGCTGCTCGCCACCGCGTTCAGCATCAAGGTCACGTTTCCTGTCAATGGCAAAACAGTTGCGGAAGCTGCGGGGACACGAGTAACGGTCACGGAAGTCTCGCTTTTGGAGTCTATCCGGAAGGTCACGCCACTGACTTTGATGTAATCGCCCACCAGCAGGCCGGACATTTCGTCACTACTGATGGACGTATTGGTTCCTATCGGGCTATTTAGAGGAAGCGTCACTGTGGTCGTCCCAGCAGCCAGATTGATGGTTGAATCTCTGACTTTTGCCACCACACCATCGTTGGCCTTACCCCCGACAGAGGCACTTCCGGTGGCGTCGATCGGAGGAATAGAGGTAACGGCAGAACGGGGACGGAATTTGAAGCCCTTGTCGACGGCCAGACTATAGTCTTGCACTGCAATCTTGGTCCCACCCAACACTCGGCCCGTAGAAGTTACTGTGATCTCCTTGCCGCCGGGTTTGGCGGTGACCTCCAACTCGGCGTCGCCATAGTCTTTGAGGTTGGGGTTATCCGTCCACCACTGGTTCACGACACTCTGGGTTCCATTGCCTGGATATTTCCCCAGCGCCTTTACCCGTGCCTCGAAGGTATTGAGCCCACTCTCCGCCGCCAGCAGCGCCTGGTAGGCCGCCCGCTCGTTCACGCCGCCTCCCCGTGCCCCCAGCGCGAGCGTGGCGGTGGTGCTCACCACGATCGTGAGGACAACCGCCGTGAAGAGAAGGACAACCACCAGCGCGATGCCCTCTTCGCGGCGGCGCCTGCGGGGACGAAGGACGTGAACACTCATGCCCCCACTGTAGAGAGGGGGGCCTGACAGCGAAACACCTGATCAGGGGCGCCAGGACAGAAAAGCTCTGCCTCAGGGCAGCCGCACGCCCGGCGGCGCGATCACGTAGCTCAGCCCGCCCGAGTGCCCCAGCCACAGCCGCTCGAAGGCCGCGCGGGGGTAGGTGCGGCGCACGCCCGCGTCGGTGGGGGCGGCGGGGTCGTTCAGCACGGGGTTTCCCTGGGCGTCGAAGCCCACCAGCACCATCAGGTGGCCGTCGCTGTAGCTCAGGGGGGCGCCGGGCAGCTCGCCCTTCTTCCAACCCAGGCTGACGGCCAGCGGCACGCCCGCCGCCGTGTACCGCTCGGCCGCCGCGAGGTGGGGCAGCCGGGTCACAAAGGCCCGCATCCCCTGCTCGCCCGCATACGCCGCGTTGAAGGCCCAGTTGCCAGTGCCCCCATACGCCCGGTCGAAGGTGCCCTTCGCCGCCTGCGGGACGGGTACGTTCACCCCGTGCCGCGCCAGGAGCATCGAGACGCTCGTCGGGCTGCACCACACCTCGCCGCCGTCCGGATAGAGCATCTGCGACCGCATCGGCACGTCCACCACCTTGCCCCAGGCCGCCCGGTCGCCGGGGTGCCCCAGCCCCGCGCTGCGGCGGGCGCGGTCGCTGGTGTTCATCCCGATGAGCCGAACCTCGGTGCCTGCCCCGCGCAGGGTCACCCGGTACTGGTAGGCGCTGGCCCGGGCGCTCAGGCGCAGGGTGTCGGTCAGGACCTGCCCCGCCGCGTCGCGCTGCCCGTTCACCGAGGTTCGCCCGTCGGTCCGCTGCCACGTCCCGAAGGAAAACCAGCGGCTCCAGGTGCCCCCCGCCCCCTGTGTCCGCACCTCCACGGTGACGCTGCCACCCCCCGCCGTCCCCGCGTTCCACGAGGGCACGAGTTCGTCGAAGGCGGGCACCTTCACGGGCGGGCTGGTGAGCGTGCCCGACGCCTTGCCGGGCGCGAGGGTCAGCGTGTCGCCGCGCACCCCCACCCCCGCGAGCGTGGCCCCCTGCCAGTCGGCCGCCCGCTCGTGCAGCACGGTGGTGGAGTTCGGATAGGTCATGGTCAGGGCCTCCGCGCCGCCCGCGAGGAGCAGCGCCGCGAGAAGAGGGGCACGCATGGGGCCGATTGTGGCGCGTGAGGGGGTCCGGGCGGGTGAGTGCCGGGGGGCGGGATCACGTCCCCTGCATGTACAGGAACGCTTCGGGCAGCGCGTCGCGCCACGTCACCCAGTTGTGGCCGCTGGGATACTCGCGGTACTGGTGCCCCACGCCCAGGTCGGCGAGCGAGGCGGCCATCCGGCGGTTCGGCGCGGTGAGCCATTCCAGCACCCCGGTATCCAGGCTCACCCGCAGGTGCCGGGGCGGGCTGGCCTCCAGCCGTTCGCGCAGCCACTCGCCTGCCGTGGTCGTGTCGATGGTGCCGTCCGGGTCGGTGGCGCCGGGCCGGGCGATGAAGGCCCCGGAGTGGCTCACCACCCGCGAGAACAGCTCCGGATGCCCACTTCCCAGATGCAGCGAGATCAGCCCGCCCAGGCTTGCGCCCCACAGCCCCCGCTCGGAGGCGGTCGCGTGGACGCCCTCCACCCGGGGAAAGACCTCGCCGCGCAGGAAGTCGAGGTAGCGGTCATTGAGGTAGTACTCGGCGCTGCGGTCGCCCGGCTCCACGAAGACGAGCACCGCGCCCGAGGCCAGCCCCGCCTCCACCGCCCGGTCCATGACCTCGCCCAGCCGCCCGGTGCGGTAAAAAGCCACCCCGTCCTGCACGTAGTAGACGGGCGTGGGCCGCGCCGGGTCGTGGCCGTGCGGGGTGTAGACGATGGCGCGGCGGGTGCCGGGAAGCACCTCGCCCGGCCAGGTCAGTCGGTGGGCGGTGCCCTTCTGGGTCGCGTCGGGGAGGTGCCAGACGGGGTGCCGCACGTATTCCCCGACGACGGCGGCGCGGGGGTAGGGCCACCACGGGTTGAGTGACTTCTGCGCGTTGTCGGGGTCGGGAAACGCCTTGCCCTGCGCGTCCAGCCAGGCGTATTCCACCCAGGCCCCGCGCGGCAGCGTCAGCGTGATGGATTGCCCCCCGACGACCGGGAGGGCCGCCCGCTTGCGCCAGTCCGTGAAATCCCCGACGAGCGCCGCAGCACCCGCCGGGGGAATGAAAGTCACCTGTTGTCCCCGCACCGAAACGGCCATAGGGGGGATTCTACGGGCTGAGCCTCAGCGGGTCAGGAATCAGCTGCCCTCACCCGAGAGATTGGCGTGGTGCGTCTCGTGGGTGTGGGGGTAGCCCCGGTACTGCTCGCGCAGCTCGCGCTTGAGAAACTTGCCCGTCGCCCCGATGGGCAGGCTCGCGGCGAAGATGGTCGCGTCGGGCAGCCACCACTTGGCGAACTTCGGCGCCAGGAAATCGCGCAGTTCCTCGTGGGTCACCTGCCCGCCCTCGCGCAGGGTAACCACGGCCAGCGGGCGCTCGTCCCATTTGGGGTCGTCCATGGCGATCACGGCGCACTGCGCGACGGCCGGGTGGGCCATGATCGCGTTCTCGAGGTCCACCGAGCTGATCCACTCGCCGCCCGACTTGATCAGGTCCTTGGCCCGGTCCTGAATGTGCATGTAGCCGCGCCCGTCGAGGGTGGCGATGTCCCCGGTGTCGAACCACAGCTCGCCGTCGCGCTCAAAGAAGCTGCCTTCGCCCTCGCCCTTGAAGTACGAGCTGGCGATCCACGGCCCCCGCGCGATCAGGCGGCCCATCGTCTGGCCGTCGTGAGGGAGGGGCTCGCCCTCCTCCGAGACGATCTCCAGGAAGACCAGCGGCACGGGCTGGCCCTGCTTGGCCCGCAGACGGTAACCCTCGTCGCTGCGCTCGTCGACGCCCACCGGCACGATGCTGGCGGTCCCCAGCGGATGCGTCTCGGTCATGCCCCAGGCGTGCGCGAGGCTGAGGCCATGCCGCTCCTCGAAGGCGCGGATCATGCTCTCGGGGGCCGCTGAGCCGCCCACCACCAGCCGCTCCAGCCGCGAAAGCTCGTAAGGCTCGCCCGCCGCCTTCGCCCGGTCGAGTTCGGCCAGCAGGCCCATCCAGATCGTCGGCACCCCCGCGGTGATGGTCACGTGCTCGTCCTGCATCAGCCGGGCCAGGGTCGGGCCGTCGCTGAAGGCCCCGCCGAAGACCTGCGCCGCCCCGTACATCGCACAGGTGTAGGGCAGGCCCCAGGCGTTGACGTGAAACATCGGCACGACGGGCAGCACCACGTCACGCTCGCCCACGTTCAGCGCGTCCTTGGGAGCGCTGGCGAGCGAGTGCAGCACCGTCGAGCGGTGGGTGTACAGCACGCCCTTGGGGTTCCCGGTCGTGCCGGAGGTGTAGCACATGGCGGCGGCGTCGTTCTCGTCCAGGCGCGGGTAACGCCCCATCGGCTCGTGGGCCATCACCCAGGAGTCGTAGTCCAGCACGCCGGGAATCGCCTGCGGCAGCGGCCCCAGCACGACGATGTGTTCCAGCGCGGGGCAGGCGGCCTTCAGCGCCGGGATCATCGCCGCGAAGACGTTCTCGATCAGGAGCACCCGGTCTTCCGCATGGTTCAGAATCCAGGCGATCTGCTCGGGGTGCAGCCGGATATTGACCGTGTGCAGCACGAAGCCCGCGCTGGGCACGCCCAGGTAAGCCTCAAGGTGCCGGAACGAGTTGACCGCCAGGGTCGCCACCCGGTCGCCGGGATTCAGGCCGAGGCCCCCCAGCGCCGTGCCCAGCCGCAGGGCCCGGTCCGCCACCGCGCCGTAGGTCGTGCGGTGCTTGTGGGGGATAGGTTGCCCCGCCTCGTCGCGTCCGGCGACCAGCAGGCTGACGACCTCGCGCCCGGCATAGATCGTGCGGGCGCGTTCGAGGATGAAGGGGATGGTGAGGGGAACGTCCATCNCCTCGTCGCGTCCGGCGACCAGCAGGCTGACGACCTCGCGCCCGGCATAGATCGTGCGGGCGCGTTCGAGGATGAAGGGGATGGTGAGGGGAACGTCCATCATGGTGCCTTGCATGGGGCCTCCTTGGCGGGCGGGGCCGCCGGGAATCGGAACTGCGGAGAGCTGAGGGAGCCATTGTAAGGGCCGGGCGCCGCGGATGCTTAGCTGGCGCTCAGCAGATACAGCTCCAGAATCTCCACCGCCGCTGCCTCGTCCTCGTCGGAGGCGCCGAGGGCCCGGGCCCGCTGGGTGGAGAAGCGTTCGTCCTGATATTTCACCCGGTAGCCCTTGTCCTCCAGCACCCGGCCGAAGGCCCGCGCCCGGTCGGCAGCGGGGCTGTGGGCGCCGTCCGTCCGCAGGGGAAGGCCCAGCAGCAGCAGCTCCGCGCCTGTCTCCTCGACCTTGAGGCGCACGGCCTTGAGGTCCAGCGGCAGCCGCTTCCTGGGCACGCTGCCCCGTCCAAAAGCCAGGCGCCCGGTGTTCACCGCGAAGCCGATGCGGGACTTGCTCACGTCCAGCGCGAGGATGGTGGGGAGGGGCTGGGGCGTCACGCGGGTCAGTGTAGGGCGCAGGGGCGCAGGCGCTACGCTGCCCCCATGACCAGCGAACCCGTGATCCTGTCCCGGACCCAAGCCGGGGTGCGCACCCTGACCCTCAACCGGCCCGACAAGCTCAACGCCGCGAACGACGCGCTGCTGCTCACGCTGACCGGGGAACTGGAGGCGGCGGGCCGCGACCCCGAGGTGCGGGTCGTGGTGATCACGGGCGCGGGCCGCGGCTTTTGCGCCGGGCAGGACCTCGGGGACGTGTCAGGGCGGGACATGACCTTCACCGAACACCTGAACCACACCTATAACCCCTTGATCCGGACCATCCGGGGGCTGGACAAGCCCGTGATCACCGCCGTCAACGGGGTCGCGGCGGGGGCCGGGGCCAGCCTCGCGCTGTCGGGCGACATCCGGCTGTGGGCGGGGTCGGCCAGCCTGATCGAGGTCTTTTCCAATATCGCGCTGGTGCCGGACTCGGGCAGCACGTGGTTTCTGCCCCGGCTGGTGGGCTATCACCGGGCCTTCGAGCTGATGGCGCTCGCCGAGAAGGTGGGACCGCAGGACGCGCTGCGGCTGGGCCTGTGCGAGCACGTCTACCCCGACGAGAGTTTCCGGGAGGAGGTGCAGCAGTACGCCGAGCGGCTGGCGGCGCGGCCCCTGCACGCGCTGGGGCTCACCAAGCGGGCGCTGAACGCGGCTTTGAACAGCACGCTGGATCAGGCGCTCGACCTCGAGGCCGAGTTGCAGCAGCTCGCCGGGGACCACTGGGAGCACGAGGAGGGCGTGACGGCCTTTGGGGCGCGGCGGGCACCGGACTTCCGGCGGGAGGGGTGAGCGGCTGACCGCCTCCCTGTAACTCCCCCCACCGTCCCCGCGCCTGCGCCGGGTCAGCATCGGCCATGCGACTCAGGGCCATCCGAATCCGAACAGTGGCGGCGGGGGGACTCCTGGCCGCGTCCGCCGTGGCGCTGGCGCACTACGCGCCCGCCCTGCCCGACAGCGCGATCGCCAGACCCGCCCGGCAGTTCGGGCTGCCCTTCGCGGGGGCGCCGGGGCCGGATACCTGGCTGCTGGGGCAGGGCTACGGCAACACGACCGGGGCCTACCGCCAGCGGCGCTCGACCTACGGGAACCTCCAGGGGCTGCACGCGGGGCTGGATTTCAGCGCGCCGTGCGGCACCCCGGTGCGCTCGATCGGGGACGGGGTGGTGGCCGAGGTGGACGGCCCGCACGGCAGCCCCCCGCACAACGTGGTGATCGACCACGCCGGGAACCTCAGCAGCCTGTACGGGCACCTGCGGGTGCGCTCCAGCCTGCGGGTCGGGCAGCGGGTGGGGCGGGGGCAGATCATCGGGGAGAGCGGGGACTCGCAGTTCACCTGCGTGAGTGCGCCGCACCTGCATCTGGAGTTGCGGGACCGCTCGCACCAGCGCTTTTTCAATCCATTGCCCTACATCGCCGCCGACTGGGACTCGCTGGCGCTGGCGGGGTCCTTTGGGCGCGGCTACGAGTACGACCTCGCCGCGCCGCGCCGCTGGCAGACCCCCGAGTCTCAGCCGGAGGTGCGGCGGGGCGGGGCCATTCTCAACGAGTTCGCCCGGCCCTGGCCGCCCGCGCCGGGGGGAGCGCGGTGAGGAGGGCTGTGGCTCTGGCTCTGGCCCTGGCCCTGGGCTCGCCCGCGCTCGCGGCCACCCTTCCCTCCAGGTCTGTCCTGAACGGCACCTGCTGCCCCGGCGCGGTGTGGACGCCGGACTCGCGGGCGCTGATGTTCCTCGACGGTCCCCCGGCGCGGCCTGCCACCGGCATCTATGGGGTGCCCGCGAACGGGGGAGAGGTCACCCGGCGCTTTTCCTCGGTGGCCTTCTTCTCGCCCCGCTTGCTGTGGGCGGTGCGGCCGGGCACGGGCGAGAACACCACGCTGGAGCGGCTGGCCGACCGCCGCCGCTTCACCCTGCCCACGCGCGGGGCGGACGTGACGTGGACCCGCTCGGAAAACCGGCTGGCCTACACCCGCTCGGACACCAGCGGCAACTTCGACCGCCGGGCCACCCGCGTCTTCGTGGCGGACGCGTTCGGCTCGCCCCGGCAGGTCGCCACCCTGTACGGCGGGGGGATTCATGGCTGGCTCAGCGAGACGACGCTGCTGCTGAGCGGCAAGGGCACCCCGGCGGCGCGGGACCGCGACCTCTTCACGCTGGACACCCGCACGGGAGCGCGGCGCACGCTGGCCTCGGCGCTGTCGTTCCGGGGGGTCAGCCTCAGCCCGGACGGGGCGTGGGTGACGTACTACGTGGCGTTCGACTCGGCGGCCCGCAATGGCCTGTGGCTGCGGCCCACGGCGGGCGGGGCGGCGCGGAAGCTCAGCGCGTTCGGCTCGTACCGCTGGCGGGATGCCCGGCGCCTGCTGCTGATCCCGCTGGACCCGGACGGCGGTCCACACGTCCTGCGCGAGTACAACGTGGGCACGAACGCGTGGCGCACGCTGGGCGACCTCGGGGATCAGGTGCGGCAGGGCGACTGGTCGGTCAGCCCGGACGGCAAGAAGGTGGCCTACCTCAGTGCGCAGGACGGGAACCTGCGGGTGCTGACGCTGCCGTGAGGGAATGGGGCGTGCTGGAAAGACCCCTCTCCCCTTGCTGCGCAAGGCCCTCTCCCGCAAGGGGAGAGGGAAAAACATCGCCAATCTTTTGGGTAGGGCTTTCCTCCTCTACCTCTGGGAGAGGGGCGCTGCGAAGCAGCGGGGTGAGGGGTCCCCTACCCCCACGGCCGCTCCCTCACCCCCGCCACCCGCGCCGCGAGGTCGTAGGCCACCGCCAGCCCCAGCGTGTCCGCGAGGGGACCACCGAGAAGGAGGTGCACCCTCTCACCCAGAGCCCCCTCGCCCAGCGCCTCGTGACGGGGCGGGGCGTCCACCCGTCCCCCTGGCAGGGCCACCCACGCGCCGGGCACGTCCGCGAGGCTGCGGCCGATCTCCAGCGCCCCGGTCGCCAGCGGGGGCAGGGCGTCCATCAGGCGGGTGAGGTCTTCCAGCGTTTCGCGGCGCACGCCCACCGGCACCCCGGTCAGGCGCCCGCCCTGCGGCACGTAGCCGGAGGGGTCGCGGTGGTGCAGCGGCGGGACCACCGTGAAGCCCCCGTGCTGCGGGCGCAGGGTCAGCCCGCCCGCCCGCAGGACCGGGGTCCGGTCGTCGCTGGGGGTGTTCAGGCGCGGAAACTGGCGGTAGGCCCGCCCGTGCGCCGTGTGAATTCCCAGGTCCTGCTCGGCGGCGGCGGGACCGTCGGCGCCCATCGCCACGATCACGACCCCGGCGCGGACCTCGTGCGTCTCGTGGGTGACGATCTGGTGGGTGTTCGTGACCGTCAGGCGGTCGAGGCGCACCCCGCCGGGCGTGAGGTGCGCGTGGGTGTTCAGCAGCAGGTCGGCCCCCTCCCGCACCGCCGCCTGTCCGCAGGCCAGCGCCACCGCGCCGGGGCGGTAGGTGGAGGCGTCCTCGTCCACCTCGGCCCAGGGGAGGGCGCCCGGGTCGAGCAGGGGCGCGGCCTCCGGAAAACGGGCGAGGAGCTGCCGGATGGGGAGGCGGCCGGGGCCCTCGTCCGGGTGCAGGCGCAGGAGAGGGCGGGGCCCGGCGGCCGGGTCCCCGAACAGGTTGGGGCGGGTCCACCCGGCCTCCGCCTCCCGGCCGGGCGGCACGTCGAAGGCGGTCCACACCCCCGGCGCGAGGATGGTCGCCCCCTCCTCGTTGGGGAGGCCGCCGCGCTCGGCGAGCAGCAGCCGCAGATGAGGGGCCAGCCGCCGCAGGTACAGGGCGCAGGCGGCCCCCATCCTCCCGGCCCCCAGCACGGCCACGTCGTACCCGCGCTCCATGAAGGGCTGCCCCACGTGTGCCCACACCCGTCCCGCCCGGCCGTCCGTCATGGCCGCATGCTCTCACGTCCCTGTCAGTCGGGGCCGCAGGGGGGTGCGTATACTCGCGTCATTCATGCGCATGTTGACCTTTCTCATGGCGCTGGCGGCTCCCGGCGCGGCCGGGGCGCTGGACGTGCGGGTGCTGGTGGCGAGCGGCCCGCAGCTCACCGTGCGGCTGC
>NZ_JASNGB010000052.1 GCF_030271215.1 Deinococcus rhizophilus | reverse complement strand
CCCCAACTCCCTGAAACCCAGGATGAGCCTCTGTCAAATGCTCTAAGCCTGGTCGTCCGCCACGTTCTCGTCGGCCAGCAGGTTGCGGTACTCGTCGATATGTTCGCCCTCGCCGAGTTCGCGGGCGATGCGCTCGATGGCGAGGCGGACCACCTCGCTCTTGCTGATCAGGCGCTCGGGGCTGGAGAGTTCGTAGGCCGTGCGCGTGAGCAGCGCGTCCTGCTCCTCGCTGATCACGACCTGGAGGCGTTTGCGTTCCTTTTTGGGCATGTCCTCTTCTGTCCTCTCCAGCGGGTCGGCGCCCGGCAGTGCGCCTGGGCTGGGGTGTGCGCGGGTAGCGTAGCACGCACCATGAGGCACCTCAACATCAGCCGCCCCGGAGACGCAGGTGTGCCTGAGGCCAGGGTGGCGTAGACGTCCGGTGAGCATGGTGTGTAAGATGCACCCATCTTCCGGCCGCACCGCCGGACCCGCCCCCACCGAGACCCTCCGGGCTGCCCTGCCCGCGCCCCAAAGGACTGACCCCATGGATCTGACGCCGCTGCACCTCGTAGGAGGCCGGGACCTCTCCGGTGAAATCGCCATCCAGCACAGCAAGAATGCGGCGCTGCCCATCATCGTGGCGAGCCTGCTGAGCCGTGAGCCCGTCACCCTGCACGGCATTCCCCGTCTCTCGGACGTGGACACCATCCTGGAACTGATGGCGCACCTGGGCACCCGGCACGTCTGGGCCGGTCCCAACAGCCTGACCCTGCACACCCCCGAGATTCTCAGCACCCACGCCCCCTACGCGCTGGTGTCCAAGATGCGGGCGAGTTTCATCGTGCTGGGCGCGATCCTGGCGCGGGCAGGCGAGGCCACGGTGTCCATGCCGGGGGGCTGTGCGTGGGGGCCGCGCCCGGTCGACCAGCATGTCAAGGCGCTGCGGGCGCTGGGGGCCCACCTTACCGAGGAGGGGGGCGACTTTGCGGCGACGCGCACCGGGAGCCTGAACGGCACCTTCGTCTTCGAGATGCTGACGGTGGGCGGCACCCATAACGTGCTGCTGGCCTCGGTGCTGGGAGACGGTGTGGTCACGCTGGAAAACGCCAGCATCGACACCGACGTGGTGGACCTGATCGGGTTCCTGAACACGCTCGGAGCACAGATCGAGGGCGCGGGGACCAACACGCTGACGGTCCAGGGCGTGCCTGCCCTGCGCGGGGGCGAGTACACCGTCATCCCCGACCGCATCGAGGCCGGGACCTTCATGATCGCCGCCGCCGCCACCCGCAGCCGCCTGACGCTGACCAACGTGCGCCCCGACCACCTGCGGGCCGTGAGCGCCAAGCTGGGCGAGATGGGCGTGGACATTCTGGAATCCGGCGACCGCCTGATCGTGGACGCCCGTGACCGAGAACTGCGGCCCGTCAACCTGACCACCCAGAGTTACCCCGGCTTTCCCACCGACGTGCAGCCGCAGATGAGCGCCCTGCTCGCCACCGTACCCGGCACCAGCGTGGTGCAGGACCCGGTGTACCCCGACCGCCTCACCCACGTGGCCGAGTTGCAGCGCATGGGCGCGAACATCACCGTGAGCGGCTACACCCAGGTCATCCAGGGCGGGCCGCTGCACGCCGCGCCCGTCAAAGCCGCCGACCTCCGCGCCGGGGCGGCCCTCTTCATCGCCGCGATGACCACGGAGGGCGAGACGGTCATCGACGGCGTGCAGTACCTCAACCGGGGTTACGAGCGGCTGGCCGAGCGGCTGCGGGGCATCGGCGTGCAGGCCTGGCAGCCCCAGCCCATGCTGGCGAGCGCGATGGACTGAGCCAGAGTTGGGAACGGCGCCCACCTTGCGGTTGCGGGTGGGCGCTGCTCTTTGGATCTGCGTCGGACTTTAGCCGCTCCCGCTAGAGCATTGGACAGAATTACGGCCCCCGGGGGAAGGNGCGGGTGGGCGCTGCTCTTTGGATCTGCGTCGGACTTTAGCCGCTCCCGCTAGAGCATTGGACAGAATTACGGCCCCCGGGGGAAGGCGCCCCAGGTGCCTCCATTCTGCCCAATGCTCTTTTTAAATTCGCTCGCTCTGCTGCGCAGCTTTGCAAGTCCGCTCGGCCAACGAATGCGGAAACCCACCGCATTCTTATGGCAAATGCTCTAGACCTCCCCGCCCCACCCCCCGCCCTGCTGTGCCCACGCCGCCTCGACCTGTGCCAGCACCCCGGCGGGCAGCGGTCCCCGCTCGACGGTGGCCGCATTACGCTCCAGATTCTCCACCCGCGCCGTGCCCACGATGGCGCTGCTCACGCCAGGAGCGAAGGCCGAGAAGCGCAGGGCGAACTCGGACCAGTCCAGCCCGCCGGGGTCAAGATTCAGCGCCTGCAAACGCTCCCAGTAGACCTCGGCGTACTGGCCCACCGGGCGCCGGGAAAACTGCCACGCGGCGTTGGCGATGGGCCGCTTGGCGATCACGCCCAGGCCCCGCGCGGCCGCGCCCGGCAGGACGTGGTGCAGGCTCCACTGGTCGGCCACGTTCACGCTCGTCTCCAGGCTGCCGAAGCGTCCGGACTCGGCCGCCCACGCCAGCGCCCCGTTCTCGCCGCTGTAGGCCGCGACCCGGATCAGCCCGGCCTCCCGCGCCCGGTCAAGTTCGGCCAGCAGGTCGTCCCGGCGCAGGGTGTCGGGTGGACACGAGTGCAGGTGGAAGAGGTCGATCCGGTCGGTCCGCATCGTCCGCAGCGCCCGCTCGATGCCGTGGCGGATGGCTCCCGGCGTCCAGTCGTCCATGCCCTCCACCCCGTACCCGCCCTTGGTGCTCAGGACGAACCCGTCCCGCCGCCCGGCGAGGTGCCGCCCGATGCGCTCCTCACTGAGACCGTACCCCCGCGCCGTGTCGATCAGGGTGACCCCGAGGTCGAGGGCGCGGTTCAGCAGGCGCCCGGCCTCGCGGTCGTCCAGGCTCTCCGCGCCGACCTGTCCCGCCCCCAGCCCCAGGACGCTGACCCGCAGGCCGGTGTTGCCGAATTCGCGCTGCCTCATGCGGCGTACCATACGCCCATGAGTGACCCCGCGCCGACCTTCTGGGAGATGACGGAAGAGGAATACCTGCGGACCGAGCCGGAAAGCCCGGTCAAGCGGGAATTCTTCGGGGGGTACGTGTACCCGCTGCACGGCGCGACGGTGGCGCAGGCGGGGGCAAGTGCGGGACATGGGGCCGTGACGCTCAATATCGGCGCGGCCCTGCTTCTTCGGTCGCGGGACAGTGGCTGCAAGGTGTTTTCGGCCGACATGCGCGTCTATGTCACGCCCTCCGCCGGGCAGCGGGCCTACTTCTATCCGGACGTGGTCGTCACCTGCGAACCCATCACAAGCGAGGCCACCAGCGTCCGCGAGCCCTGCCTGCTGGTGGAAGTCCTGAGCCCAGCCACCCGGCACACCGACCGCACCACCAAGCTGGTGACGTACACCACCCTCCCCAGCCTCCAGACCTACCTGATCGTGGACCCGACCCGGCGGCTGGTGCGGGTGCTCTCGCGTGACGGGGAAACCTGGACCGACCGGGAACTGTCCGGCACGGGCGAGGTCGTCATTCCGTGCCTGAACACCACCCTGACCCTGGACGACATCTACGCGGGCGTGCCCGGCCTGGGGCGCTAGCCGCCCACGCCAGGCACCAGTTCGGCCCGCTCCTCCTGCTCCCGGCGGAACTGGAGTTCGTACAGGTCGCGGTACAGGCCGCCCGCCGCCATCAGTTCCCCGTGGCTTCCGTCCTGCACGATCCGGCCCCCCTCCATCACCAGGATGCGGTCGGCGTTGCGGACCGTGGAGAGGCGGTGGGCGATCACGAAGGTGGTGCGGCCCCGCATCAGCGTTTCCAGGGCCTGCTGCACCAGCGCCTCGGACTCGTTGTCGAGGGCGGAGGTGGCCTCGTCGAGAATCAGGATGCGCGGGTCTTTGAGCAGGGCGCGGGCGATGGCGACCCGCTGGCGCTGGCCTCCGCTCAGGCGCACGCCCCGCTCGCCCACCACGGTGGCGTACCCCTGCGGCAGCGCCGTGATAAAGCCGTGCGCGTTCGCGGCGCGGGCGGCGGCCTCGACCTCGTGGGGATCGGCGTCGGGCCGGCCGTAGCGGATGTTCTCCTCGATGGACCCGGAAAAGAGCAGCGTCTCCTGCGGCACCAGCCCCACCTGCGCCCGCAGGTCGGCCAGCGCGTAGGCCCGCACGTCCTCGCCGTCCACCCGCAACCTTCCGTCCGTCACGTCCCAGAAGCGCGGAATCAGGCTCACCAGCGTGGTCTTGCCCGCCCCGCTGGGCCCCACCAGCGCCACCACCTGTCCGGCGGGCACGTCGAAGCTCAGGTCGTGCAGCACCGCCGAGTCGCCGTAACTGAACCCCACCCCCTCGAAGCTCACCCGGCCCTGGGCGCGGGGCAGCGGCAGCGGGCGGGCAGGTTCGGGCAGGTCGCTGCGCTCGTCGAGCAGCTCGAAGATGCGCCCCGAGGCCCCCAGCGCCTCTTGAAACTGGCTGAACAGGCCGGACAGTGCCGCGACCGTGGCCCCGACCTGCAGGGCATAGATCAGGAAAGTCACGAGTCCGCCGGGGCTGAGGTCGCCGCCCATCACCAGCCGCCCGCCGTACCACAGCACCACCGCGAGCGAGGCGAAGGTCAGGAAGCTCATCACGCCGCCCATCAGCGCCTGCAGCCGCGCCCGCCGCAGCGAGGCCAGGAAGGACGCGAGCACGCCCTGTCCGTAGCGCCCGCGCTCGGTGTCCTCGGCGGTGAAGCTCTGAACCACCCGGACCCCGCTGATCGCTTCCTCGGCACTGGCGTTGGCCTCGGCGACCCGGTCCTGCACCTCGCGGCTGACCACCCGGATGCGCCGCCCGATCACGATCGCCGTGCCGATCACCAGCGGAATCACCGCCAGCGTGAGCAGGCTCAGCCGGGGACTGGTGACCACCAGCAGGGTCGTCGACCCCACGATGTTGAAGCTCAGCGCCGCCGCCTGCGCGAGCGCGGTGCTCGTGACCGCCTGCACCGTGCCCACGTCCGCCGTGAGTCGGCTGGTGAGTTCGCCGGTGCGGTGCTCGGCGAAAAAGCGCGGCGAGAGCGTCATCAGGTGCGAGAAGAGGTGTCGGCGCAGGTCGGCGACCACCCCCGCCCCCACCTTGGCGAGCAGGTACGACTGCGCGGCCCCGAACAGCGAGGACAGCGCGAAGATGCCCAGCAGCGCGAGCACCGTGCGGTCGAGTGGCCCGGTATCGGTCGATCCCACCCGCAGGAAGGAGGCGTCGATCAGCCGTCCGAACAGCAGCGGGAAGATCAGGTTCAGCCCGCTGGAAATCAGGGTGGCGATCAACCCGAGAATCAGCAGCGTCCGGTAGGGCCGCGCGTAGGCCAGCACCCGCCGCAGTTGCCGGGGATCGCGCGGGGGACGCGCCGGGGCAGGAGTCGCGGGGGCGGAGGCCGGGCGTCGGCGGGACAGCATGGGGCCAGGGTACGGCATGGACAGGGAGGAACGGGGTGCCCCGCTGGGCGGGGTGCCTCAGCGGGCCAGCCGCAGGATGCGCCACGCTCCGCTCGCCACCAGCATGAACACGGCCGCGCCCACCACCAGATCGGGCAGCGCCGAGCCGCTCAGCAGCACCAGCCCGCCCGCCACGATCACACCGATATTCACGATCACGTCGTTGGTGGTAAAGATCTGGCTGGCCCGCAGGTGGGCTTCGGGGTTCCGCGCCCGCTGAAGCACCCGCAGGGACGCAGCATTGCCCGCCAGCGCCACCAGGGAAACCCCGATCATGGGGCCGAAGTCGGGCGGCTCTCCAGCCCCCGCAAAGCGCCGCAGCACCTCCACGAGGCCCAGCACCGCCAGACCTAGCTGCAAGACGCCGCTGATTCGGGCGACCCGTTTCTTGTGCGCCCCTGATCGCCCCACCGCCAGGAGGCTCAGGCCGTACACCAGCGCGTCGGCCAGCATGTCGAGGCTGTCGGCCACCAGCCCTAGCGACCCGGCCAGAACCCCGGCCCCCAGCTCCAGTATAAAGAGGCTCCCGTTGATGAGCAGGACGGTCACGAGCAGTCGGCGCTGCCCAGCCTCCTCCTCCCCTGGTCCGGTCGCGGGCCCCTCTGCCCGCCCGACGAGTGCCGCGCCGAGGCCCAGGCCCTCCATCCGCCGCTCGATGGCCGCCGCGTCACCCTGATGGGTCACGACCACCGTTCGGGCCGGAAGGTCGAAGGCGAGGTGGGTCACGCCCGGCTGCTCCTCCAGCCCCAGCCGCACCAGATGTTCCTCGGCGGCGCAGTCCATCCCCGGCACTCGGAAGGTCAGGCGCTCGGGTGGCGACGGGAGGGGCACGGGGGAAGGCTCCATCAGCCCCAATGATGCCGCTTGACGGGGGAGAGGGCCAAAAAGGGGGCAGCGGACCCATACGCCCGCGAGTCCGCTGCCCACCCCGAGCCTCCGGCTTACGCCAGCACCGCCTCCGGCTCGTCAAAGGCGAGCTCGAAGGCTTCCGCGACGCCCTGGTAGGTCAGCTTGCCCCCGTGGGTGTTCAGGCCCAGGCGCAGCGCCTTGTTGCGCGTGAGGGCCGACACGCCCTGCTCGGCGAGTTGCAGCACGTAGGGCATGGTCTGGTTGGTGAGCGCAAAGGTACTCGTGCGCGGCACGGCCCCCGGCATGTTGGCGACCCCGTAGTGAATCACGCCGTCCACCACATAGGTGGGGTCGTCGTGCGTGGTCGCGTGGATGGTTTCCACGCAGCCGCCCTGGTCGACCGCCACGTCCACGACGACGCTGGCTTCTGGCATCAGCGGGAGCATGTCGCGGGTGACGAGGTGCGGGGCCTTGGCGCCGGGAATCAGCACGCCGCCGATCAACAGGTCGGTGTCGGGCAGCAGGGCGCGGATGTTGGCCTCGCTGCTCATCATGGTGGTCAGGCGCCCGAAGAACACGTCGTCGAGGTAGGCCAGGCGGCGCTGCGACACATCGAGGATGGTGACCTTGGCCCCCAGGCCCATCGCCATCTTCGCCGCGTTGGTGCCCACCACGCCGCCGCCCAGGATGGTCACGTGGCCGGGCTGCACGCCGGGCACGCCGCCCAGCAGCACGCCGCGCCCGCCCACCGGCTTCTGCAGGTGATAGGCCCCCGCCTGCACGCTGAGGCGCCCGGCGACCTCCGACATCGGGGTCAGCAACGGCAGGCTGCCGTCGTCGAGCTGCACCGTCTCGTAGGCCACGCCGGTGGTGCCCGACGAGAGCAGCGCGTCGGTCAGCGGGCGGTCGGCGGCGAGGTGCAGGTAGGTGAACAGCAGCAGCCCCTCGCGCAGATACCCGTACTCGCCCTTGACGGGCTCCTTGACCTTGACCACCATCTCGGCGGCCCAGGCGTCGGCGGCGCTGCCCAGGGTCGCGCCCGCCGCCACGTACTCGCTGTCCGCGAGGCCGCTGCCTACGCCCGCGCCCTGCTCGACCACGACCGTATGCCCGCGCCGCACCAGCGTACCCACGCCGCCGGGCGTGAGCGCCACGCGGTTTTCCTTGACCTTGATTTCCTTGGGGAGTCCGATCTTCATAGTGCCTCCGCAGGGCCGCGCACCCCGCCGGGGCCGCCCGCCTGCATTCCTGTTGAAGTGGCGCAATGCTAGCAGGACGCTTCGCGCGTCCGATTGCCCACAGGCCGCGCTGCAGACACATCCGCGCAACCGGGTTGCGTCAGAACTGCTATCCTGTGCCCATTCATGTCAAAGCCGGATCTCGATGCCACCGACCGCCGGATTCTGACCATCCTCCAGCGCGACGCCCGCATTCCCAACACCGAACTCGCCGATGAGATCGGCCTGACTCCGGCGCCGACCCTGCGGCGGGTGCGGCGGCTGGAGGAGGAGGGCATCATCAGCCGCTACGTGGCCCTGCTGGACCCCAAACGGGTCGGGCGCGACCTGATGGTCTTCGTGCGGGTCACGCTGGACAAGCAGACCAAGCAGGGCTTCGAGACCTTTGCCGAGCGGATGCGCGGGCGGCCCGAGGTGCTGGAGTGCTACCTCTGCCTGGGCGACACCGACTACCTGCTCAAGGTGGTCGTGCCCGACCTCGACGCCTACCAGACCTTTCTGGTGGACGTGCTCGCGGCCATTCCGGGGGTGCGGAACACGGCGAGCACCATCGTGGTGAAGGGGGAGAAGTACACGACGGGGCTGGCGGTGGAGTAGGACAGCGGCTCACCGGGGAGGGCTCCGGGAGAAGGCTCTGACATACTGCGCCCATGCCTTCACCTGCCTTCCGCCGTGCGGCGCCCGCCTTGCTCGCCTCCCTGAGCCTCGGCCTGATGGCGTGTGCGCCCGCCACCCAGCCGCAAGCCTCCGCACCACAGCCCACGGCTCCGGCTCCCGCTCCTGTGGCCCCTCCCACGGCCCCGACCTTCGTCCCGGTTCAGCCGCTGGGCGCTGGCCGCGTCACGGGCTTTGCTTCCGCCGCCCAGGTGACCGACCCGGCGCGGACCTACCAGGCGGTGCTGAACACCAGCAAGGGGCCGATCACGCTGGAGCTGTACGCGCGGCAGGCCCCGGTCGCCGTGAACAACTTCGTGTTCCTGGCCCTCAACCGCTTTTACGACGGCACCCGCTTTCACCGCGTGATCGAGGGCTTCATGGCCCAGGGCGGCGATCCGCAGAGCACGGACCCGGCCCTCCGCGCCCGCTGGGGCACGGGCGGCCCCGGCTACAGCTTCCGCGCCGAGGTCGGGAACGGCCTGCGCTTCGACCGCGCGGGGGTGCTGGGGATGGCCCGCGCCGCCAGCCTGGACTCGCAGGGGAGCCAGTTTTTCATCACGCTGGCCCCGGCGGATTTCCTGAGCGGCGGGTACACGGTGTTCGGGCAGGTCGTTTCCGGACTGGACACCCTGCAGCGTCTGACCCGCACGGCGACCCCGAACGGCGAGGTGCCCATCCCCGGCGCCGAGCCTGACCTGATCCAGAGCGTGCAGATTCTCGTCTCGCGCTGAGGCTTACCCCAGCAGCGCCACCACCAGCGTCACCACCAGCGCGGCCAGGCCCATTCCGATGGAGCTGGCCGCGCCCGTCGTCTCGCCCTCCTCGCGGGCACGGGCGGTGCCCACCCCGTGCGCCACGCTGCCGATGGCGATGCCCCGCGCGAGCGGATGCCGGACGCCCAGCAGGGTCAGGAAGGGCGGCAGCACCAGCGCCCCCACCAGCCCCGACAGCACCGCCAGGGTGGCCGCCAGCGCGGGTGGAGCGCCCGTGAAGGTGGCGAGTTGTAACGCCACCGGACTGGTCGCCGGGGCGGTCAGCAGGGCCTGCCGCGCCGCCGCGTCCAGCCCCAGCAGCCGGGGCAGCGCGGCGTCCGCGCCNCCACCAGCCCCGACAGCACCGCCAGGGTGGCCGCCAGCGCGGGTGGAGCGCCCGTGAAGGTGGCGAGTTGTAACGCCACCGGACTGGTCGCCGGGGCGGTCAGCAGGGCCTGCCGCGCCGCCGCGTCCAGCCCCAGCAGCCGGGGCAGCGCGGCGTCCGCGCCCATGCCCACCAGTGTGCCCGCCACGCCGCCCACCCCCAGTGCCCGCCACTCGCGGGCCAGCAGCGCCCGCAACCGGTAGAGCGGCACCGCCAGCGCCACCACCGCCGGGCCGAGCAGGAAGGAGAGCGGCCGCACCTCCGAGGTGTAGTCCCGGTAGGGCGTGGCCGTCACCAGCAGCGCCCCGGACACGATCACCGTCGCCACCAGCGTCGGGTTGACCAGCGGATGCCGCACCCGCCACTGCGCGGCCACCCCCAGGGCGAAGGCGAGCAGGGTCAGGGCCACCCAGGTCACGCCGCTCCTCCCCACGGACTGACCCTCATCCGCGCACCAGCCGCCCCGCGACCAGTCCCGCCGTCCCGGCGCCCAGCAGCAGCCCCGCCAGCATCACCAGCAGCCACAGGCCCCACTCGGCCCCCGCCGACAGGAACTCGATAAAGCCCACGGTGGCGGGCACGAACAGCAGTCCCAGGATGCCCAGCAGTCCGTCGGCGGCGGCCTCCAGCCACGAGAGCCGCACGAGTCCCAGCGAGAGGGCCGCCCACAGCAGCGCCATCCCGACCACCGACCCCGGCAGCGGCCAGCCCAGCCACGTCACCAGGACGGTGCCCAGCGCGGCAAAGGCGGTCAGCAGGCCCAGCCCCAGCACGACGCGCACCGGGGGCGAGAGGACCGGAGTGGAAGCCGTCACCCCTGCGCGGTGCCCAGCCGGGCCAGCATCCCGCGCACGACCTGCTTGGCGTGCCGGGCCACCAGCGGCATGAAGGTGCGGTAGTCCACCTGCGCGTCGTGGTCGGCGGTGTCGCTCACCGAGCGGATCACCACGAAGGGCACGCCCGCCTTGGCGCACACCTGCGCGACCGCCGCTCCCTCCATCTCGGCGCAGGCGGCCCCGAAGACCGTCCACAGCCGCCCCACCCCCTCGCGCGAGGCGATGAACTGGTCGCCGCTCGCCACCCGGCCCTCCAGCACGCCCACGCCCTCGACCTCGCGGGCGGCCGCCAGCGCGACCTCGCGCAGTTCGGGGTCGGCCTGCCACGCGGCCGTCTCGCCGGGGACCGTCCCCAGCGGGTAGTCCAGCGCCGTCACGTCCACGTCGTGCTGCACGAGGTCGGTGCTCACCACGAGGTCGCCTACCCGCAGTTCGGGGTGAACGCCCCCCGCGACCCCGGTGAAAATCACGCGGGTGGCCCCGGCGTTCAGCAGATGCGTGGCCGTCATCGCCGCGTTCACCTTGCCGATGCCGCTCTTGGCCAGCAGGATGGGCACGCCGTCCAGCACGCCCCGGTAGAGGGTCGCGCCGGGAGGCGTCAGCGTTTCGGACTGCTGAAGGTCCGCCCTGAGCAATTCGATTTCTTCGTCCATGGCACCGAGGATGGCGAGCATGGGGGCCATGTTAGGGCGTGGGCGGGGGAGAGCTGGCTTGGCGGAGCAGCCGGGTGGCACGGTCGCGGGGCGCCCCCACTTCCCAGAGCGTCAGGGCAAGCAGCGCTGCGACAGCAAAGGCCCCGGCACGGCCCGCGCCAACCGTCCGTCTGTCTGGCAAGAGGATTCGCGGCGTGGGGACGTTGAGGTCGGCTGAGACGGGTTCCGTCCAATTCCTTTCCTTCCATCTTCCGGAACCCGCCCTTTCTCCTTCTCGCCTCCGCTCGGATGGAATCACTTCGTAGGCGACTCCATCGGAGTCCGTATGAGACAGGACCAGGGCGGCCTGGGCAGCAGCGTCTCTGGCCCCTCTCCCCCCGTGGGAGGAGCAGAAGGGCGCCTCAACCTCCCCACCCTCCCTCCCCCTTGACCCAGGTCATGGCCTCCTGCCGCCCCCAGCTGCCATCCTGCCCGCATGCCTCACGTGATTGTCAGCCCCTGCATCGGCGTCAAGGACCAGGCCTGCACCGAGGTCTGCCCGGTGGAATGCATCTACGACGGCGGCGACCAGTTCCTGATTCACCCCGACGAGTGCATCGACTGCGGGGCCTGCGTGCCCGCCTGCCCGGTCAGCGCCATCTTCCCCGAGGAGGACGTGCCCGCCGGGGAGACCGAGTTCATCGCCAAGAACCGCGTCTTCTTCGGCCTCTGAGCATGGACCTGCTGTCCGGTCTGAATATCCTGCTGGTGGGAATGTGGGTGGGCATGTACCTGTTCACGACCTTCGTGGTCAGCCCCGCCTTCTCCGAGCTGTTTCCCGACCACGCGACCCGCACCGGGCACCGCCGCGCGGTGGGTCGGCACTACGCGCGGGTCAACGGCGTGCTCACCGTGGCCCTGTTCGCGGTGGTCCTGGCGCTGGGCCTGACCTCCGGCTTCCGGCCCGCGCTCTGGCTGGAACTCGGGCTGCTGGTCTTGATCGGCGCTCTGGTGGCCCTGCACGTGCGGCGCGGTCAGGCCGAGACGCGGCCCCCGGCGTGGATCACCCACCTGACGCTCGCCGCAAGCCTGGGCCTGTGCGGGGCGGCGGTGCTGGCCTGAGTGCTGTATGTCGTGGGGGGCTGGGGGGCCAGTGCCCTCCGCTGTGGCAGCATCGGACCACGTGCCCACCCTGCCCGACCCCGTCCGCGCTCTGGAGTTGCTGAGCCACTCGCCCGTCTTCGGGGGAGCCTCGCCCGCTGACCTGCGTCCGCTGGCCGCGCGGGGTACCTTCCGGACGCTGCGGCGCGGCGAGCTGCTGTTCCGGGCCGGGGACGTGCCGGAGACCCTCTTCATGGTGAGCAGCGGCAGCGTGCGGGTCTACCGGGTGGTGCGCGGCGGCACCCGCGAGCTGACCCTGCATGTGGAAGGGCCGCGCCAGCTCGTCGCGGGCGTGGGCGTCTTTGCGGGCAGCGACCCTGCCCCCGCACACGCCGTCGCCCTCCAGACCCCCACCGAGGTGCTGTGCCTGCCCGCCGCCGCCGTCCGCGAGCATGTCTTCGGGACCCCGGCGCTGGCGGCGGCCGTCATCGCGTCCCTGGCCCGGCGGCAGGCCGAACTGCTCGCCCGGCTGGAGGGGCTGGTGTTCAGCGAACTCGGGGAACGGCTGGCCGCGTACCTCCTCGAACACGCCGCCGACGGGCCCCACGCCCTGCCCACCAACAGCGACCTCGCCGCCCTGCTGGGCACCGTGCCCGAGCTTGTCAGCCGCAAGCTGGGCGAGTTCTACCGTCTGGGTCTGATCCAGCTCGAACGTCGGCAGGTCCGGGTGCTCGACCGCCCCGAGCTGGAGCGGCTGGCCGGGCGCGGCGGGTGATGGGAGAGGGGCCTCCACCCCTGGCCGTCCCAGGAATGCCTCGATGATGTGCAGAACCGCTTGTTTCCCGACGTGCACGCGCGTGCGTCCCGCGCCCAAGTCCGGAGGCACCGGGGGACGTGATCACGGCGATTCACGGCGATGGGCGGCCAACCCCCTGGGTCAAACGTCAACCTGCGGGCCTCCCTCCTCGGGCCTCAGGCGGGCGCTGAGCCTCACCTCACGCGCTGCCCCCCTCACGGTTTCCGGGCCGCGCACCTGCTAGGCTCCCCGGCGCTATGACCCAGGCCGCGCCCGCATCCGCACTCGTCCCCGCGCCTCCCACCCCGACCCCCGCGCCGCGCGTGCTGTGCGCGATGTCGGGCGGGGTGGATTCCAGCGTGACGGCGGCGCTGCTCAAGGATCAGGGCTATCAGGTGATCGGCGCGATGATGCGCTTCTGGCCCGACGACAAGCGGGTGGACACCTTCGACTCGTGCTGCTCGCCCGACGCGGCGTTCGAGGCCCGCCGGGTGGCCGAGCAGGTCGGCGTGCCCTTTTACCTGCTGGACTACCGCGAGCCGTTCCAGCGCCACATCGTCGGCCCCTTTGTAGACGAGTACGCGCGGGGCCGCACGCCCAACCCCTGCGTCAACTGCAACACGAAGGTCAAGTTCGACGAACTCGTGAAAAAGGCCCGGATGCTGGGCTGCCAGTACGTCGCCACCGGCCATTACGTGAAGCGGGTGGAGCGGGAAGGCGGCGCGGTCGAGTTCTGGCGCGGCGACGACCCGCGCAAGGACCAGACCTATTTCCTGTGGGGCACCCCGCGCGAGGCTTTGCCGCACATCCTCTTCCCGGTGGGCGAGCTGGAAAAGCCCCGCGTGCGCGAGATCGCCGCCGAGCGCGGCCTGCTGACCGCCAGCAAGCCCGAGAGCCAGAACATCTGCTTCGTGCCCGGCAAGGTGCAGGACTGGGTGGCCGAGCAGTTGCCGCAGAGCCAGGGCTATATCCGCGAGATCGCCACGGGTGAAGTGGTGGGCGAGCACCTGGGCACCCAGTTCTACACACTGGGGCAGAAAAAGGGCCTGGGCCTTTACCAGTCGCACCGGGTCCGCCACGTCGTCCACCTCAACCCGGTGGGCAACACCGTCTGGGTGGGCGACTACGAGGACTGCGTCTGGGACGGCCTGCGGGCGGAGGGGGCCAACTACCTCCTCGACCTCGCCGAGCTGCCGCGCGAGCTGGAGGTGCAGGTGCGCTACCGCACGAAGCCCGTGCGGGCCAGGGTCGTCCACGCCGACGAGCACGGCTTCGAGCTGAAGTTTGAGGAGCCGCAGTTCGCGGTCGCTCCCGGCCAGAGCGCGGTGCTGTACGCGGGTCCCCGCCTGCTGGGGGGCGGCCTCATCGCGGACCACGTGCGGGAGCTTCCGGCGCTGGGCTGACGCTGGGCTGAGGTCGGCCCCTCCTACGAGCCGCGCAGGGGGTGGGGTTGGCGCAGGGCCGGGTCTCCCAGGTCGATCTCGTAGAAGTCGTATCCCTCCTGCCCCGAGGGGGCGGGCTGGTGGCCCATCGCCTGGTAAGCCCGCCCCGCCTCCCGCTGGTTGGCGTACCAGAAGACGTACCGCAGGGGACGCCCACGCGCCCAGCTTTCCACCCCCTCCATGAGCGCCCGGGCGACGCCCCGCCTGCGGGCTGCCGGGAGGGTGTACAGGTCGTGCAGTTTCGCCGTCCGGTGCGAGTCGCCCGAGCGCAGGTGCGGGCCGTAGTCCTGCACCCAGGCGTACCCCAGCAGTTCCCCAGCCTCGCCCCCAGCCCCTGACTCGGCCTCGGCCACCAGCAGCAGGGAGTCTGGCGCGTCGCAGAAGGCGGGAAAGCGGGCCTCCAGCGCGGCCCCGTCTTCCACGAAGCCCATGTCGAGCAGCATGGGCCGGAGCTGGGCGAAGTCGTCTGAGCGTGCCGGGCGAGTCTGCATGTCCGGTAGCCTTGCACAGACCTCCGCGTTCGGCATGGGCCGGATGGCCGGGAACGGTCATGGCCCCGACAGGCCCACCGTCACAGCGCCGCCCGGGGTCGACGCGCCGCCGCCACCCCTCCCAGCACGACCAGCACGGCACCCACGGCCACGCCCAGCACCACGGCTGTCACGTCGGGCCGGGCGGCGTACACGCCGTAGAAGGCCCACAGCAGCACCGCCGCGTAGGCGAAGTCGCGGAAGCGGACCAGGAAAAAGGCCCCCAGCCCCGCCGCGATCAGCACCAACGCGGCCGACCACGCGGGCGCCCCCAGGCCCGCCAGTCCCGAGGTGACCCCCTCGCTGACCAGCCACGCGGTCACGTTGGCGATGGTCGCCACGCTGATCCAGCCGAGGTAGAGGCTGGTGGGCAGCATCAGGGTCAGGTCCTCGGCGCCCTGGGGGGGCAGACCGCGCACCCGCAGGTACAGCCAGATCAGGCTGCCCAGCAGCGCCAGCATGACCAGCACGCTGGGGCCGATGTTCAGGCTCTGGAAGGCCAGCAGCCACGAGACGTTGAGCAGGTTGCTCAGCAAGAAGGGCCAGAACAGGTGGTCCAGCCGGGGGCCGCGCTGCGCGGGCAGGGCCTGATACACCGCGAACACCAGCAGCCCCAGGAAGATCACGCCCCAGATGGCAAAGGTCAGTCCCGCCGGGGTAAAGGCGTTGGGCAGCGCGTCGCTCACGTCCGCGTTGGAGTTGCCGAACAGCGGCAGCGCGTTGCTGAGGTAGTTCATGACCAGCGTCAGCACCGTCACGGCCAGCAGCGTCAGTTGTCGGGAGAGTCCGGTCATGCTCCACCTTAAGCGGCCCGCCTGCCCTCCGCCTGTCAGGGAGATGACGGTTTCTGAGTGGGCACTCAGGTGGTGTATTCCGCGTTGATGCTCACGTACTCGGCGCTGAGGTCGCAGCCCCACGCCTCGGCCCCTGCCTCGCCCACGCCGAGACCAACCTCGAAGACGACTTCCTCCGCCCGCATGGAGGCGCTGACCGCCGCCGCGTCGTAGTCCAGGGGCCGCCCCGCGAAGACGGGGGTGCCCTGCACACGGACCGTCATTGCGGGAAGGTCCACCGCCGCCCCGCTGCGGCCCACCGCCATGATCACCCGGCCCCAGTTGGGGTCGTTGCCGTGCACCGCACTCTTGAGCAGCGGGCTCACGCAGCAGGTGCGGGCGGCGGCCAGCGCCTCGGCCTCCGTGCGGGCGCCCGACACCCGCACCGTGAGCAGCTTGGCCGCCCCTTCCCCGTCGGCGGCGATCTGCCGGGCCAGGTCACGCATCACGCCTTCGAGCGCGGCCAGGAACTCGGTCTGGTCCACCTCGCCCGCCCGCCCGTTCGCCAGCACCAGCGCCATGTCGTTCGTGCTGGTGTCGCCGTCCACCGTCACGGCATTGAAGGTGCGGTTCACGATGGCGGGAAACGCCGCCCGCAGCACTCCCGCGTCCACCCGCGCGTCCGTGAAGGCGAAGGCGAACATGGTCGCCATGTCGGGGTGAATCATGCCGCTGCCCTTGGCGGTGCCCACGATGCGGGCGCCGGTGCTCAGCCGCGCCTCGGCCGTCTTGGGCCGGGTGTCGGTGGTCATGATCGCGGCGGCGAAGGGGTCGGCCTCCGGCGCCAGCGCCCCCGGCAGCCGCGCCAGCCCCTCCCGCACCCGGTCCATCGGGAGGAGGTGACCGATGATCCCGGTCGAGGCCGTCAGAACCGCGCCCGCCTCCAGCCCGAGGTGCCCGGCCAGTCCAACGGCCATCGCTGCGTTGTCGGCCTCGCCCTGCGGCCCGGTGGCGGCGTTCGCGTTGCCCGCGTTCACCACCAGCGCCCGCACGGGCCGCCCGGAGGCG
>NZ_JASNGB010000051.1 GCF_030271215.1 Deinococcus rhizophilus | reverse complement strand
CCACCGCCGCCGCCGTCCCCGCCCGCACCAGCGCGACGAGCGACCCGCCGAAGCCCGCCCCGGTCATGCGGGCGCCGTAGACGTCCGGGTGGGCTTGCAGGGCCGCGACGATGGCGTCCACGACCGGGTGCGAGACCTCGTAGTCGTCCCGCAGGCTGGCGTGCGAGGCGTTCATCCACTTCCCGAAGCGCTCCGGACCCACGCCGGGCCGCACCGCCTCCAGCACCCGCGCGTTCTCGGTGACGACGTGCCGGGCCCGTTCGCGCAGGGGCGGGGGCAGGGCCTCCACCGCCGCCGGGTCTTGCACGTCCCGCAACTCGGGCACGCCGAGAAGCCGCGCGGCCTCCTCCACCTGGGCGCGGCGCTCGTTGTAGCCGGACTCCGCGAGGCGGCGGGGCACGCCGGAGTCGACCACCAGCACCTCCGCTCCTCCGGGCAGCGGAAGCATCTCGCGGTGCAGGGTCCGGGTGTCCAGAAAGAGCATCACCCCCGCCCGCGCGAAGGTGCTTGCCATCTGGTCCAGAATCCCCGACTTGACCCCCACGTACTCGTGCTCGACCCGCTGGGCCAGCAGCGCCAGCGCCTCGTCACCTATGTCCAGCACGCCCAGCTCGCGCAGGGCCCGCAAGGAGGCCACCTCCAGCGCCGCGCTGCTGGAGAGGCCGCCCGTCATGGGCACCTCGCTGGTCACGTGGACATTCAGGCCCTCCCGCGCCCCCCCCAGCGCCAGCGCCCCCGCCACGTAGCGCCCGAAGCCCCCGTCGGCATTCTCCCCGAGTCCGAAGGTGGCATGCTCATCCAGATCGGCGGCGTAGACGTGGTGCTCCTCCGTGCCGTTGGGGGCGAGACTGACCGTCGCCTCCTGCGGAATGGCAGTGGGCAGGACGTAGCCGCCCTGGTAATCGGTGTGTTCACCCAGCAGGTTGACCCGGCCCGGTGCGCGGGCGGTGACGGTCGGCGCGTGGCCGAAGATCTGCTCGAACGTCTTCATGGGACCTCCAGCCCCCGCAGCTCGGCGGCGGCGACTTCCGGGAACTTGTCGTTGGCGAACTCGCCCGCGCCCTGCTCGGTTCCGGCGAGGTACTTCATTCGGCCCGGCGCCCGCAGGTAGGGGTACAGCTCAATGTGGAGGGGGAACTCTGGATGCGCCTCCCCGTCCAGCGGCGCCTGATGCACCGTCAGCAGGTAGGGCATCCGCACGCCGAACAGGGCGTCGAGGCGCAGCAGCGCGTCTTTCAGCACGCGGGCGAAGGCGACCCGCTCGGCGTCTGTCAGCTCCGAGAGCCGCCCCACCGGGCGGGTGGGCAGCACCCACGTCTCGTAGGTGTAGCGGGCGAAGGGGGGCACCACGCTCAGGGCCTCTCCCTCGTCGCGGAGGAGTCGGCTTCCGGCCTCCCGCTCGGCGGCCACGAAGTCGGCCAGCCAGGGGCGCCCGTGCTCAGCTAAGTGCGTCCGCGCTCCCTCCAGCATCCGCGCCTGCACGGGCGGGATGTGGTCGTAGGCGTAGATCTGCCCGTGCGGATGGTGCAGGGTCACGCCGACCTCCACCCCCCGGTTTTCAAAGGCGAGGACGCTGCGAATCTTCCCGCCCTGCGCGAGCCGGGTGGTGCGGTCGGCCCACACCGCGAGCAGCAGGGCCATCTGCGCCCCCGACAGGCCCGCCAGCCGCCCCGAGGGGTCCTGACTGAACACGACCATCTCGCACTTGCCGGTGCCCGCCCGCTCGGAGGGGTGGGCCGGGTGCTCGGGCGGCGGCGCGTCCGGCGTCAGGCTGGGAAAGCGGTTGTCGAAGACGGCGAGGTCGTACCGGCCCTGCGGCAGCTCGGTCGGGTGCTCGGGATTGGTCGTGGGCGCCAGCGGGTTGTACTCGGGCGGCGGCAGAAACGTGCGGCCCAGACGGTGCGCCGCGTACATCACCCACTCGCCGCGCAGGGGGTGCCAGCGCATCGTGGGGCGCGGCACCGGCGGGTCCCCGGCGGGGCTGGGAATCTCGCCCCGGACCTCGACCGGCGCCAGGCCGTAGAGGGTCAGCGCCCGGCCGTCGGGTTTGGTGAACTCGGCGGCGTGAAAGGGAAGGGGGTCAGTCTCTGTCATGGGATACCTCGCGGCTGCGGTAACCGTGGGCGGGAATCCCCCCGGCGGCTGTCTGGGTCAGGTTGAAGGTGCCGCGCCCGAAGTGGGTCACGGCCCCGCCGAGGCTGTGGGTCAGGGTGCGAGGACGGTCGGGCGGGCTGAGCTCCAGACAGCGGCGCAACAGCGCCAGCTCGCGCCCGTCCAGCCCGCCCAGCGGGTCACTGCTCGCCCGCAGGCCGCCGATCACGTCCAGCATCCCGGCGACCGCGCCCCGCTCCTCTTCCGTCAGCAGGCTGCGTTCCCGGCGCACGATGGCGACATCGGGATCAGGCTGGTACCACGCGTGCGCATACCAGCGCGAGAGGGCCGTGTGCAGCGCGTTTCGTGCTGACGGCCCGGTCGCGTCCCCCAGCCACAGCCGCCGCGATTCCTCCTCCCAGAGGGGGGCCACGTCCGGCCCGGTCCGCATGGCGTCGAGGAGCCCCACCGAGGCGGCCAGCGGCGCCCCGCAGCCCAGCAGAAAGGCGTCCTCACCCGCGCCGTCGCGGAGGGCTTGCAACCCCATCCGGTATGCCCCCGCCCGGCTCACCGCCGGGTCGTGCCGCACCCCCGGCAGGGCCCCCCCGAACAGGAAATCCAGCTTGAGGTACGGGTAGCCCCACCCCCGCACCGTCGCCGCGAGGTCGCGCAGCCAGGTCAGGACCTCCGGGTGGGTGGTGTCCAGCGCGTGATTCGGCCCGCCCCAGTTGTGCCCGGCCAGCAGCGGTTGACCGTCCTCACCGCGCAGCAGCCACTCGGGGTGCTCGGCCGCCAGCCGCGAGGTCGGCGCGGCCAGAAAGGGCGCCAGCCACAGCCCCGGCGTGAAGCCCAGCTCGCGCAGCGGCCCCGGCAGGTCGCGGGCGTGGCCCCCGAAGCCCGGCGAGGCGTCCAGCCAGTCCCCGATGCCCGCCTGAAAGCCGTCGTCGAGCTGGAACACGTCGAAGGGGAGCCGCAGGTCGCGGGCCAGCCGCGCGTTTTGCAGCACCGCCTCCAGCGTCACGTCCCGGTAGTACGAGTACCAGCTGCACCACACCCGCAGCGGGGGCGGGGTGCGGGCGTTCATGGCCTGCCCCAGCCGCGCGGCGAGGGCCTCCAGGGTGCCGATCACGTCGCCCGTCTCCTCCCAGGCGACCCCGGTGGGCGGTCCCTCCTGGGTGCAGGTCACCTCGACGTTTCCATTCCCGGCGCGGGCCTCCCAGTGGGTGAAGGTGGCGGCGGCGTTCCCCGCGCAGCCCACCCAGCCGCCCCCGTCCGGGCGAACCAGCGCGATCAGCGTGTGCGAGCGCCACACGCCCGCCTCGCCGCTGGGAAGGAAGGCGGGGTCGTGGCCCTGCTCCTGCCGCCAGCGCATCAGCGGGACGCTCTGAAGGTCGGTGAGGGGGCGCAGCTCGGCCTCGCTCCACGACTGGTAGCCGCTGACGAGCACGCGCACCTCCTCGGGCGGGGCGGGGAGGGTCCAGCTCCGGAGGGCGGGTGGGTCCATGCCGCAGCATAGGGCCGCCGGGGTGCCGATCATTCCTGTTCGTCCTCCGCCTCTGCCCACCCCCGGCTGCGCTCCACGGCCTGCCGCCAGCGGGCGAGGCGGTGCTCGCGTTCGTCTCCCGGCAGCGCGGGCTCGAAGACCCGCTCCTCCTGCCACAGCCGCGCCGCGTCCTCCACGCCGTCCCAGAAGCCCACCGCCAGCCCGGCGAGGAGGGCCGCGCCCAGCGCCGTCGTCTCGGTCACGCGCGGGCGCACCACCGGCACGCCCAGCAGGTCGGCCTGAATCTGCATCAGCAGGGCGTTGCGGCTGCCCCCGCCGTCCACCCGCAGTTCGCGCAGCGGGGCCGCGTGGTCCCGGCGCATGGCGAGCAGCACCTCGGCAGACTGAAAGGCGGTCGCCTCCAGCGCGGCGCGGGCGAGGTGGGCCCCGGTCGTTCCGCGCGTCAGGCCCACCAGCGTGCCCCGCGCGTGGGGGTCCCAGTACGGCGCCCCCAGCCCCACGAAGGCGGGCACGAAATACACGCCGCCCGACGTGGGCACGCTGGCCGCCAGCGCCTCCACCTCCTGCGCCTCCCGGATCAGGCCCAGCCCGTCGCGCAGCCAGCCCACCGCCGCCCCCGCCACGAAGACGCTGCCCTCCAGCGCGTAGGTCCGACCGGCTCCCAGAGGCCCGGCTCCCAGGTGCCCGGCTCCCAGGTCCCATGCCACGGTCGTGAGCAGGCGGTGCCCGCTGGGAACGGCCTGGGTGCCCGTGTTCAGCAGCAGGAAACAGCCGGTCCCGTAGGTATTTTTCGCCATCCCCGGCGTCAGGCAGGCCTGCCCGAAGGTCGCCGCCTGCTGGTCCCCCGCGATCCCCGCGACCGGAATCCGGTGCCCGAACAGGTGCGCGGCGGTGTGGCCGTAGACCTCCGAACTCGGGCGCACCTCCGGCAGCAGGGCGCGGGGAATCTCCAGCAGCCCCAGCAGCTCATCGTCCCAGTCCCCGGTGCGGAGGTTGTACAGCAGCGTCCGGCTGGCGTTCGTCGCGTCGGTGACGTGCAACTCGCCCCCCGTGAGCTGCCAGACCAGCCACGAGTCCACCGTTCCGAAGGCCAGCTCGCCCCGCTCGGCCCGCTCCCGTGCGCCGGGCACGTGGTCGAGCAGCCAGCGCAGCTTGGTGCCGCTGAAGTAGGGGTCGAGCAGCAGGCCCGTCTTTGCCCGGAAGGTGTCTTCCAGCCCCCGCGCCCGCAGCTCGGCGCACAGGGGCGCGGTGCGGCGGTCCTGCCACACGATGGCCCGGTGCAGCGGCTCCCCGGTGCGGCGGTCCCACAGCAGCGTCGTCTCGCGCTGGTTGGTGATCCCGATGGCCGCCACGTCACTCGGCCGGGCCCCGGCGCGGGCCAGGGCTTCTTGCGCCACGCCGATCTGGGTGCTCCACAGCTCGCCGGGGTCGTGCTCGACCCAGCCGGGCCGGGGAAACTGCGGCGGCACCTCCTTTTGCGCGAGGGCCTGCACCCGGCCTTCCCGGTCGAACAGCAGCGCCCGGCTGCTGCTGGTGCCCTGATCGAGCGCGAGGACATAGCGGGTCATGAAGCCTCCGGGGCGGGCGCGGAGCAGGGCAGGGCCATGCGTCCGTTCTAGAGCATTGGGCAGCAGGGTGAGCGCTGTTCTGCCGCTCCTTCGTTCCGGCCCTTTCCCCTCGCGGGACTCGCAGAGCTGCTGGCAGAGGGGGCCTTGCCGGGCAGCGGATGGGGGGGCGTCCAGACCCGCTCGGCGAACATCCTCCGTCGTCACATGCCCTGCGGCACTCGCCCCCCGTCGGCGCGGTCCCCCCCCGGCGAGAACCGGGAAATGGGTGGCGGCGCTGTGTGACGCAGCTGTGACGCAGCTGTGACGACCGGTTTCCTACAGTGCCGCGAGATGCGCCGCCCCCGGTTCACGTTGCTCCTGCTCGACCCGATGAAGCTGGTGTTGACGGCCCCGCTGCTCGCGTCGGTGCTGGGGATCATGATCCTGTTCGCCCTGGACACGGCCCATCCCTTTTACCTGGGCCTGCTGGGGGTGGTGCTGGTGTTCGACCTGCTGGGGCTGTGTGGCCCCGCGTGGCTGCGCGGGTGGCTGCGGCGGCATTTTGCGGTCGCGTACGTCCTGGTCCTGCTGAGCGCGTGGGGCGTGTCCTTTTACCTGCTGCCGGACCATCCGGCCTCCCCGATGGTGCGCGTGGCGACCGTGCTGCACACGACCACCCTGTACGTCTTTCTCTTTCTGCGCCGCCCGCCGCTGGTGGCCGCCCGGCAGGCGTTCCTGACCCTGGGGGCCTTTGTGGTGGCGGTCGCGCCCTACAGCGGGCAGAGCTTTGGCTGGGGCGGCGCCTTCGATGGCCCGACCCTGCCGCTGACCCTGCTGACCGCCCACGGCACGCTGATTCTGGCCTTGCGGTCCTTCTCGGGGGCGCGGGCGGCACTGGCCGACGAACAGGCCCGCTCGCGGCTGCTGCACGACCTCGCGCACCGCGACCCCCTGACCGGCCTCGCCAACCGCCGCGCCCTTGAGCAGGACCTCGCCGGGCACCCGCGCCGGGCAGGGGCACTCCTCGCCGTGATCGACGTGGACGGGCTCAAGGGAGTCAACGACACCCTGGGCCACGCCGCCGGGGACGACCTGCTGCGGCGCTTCGCGGGGGGCTTCGCCCGCGCGGTGGGGCCGGGGGGCCGCGCCTACCGCATCAGCGGCGACGAGTTCGCCCTGCTGATCCCCGGCCCGGCCTCTCCCGACCTGGAAGAACTCGCCGAGTCAGTCGCCGCAGAGGTGCGCCGGACCTACCCCCAGGCCGGGGCCAGCGTGGGGGGTGCCCCCTGGCAGGCAGGCGAGAGCGCGAGTGCCTGGCTCGCCCGCGCCGACCGCGCCATGTACCGCCACAAGGAGCGGGGGCGGCCGTCCGGGCGGCCGGACGACCTGAGGTGATACGGATTCGGATAGAACAGGTCTCGTAACTGTTCTACCCGAGCAGAGTGAGTGGGAGAAAACGGTCGCTGGGAAAGGAATTATCCCACCGGCGCTCTCCCGGTGGGATAACGGAGTGGACGGCAACCGTATGTCCTCCCCTGGGCGGGGACCACCCTATCCTGGCCCCATGTCTGTTTCCCAGCCCGCCCCCGAAACCGCGCGCCTCCTCGCCCACCTGCGCGACCTCGTGGCCCTGACCGGCCCCAGCGGCTCGGAGGAGGACGTGATCCGCGCCGTGTACCGCGCTGCCCGGCCGCTGGCCGACCGGGCAGAGGTGGACGCCTTCGGCAACGTGGTCGCCGTGCGGGAGGCTGCCTCGCCGCAGGCCCGCCGCCTGATTCTCGCCGCGCACCTCGACGAGGTGGGCTTCCGGGTGCGGGGGGTCACGCCGGGCGGCTTCCTGCGGCTGGAGAAGGTGGGCGGCACCGACGACCGCATCCTGCTCGCCCAGCGGGTACGGATTCGCACCGCCGGGGGGCCGCTGACCGGGGTGATCGGCACGAGAAGCGCCCACCTCCTCACCGACGCCGACCGCTCCCGCGTGGTCCCGCAGGCCGAGCTGTACGTGGACGTGGGTGCCCGCAGCGCCGAGGAAGCGGCGGGCATGGGCATCCGGGTGGGCGACCCGGTGGGCTTCGTGGGCGAGCTGACCGAACTCGGGCGTGGCAGCGGGCGCTACACCGCGCACGCCCTCGACGACCGCGCCGGGGCCGCCGTGCTGCTCGCCCTGCTGGAGCGTTACCGCGAAACGCCTCCGCCCGTCACCCTGATCGTGGCCTTCACCACCCAGGAGGAGGTCGGCCTGCGCGGGGCTGCCGCCGTCGCCCGCGCCCACGGGGCCGACGTGGCGCTGGCCCTCGACATGACCGCCGCCGACGATACCCCCGAGTTCGCCGCGCCGCACCTGTCCCTGGGGGGCGGCCCCACCGTCAAGGTGATGGACTTTTCCACCCTCTCGCACCCCGCCGTGCGCCGGGGACTGGAGGCCGCCGCCCGGTCCCGTGGCCTGAGCGTGCAGCCCGAACTGCTGCGCGGCATCGGCACCGACGCGGGGGCGCTGCAGCACGCGGGCCAGGGCATCCCGGCGGGCGCGGTGTCGGTCGCCAACCGCTACACCCACAGCCCGGTGGAGGTGCTGGACCTCGCGGACCTGCTGGGGGCGCTGGAACTGCTGGACGGCTTCGTGCAGGGCCTGCCGGGCCTCGACCTGCGCTTCGTGGCGCTGGACGTGGAGGAGTGACGCTCCAGCTCTCCTGAAGAAGGGACCGGCAACGGGAATGTCAACGTCGCTTGACACACCCCCTCGTGCCCCCTAGAGTGAGTCAAGCCTCCTTGACATAACGGCAAGGACCCTTGACCCTCTCCTCTTCGATGCTCCGAGGTTCCCATGAACGGTTCGCTCCTGCCTGCCGCCTTCCCCCCATCCCTCGCCGCCGTCATCTCCGCCAGACAGAGCAGTTCCGCGCCACTGCTGGAGCGGCGGTGAGCGCCGCGAAGAAGGCCAACCGGGACCGGCAGTGGTCGAGGGTGCGCCGGGTGGAGTTCGTCTACGTCGCCGTGATGTCTGTCCTGATCGTCGGCCTGTTCGGCTACGCCTCCTTGCGCCCGGCCTCCGATCTGGTGTTCTGGCTGGTCACCGGGCTCACCATGCTGCTGGGCCTGGGGATCTGGGTGCGGCAGTATCAGGTCCTCGACGAGCTGGGGCGGCTGCGCTTTCTGAAAAGCTGGATGGTGAGTGGCATGGTCACCCTCTCGAGTCTGACGTGGGCGCTGCTGTGGGGCATCTACGAGGACGTGAAGCGCTCGGGAGAAGCCGGGACCTCCGGCCTCCCTGACGTCCCGTTCTGGTTCGTCTACCTGTCGATGCTCGCTGGCCTCGTGGCGATGGGCCTGACCAATCTTTACCTGCGCCGTCAGGACGAACGTGCCGAATGAAAAACCGCATCAAAGTTCTCCGCGCCGAGCGTGGCCTGACCCAGGCGGAACTGGCCGAGCGGCTCGACGTGTCGCGCCAGACCGTCAACGCGCTGGAGACGGGCAGGTACGACCCCAGCCTGCCCCTGGCCTTCCGGATCGCGCGGCTCTTCGGCCTGCGAATCGAGGACATCTTCTCGGATGAACCGGCCTGAAGGACTGGCCACAAAGAGACCTTCTTTCTGACCGAGCCGACTGGCAAAGCTCCGCAGGAGAGGATGGAGCCGTGAGGGGTGCCTTTCCTCTCACGGCGGAATTCGGACACATGCTCTGACTGAAAAAGCCCCCCGGGCCTGCCGGCGGTCGGGGGACGTTCATACAACTTCCTCAGGGCCGCGCCGGGGCCACCTGCGGCGTCAGGCTGGGGCCTTTCAGCACCGCCAGCCCGTTTTTCCAGGTCAGCGCGTCGATCCGCATGGACCGCTGCCCTCCTTTCTCGTAGCCGATCTGCCCCGCCGTCCAGGCGTGGTAGTACAGCCACGGGTTGCCCTTGCCGTCGGTGATGATGC
Organism: Deinococcus rhizophilus; assembly: GCF_030271215.1. Classification (GTDB taxonomy): domain Bacteria; phylum Deinococcota; class Deinococci; order Deinococcales; family Deinococcaceae; genus Deinococcus; species Deinococcus rhizophilus. The sequence continues at coordinate 7,621 of NZ_JASNGB010000051.1, read as the reverse complement.
CCTGCCCGCCGGGTCCGGCGACCTTGCCTTTCGTCGCCAGCCAGGGCTCCTCGCGGCTGAGCTTGCGGAAGGGTCCGGTCGGGCTGGAGGCCACCGCGTACCCCACCGCGTAGGTGTCGCTGTTGTAGTCGGCGGCGCTGTAAAAGAGGTAGTACTTGTTCGCCCGCGTGTACACCTGCGGCGCCTCGATCAGGTTGCCCTCCCACAGCGCCCCGTTGTAGATCAGGTCGGTGGGCTTGCCCGTGAGCTTCAGGCCGTCCGCGCTGAGCTTCTGCACCCAGATGCCGGTGAACTGCCCGCAGCAGTTGCCGTCGTTCTTCCAGTACAGGTAGCGCTGCCCGCCTCGGTCCTGAAAGGGGCTGGCGTCGATGCTCCCCCCGAGGTCGAGCTGGCAGACCAGCGGCGCTTTGCTGGTGTCGTTGAAGGGACCGGTCGGCAGCCTGCTCACCGCCACGCCGATGCACTGGCGTCCGCTCTCCACGTGGCGGGCGGTGTAGTACAGGACGTACCCGGCGCCCGTGCGGGCCACCTCGGGGGCCCAGGTGTAGCCGCCCGTCGCCCAGGCTCCCAGCCGCCCCATGCCCTCGCCCACCCGCTGCCAGTTCACCAGATTGCTACTTTTCAGGACGGGCAGGTCCACCCCGCCGCTGTTCGTGCCGTAGGCGTAGTAGGTGCTACCCACCCGCAGGATGAAGGGGTCCGGGAAGTCGTCGGGAATGACCGGGTTGGTGTAGGTCGCGGGCCTGGCGGCGGGCCGCGCCTGCGCGAGCGGCTCACTGGTCCCCGCCCCGGCAGGGACCCCGCCCGTGCCCAGCCCCAGCAGCAGGGCGGCGAGCAGGGGAGAGGCGGAAGTACGGAAGTTCAGGCCCATGTCACTCCTTGAGGCCCGTGGTGGACAGGCCCTCGATCAGGTAGCGCTGCGCGAGCAGGTAGGCGATCAGCACCGGGATGCTGGCGATGGCGGTTGAGGCCATCAGCTTGCCGTAGTCGGTCACGTAGCGCTGCGAGAAGGTGTTCACCCCGACGGGCAGCGTGAGCTTGTCGAGGTCGGTGATCACGAAGGTCGGCCAGATGAAGTTGTTCCACGAGCCCATGAACGAGAAGACCGCCAGCGTCACCAGCGACGGCAGGCTCAGCGGCAGGATCACGTGCCACAGCACCTGCAGGCTGTTGGCGCCGTCCAGCCGCGCGGCTTCCTCGAGTTCACGCGGCAGCCCCAGGAAAAACTGCCGCAGCAAGAAGACCCCGAAGGCCCCCGCCATCCCCGGCCAGATCAGCGAGTGGAAGGAGTTGATCCAGTCGAAGCGGATCATCATCAGGTAGCTGGGAATCAGGGTCACGATTCCCGGAATCATCATCGAGCCCAGGATGAACCAGAAGATCGCCTCGCGCCCCGGAAAACGCATCCGCGCCAGCGGGTAGGCCGTCAGTGCGCACAGCGCCACATGCAGCACCGTGAACACCGTCGCCACGAAGAACGAATTCCACATCCAGCGCAGGATGTTGCCGTCGGGCGAGGTCAGCACCTCGCGGTAGTTGTCGATGGTGGGATTGGCGGGAATCCACTGGGTCGGCGTGGAGATCACGTCCACTTCCGGTTTCACCGAGGTTGCCAGCATCCAGTACACCGGGGCCAGGAAGATGATCGCCAGCACGCACAGCAGCGCGAAACGCGGCAGGTCACGCGGAGCGCGGAAGCGCCGGGGTGGGCGGGTGGTCGCCGTTTCCGGCAGCGTTCCGGCGCGGGTCGAGGGAGCCGCCATCCTAGCCCTCCCCCCTGGCGTCCCGCGCCATGATGCGGAACTGCAGGTAGGTGAAGATCAGCATCGCCAGTCCGAACATGAACGCCATCGCGGAGGCGCTGGAAAACTGGTTGTTGGAAAAGGCCTCCTCGGTGATGTACTGGATGGTGCTCTGGGTGGTGCGGTTGGGCCCGCCGGACGTGATCACCAGCGTCTGCCCGAACAGCTGGAAGCTCGCCAGCACGGTGGTCACGAACACGAACAGGGTGACCGGGGCCAGCAGCGGCCAGGTGATGAAGCGGAACTTGGCCCAGGGGGTCGCCCCGTCGATCTCGGCGGCCTCGTAGTAGCTCTGCGAGATGTTGCCCAGCCCCGCGAGGTACAGGGTCATGTTGAACCCGATGGTCCACCACACCGTCCCCACGATGACCGGCACCCACGCCAGCCCCTCGGTCGAGAGAAAGGGCAGCGGCTGCAGCCCCAGCAGGTCGGTCCGCACCGCGTTGACCAGCCCGATCTGGTTGTCGAACATCCAGCGCCACAGGATGCCCATCACCGAGACGGTCAGGATGCCCGGCAGAAAGAACACCGACCGGAAAAAGGCCCGCCCGAAGATGGGCCGGTGCAGCAGCAGCGCCAGCCCCAGCGACGCGCCGATCAGCAGCGGCACGCTGATCAGCGTGAAAAAGCCGGTGTTCTTCATCGAGTTCCAGAAGAACTGCGACTGCGGCGTCTCCGGGTCAAACAGGTTGCGGTAGTACTCCAACCCCACGAAGGGCCGCGTCTCGGCCAGCAGGTCCCAGCGGTGCAGGCTCACGAAGAGGCCGTAGCCCACCGGATACACCACGAACACCAGAAAGAGCAGCAGGAAGGGCAGCAGGTACAGGTAGGGCGTGATCGCACCGCCCTCGCGGCCCCCCCGGCGGCGGCGGGCCTCGCGGGGGCGAGCGGCCTTGCCCGGCACGCTGAGGCTCACGGCGCTCTCCGGGACAGACTGCGGCGGCACAGCGCCAAAGGTCGCCGCGAGCACCGGACAGGGCGGCGCTCGCGGACGGGGGGTTCGGGTTGCGGGTGGGTCATGGGGCACCTCCTCTGGCGGGAAGGTGGCGGGTTCCGGGCCCCTCGCCCGGTGGGGAAAGAACCGGAACCCGCCCGGGGGCTTACTGGAAGGTCTTGCGGGCCTGCGTGATCTGCTTGTTGGCCTCGCTGACCCCGGCGTCGAGCGCGGCCTTCACGCTCTGCTTGCCGCTGTAGGCGTTGGCCCAGGCGTTGTCGAAGGGGCCCAGCACCTGCCCGCCCCAGGGGAAACCGGAGGTCGCGTAGATGTTGCCCAGCTTGGCAAACACGCCCGCGATGGGTCGCCCCTCGAATTTCTTGTTGTTGGCGACGGTCGCCATCACCGGCAGACTTCCGGCTTCCGTCCAGGCGAGGTTCTGGTTCGGGGAAGTCATCCAGTTGACAAAGGCCAGCGCGGCGCGGCGCTTGTTGGCGTCGTACCCGGCCCGCTGCCTGGGCAGCGTCATGTGGCTGCTGCCGCCCCAGGCCGCGTCCTGCTTGGTCCCGATGCGCGGTACGAAGGCGATGCCGAAATTCATCTTCTGCTGCTCGAAGCGGTCGGTGTACCATTGCCCGGAGGGGAAAAAGCACACCTTGCCCTGGCTGAAGGCCGCGAGTTCGGCTTCCTCGGTGCTGTTGGCGCGGGCCACATTGTGCTTTTGCACGAGGTCGACCAGGAACTGCACGGCTTCGACGGCCTGCGGACTGTTGAAGCTCGCGTTGAGCTTGCTGTCGACCAGCGAGCCGCCGTTTTGCAGGATCGCGGCGTAGGCCAGGCGCGAGCCCACCCAGTTGTTGTAGAGGCTGATGCCCCAGGTGTTCAGGCTCCTGGCGTCAAAGCCCGACTGCCCCGGCTTGCGGCCATTGCGGTCGGTCGTGCAGGCGCGGGAGGCCGCGAGCAGTTCGGCGCGGGTGGTGGGCACCTTGGTCACGCCGGACTTCTTCATCAGGTCCTTGTTGTAGAACATGACGTACGCCACCGAGGAGATCGGCACCCCGTAGGACTTGCCCTCGTAGTCGGCGGTCTTGAACAGCGGGCCGTAGAAACGCGACTTGCTGATGCCCGCCGACTGCAATTCCGCGTTCGTGAGCGGCGAGACGGCTCCACGCGCGATGAAGTTGGTGATCTGGTCCTCGTTGATCACCACCACGTCGGGAGCGCGGCCCGAGGCCACCAGCGAGGGCAGTTGCTGCCAGGTCGTGCCCCAGGGCTGGGCCTGCCCCCGCACCTGGATGTTGGGGTGCGCCGCGTTGAACTGCGCGATCAGCCGCTCCATCACCGGGCGGTCGGCCCCGGTAAAGCCGTGCAGGTAGGTCAGGGTGACTTTCGGCCCCCTGTACGAGGTCTGGGTCTGGGCAGCCGCGACTCCGCCGAGGCCAGCAGCGAGCAGCAGGGCGGTGACGTTGAGGGTCCGGTTCATGGTGCCTCCAATGTGCGAGAACGGAAAGGTGGCGCAACCTCTGAAGGCGCGGCGAGGCCCCCTGCGGCGCGGGAAGGGATCAGGCGAGGGGGCCGGAGCGCACTGGCCCGGCAAACACCGTGTCTAAAGGATTGCTTGGGGCGAGCATACCACCCTGCCCTCCCGCCCTCCTGCGACACTGCGGGGGTCAGGTTGACCGAATCTTTAACCGCCCGCCCCCTCCCGGAGACGCCATGCCCGACGAGACCTCACCCCGGACCTACACCAATCCCGTCTATCCGCACTATTTCGCCGACCCGTTCGTGCTCCGGCACGCAGAGGACTACTACGCCTACGGGACCAGCGGCCGCCCGCACGACTCGGGCCGCGCTTTCGAGGTCCTGCACTCGCGCGATCTGCTGCACTGGGAGCCGCTGGGCGGGGCGCTGGAACCGCTGGGCGGCGAGAATGCCCGCGACTACTGGGCGCCGGAGGTGGCCTTTCACGCGGGGCAGTTCTACCTGTATTACTCGGCGGGCGTGGGGGACCAGGGCCACCAGCTGCGCGTCGCCGTCTCCGGGCGCCCCGAGGGGCCCTTCCGTGACGCCGGGGTCATCCTCACGCCCGGCGACCCCTTCACCATCGACGCCAGCCCCTTTCGGGACGAGGACGGGAGGTGGTACCTCTACTACGCCCGCGACTTTTTGGACGGCGAGCGGGTGGGCACGGCACTCGCGGTGGACCGCCTGGAGGGGATGACCCGCCTCGCCGGGGAGCCGCGCACCGTCTTACGGGCGACCGCCGACTGGCAGATCTTCCGGCGCGACCGTGAGATGTACGGGGCGATTCGTGACTGGTACACGCTGGAAGGGCCGTTCGTGGTCAGGCGGGGCGGGCGCTACTACTGCTTTTACTCGGGCGGCGCGTGGGAGGAACCCAATTACGGCGTGTCCTGGGCGGTGGCCGACCATCCCCTCGGCCCCTGGACCGAGCCCCCGTCGGACGGTCCCACCCTGCTGCGCTCGGTGCCCGGCCGGGTGATCGGCCCCGGCCACAACTCGGTGGTGACGGGTCCCGACGGCCGCGATTACCTCGTCTACCACGCCTGGGACCCGGAGAAGACGGCGCGGCGGATGTGTCTCGACGCCATCGAATGGACGCCGGACGGCCCCCGGGTGGACGGCCCCAGCTTCGCGCCGCGCCCGGCGCCGCTGCCGCGCTAGAGCATGTGCCATAAGAATGCGGTGGGTTTCCGCATTCGTTGGCCGAGCGGACTTGCAAAGCTGCGCAGCAGAGCGAGCGAATTGAAGAAGAGCATTGGGCATTCGGGGAGGCACCTGGGGCGCCCTTCCCCGGGGGCCGTCATTCTGTCAAATGCTCTAGAGCTGACGCGGTGTCGGAGACGGAGTGGGGGAGGGCCGCGCTCCCTCGTCTCCCGGCCCCGCTTCCCCCAGGTGCAGCGAGCGCAGCGCGGGCACTCGCCACGCGACGAGCGCGACGACGATCAGCGTGACCACCCCGCCCGCCCACACCGAGCGCACGGTGCCCAGCGCACTCGCGGCCACGCCGCTTTCCAGGGCACCGAGTTCGTTGCTCGACCCGATAAACAGCAGGCTGACCGCCGCCACCCGCCCGCGCAGGTGGTCCGGGGTCCGCAGCCGCAGGATGGCCTTGCGAATCACCATGTTCACCCCGTCGAACACCCCGGTGAAAAAGAGGGCCACCAGCGACACCGCGAAGTCCCGCGACAGCGCGAACACGATGATGCTGACCCCGAACCCCGCCACCCCCCACAGCAGCGTGCGCCCGCTGTTGCGCAGCGGCGGGTGCCGGGTGGCCCACAGCATGACCAGCAGGGCCCCCAGCGCCGGGGCCGCCAGCAGCAGCCCCAGCCCGCGCGGTCCCACCCCCAGGATGTCGGAGGCGAAGACGGGCAGCAGCGCCACCACCCCGCCGAACAGCACGGCAAAGAGGTCCAGTGCCATCGACCCCAGGATCACCGGGTCGCGCCGCACGAACCTCAGCCCGCCCCGGATGCTCTGGGCCATGCTCTCGCGCGGGGGGGGCGCGGGCTGCGGCTTGGGGGCGATGCGCCACAGCGCCGCCCACGCCGTCAGCGTCAGCCCCGCGATCAGGGCGTAGGTGCCGCTCGCGCTCCAGGTGGCGAGCAGCACTCCTCCCAGCGCCGGGCCAATAATCCCGGTCGCCTGCCCCACGCTCCCCAGCCACGCCGAGGCGTTCACGAAGGCCGGGGCCGGAACGATCCGCGTCTCGAAGGCCGACGACGCCGGGTCCCCGAATCCCCGCGCGATCCCCGCCACGAACACCAGTCCGAACAGCACGCCGATCGTCCCCGTGTCCGCGTCCCGCGAGGCCAGCGCCAGCCCCAGGGCGCACGCCGCGAAGACCAGCCGCGTGACCAGCAGGATGGCGCGGCGGTCCAGCCGGTCGGCATAGTGCCCGCCGATCAGCGCCAGCCCCAGCGCCGGAATCGCCTCGACGAGGCCCAGCAGCCCCAGCATCAGGGGACTGCGTGTCAGCTCGTACACCTGAAAGCCGATGGCCACCGCCAGCATCCGGCTCGCCAGCGAGGAAAAGGTGGAGGAGAGCAGCAGCGCCCGGAACTCCGGGAACCGCAGGGCGGCGGCCGCGTCGGCGGGGGCAGGGGCAGGAGCAGGGGCAGTCATGCGGGCAGAGGCAGCCTAGAGCATTGGACAGAATGACGGCCCCCGGAGGAAAGCATCCCAGGTGCCTCCCCAGGCTGCCCAATGCTCCTGTCCCATTCACTCGCTTTGCTCGGCCAACGAATGCGGAAACCCACCGCATTCTTATGGCAAATGCTCTAGTGCACCGCCGCCCACTCCGGCCCATTGACCCCGGCCCCCGGCGGCGAAATGATGCCCCCATGCTGCCTGCCCTCCGTGACCGCCCGCGCGGCATCGGCGCCGTCCCCGGCGATGAGTGGCCCCTGCTGCTGCGGTTCCGGCGACTCCGCCACGGTGCTCTGCACAGTGGCCGGGGCCGCGCTGGGGACGGCTGCCGGGCCGCTGACCCTCCCGGGGTGCCCCCCACCCCCATTTCCCGGACCCGCCGACCTGCCCGGCCGCGCCCCTCTCCACGGTGACGCCTGAGCCTGCCCCCCCGGACGCCGGGGACCTCTGGCACGTCTACACCGACGGCAGCACCCGCCACGAGCGGCGGCAGACCTTTTCTGGCTGGGCGGCGCGGGCGGTGCAGCCGCACACCCGCGAGGTGCGCCAGATCAGCGGCGCCCGTCCCGGCGGCACCTCGCTGGAGGCCGAGACCGAGGCCATCCTCGCCGGGCTGCGGCTGGTGCCCGGCGGGGCTCCGGTGCGGCTCTTGAGCGACCTCGAACTCCGGGCGCTGCTGGAGGTGCTGCAGTCCCCGGCGGGCGAGGCGGCC
>NZ_JASNGB010000050.1 GCF_030271215.1 Deinococcus rhizophilus | reverse complement strand
CCGCGTTCAGCCCCGCCCCATCCAGCCGCGCGGCGTCCAGCGGCAGCACCCGCACCTGCCACGCGCCGACCCGGCCCGCCGCCGTCCGGGGGTCGCGCGACAGGAACACGGACACCGGCCCGCCCGCAGGCTGCGGCTCGACGTACCCGGAGTACGGCACCCGCCCGCTGAGGTTGACTCCCGTGCCCGTGGAGGCCACTGTCCCGGAGCGGGCGTACAGCACCCGGTCCTCCCACAGCACGGTGAGCACCGGCTTCTGGCCCGCCTCGCCGGGCTGCCACCCCAGGGGGGCGGTCAGCGGCGTGCCGGAGGGCAGGGTCTCGACCGGGCTGCCCCGCAGGTCCGGGCTGGTGTAGAGAGGGGTGGGCGCGACGGTGCGCTCGGCCCCCGCCCCCCCCAGCAGCAGCGCGAGGGTCAGCAGGCCGGGACGCAGCCGGGCGGGAGTGTGGGGGAACATGGCTCAGGGTACTGCGGAGCCTGAGCGGGCGCGGCTCTTTAGCCTCCCAGCGCCGCCCGCGCCTGATTGCGAAACCGCAGCAGCTCCTTGCTGCGCGGGTCGATCTTCAGCGCCTGCTGGGCATACTTGAGCGTCTTGTCGTGGTCGCCCGACTGGCTCCACGCCTCGAACGCCTCCTGGCGGTAGAGGTAGTAGAGGTTGGGCACGCCCAGCGCCGCCGCCCGCGCGAAGTTGTCGGCGGCGGCCTTCACGTTGCCCAGCCGCAGGTTTGCCTTGCCCAGTCCCCACCAGTGGTAGGGGTCGCCCGGGCGGGCCCTGACATTGCTCTCCCCGATGCGCCGCAGCAGGTTCCAGTTCCCGGCAGCGCTGAAGCTCTCGCCCAGGGCGGCGCGAACCTGACCTTCCCTGGCGGGCGGGTAGGTCACCATGTATTCGCCGTTGTAGTAGTGCCACAACTCGCTCAGCTCGGCCTCGCTCAGCCACAGCCGGGCGCCGCGCAGGGGGTCTGAGGTCAGGAAGCGGCCCCCCGCGTACCCGTACACCGTGCGGAAGTGTGCCACCGCGCTGCCGGGCCGCAGCCGCTGCTGCACGACGACCGGGAAGCCCCTGTCCAGCAGGTCGCGCAGCAGGGCGGGCGTGCCCGCGTACCGGATCACGCTGCGCAGCCCGAAGCGTCCCAGGTAGTTCGCCAGCTCCACGCTGGTGACCTGCGGATCGCCCGGCGAGTCCTTGAGGGCGTTCGCCGCCTGCGCCTGCGTGAGGCGGGTGCCGTAGTAGCCCGCGACCGTCATGGCCGTGACCGGGCCGCAGTTGTCCCGGCCCTGCGGCTCGTGGCGGATGCCGGGGAGCGTGACCTGCGCACAGGCCACGCCTCCCAGGGTCAGGGCGGTGAAGACGGAAAGAAAGAGGCGCCTGGACATACTCCAGCTTGGGGGTGTGCCTGCCCCCGGAGGCTTTCACTTCCATGAAGGCAGCTTGCGGGACCTCTCCCCGGGCCCGCCCACGAATGTCCCCCCGCGTTCAGAATTGACGTACACGTACACTTTGCCTATCGTGGAAGCAACTTCACAACCGGAGGCCCCCGATGGCACTGAAAGACCTGTTCGACCTGACCGGCAAAGTCGCCCTCATCACCGGAGGCTCGCGCGGCCTCGGCCTGCAAATCGCGGAGGCGCTGGGCGAGTACGGCGCGACCGTCGTGCTCACCGCCCGCAAGGGGAACGAGCTGGACGAGGCCAAAGCTCACCTCACCGGTCTGGGCATCACCGCGCACGTCTACGCCCACGACCTCTCGCAGCTGGAGACCATCGAACCCCTCGTGGAGCGCATCCACACGGAAGTCGGCCCCATTCACATCCTGGTGAACAACGCGGGGGCCACCTGGGGCGCTCCCGCCGAGGAGCACCCCTTCGAGGCGTGGCAGAAGGTCATGAACCTCAATGTGAACGGCCTCTTTCTGCTGACGCAGGCGGTCGGAAAGCGCTGCATGATTCCCGCGAAGGCGGGGCGCATCATCAACGTCGCTTCCGTCGCCGGGCTGCGCGGCAACAGTCCCCGCATGGCGGGCACGCTGGCCTACAACACGTCCAAGGGGGCGGTCGTGAACTTCACCCGGGCGCTCGCCGCCGAGTGGGCGAAGTACGGCATCACCGTGAACTCCATCTGCCCCGGCTACTTCCCCACCAAGATGACCAAGGGCACCCTGGAATACGGCGGCGACACCATCCTGGGCTACACGCCGCTGGGCCGTCTGGGCGGCGACGAGGACCTCAAAGGCCTGTCCCTGCTGCTCGCCTCCGACGCCTCGGCCTACATGACCGGGCAGAACATCGCGGTGGACGGCGGAATCACGGCGATCTGAGGTGAGGCGATGACCCAGGTGACCCTCGACGACCTCCGCTCCCGCCTCGGCGGGGAGATCGCCCTCTCGGCGTGGGTGCCCGTCTCCCAGGAGATGGTGAACCAGTTCGCCGACGCGACCGGCGACCACCAGTTCATCCACGTGGACCCCGTGCGGGCCGCGCAGACGCCCTTCGGCGGGCCGGTCGCGCACGGCTTCCTGACCCTCTCGCTGCTCGCGGGGCACTTTCTAACGGGAGGCGGCTTTCCCCGTCTGGAGGGCACCCGCATGGTGGTGAACTACGGCCTGAACCGCGTGCGCTTCATCGCGCCGGTGCCCGTCGGGGGCCGCCTGCGCAACCGCGCGGTCCTCGTCGGCGTGGAGGACGGTCCCGGCTACGCCCAGCTCACGGTCGCCAACACCATCGAACTGGAGGGGAGCGGCAAGCCCGCCGCCACCGCCGAGACCGTGATGCGGGTGTACCTGTGACGACCCTGGAAGGCCCGCAGGCGGTGGCCTTCGCTCAGAGCGTGCTCGACGCCCAGCCCTTCAGCGTGCTGGTGGGGGCGCGGGTGGAGCAGATGGCCCCCGACGGGGTGGTCGTCCGCGTCCCCTTCCGCACCGACCTCACCCAGCACCACGGCTTCGCGCACGGGGGCGTGCAGGCGGCGCTGGCCGATATCGCTCTCACCTTCATGGGGGCGGCGGCGCTCGGCCCCAGCGTGCTGACCTCCGAGTTCAAGATCAACTTTCTGCGGCCCGGCGTGGGCGAGGCCCTGGTCGCGCGGGGCAGCGTGGTGAGCGCCACCCGGCGGCAGGCCGTGACCCGCTGCGATATCTACGCCGAGCGGGGGGGCGAGGAAAAGCTGGTCGCCACCGCGCTCGGCACCATCGTCGTGGCGGACGTGGCCCCGGCGGGGGGTGGGGCGTGAGGCTGGGGCGCATGATCGGCCTGACCCTCGGCGCGGGCCTGGGCTGGCTGCTCCTCGCGCCCACGCGGGTGCGCCCGGTCGCGTGGGAGGGGCCGGGCCTGACCCCCTCGCGCACGGGCGGGCCGTATGCCGACAATGGGCGACTGAATACCGCCGAGTTGTTCGCCCCCGTCCCCGGCCACACCTCGCCCGAGTCGGTCGCCGTGGACGGGCAGGGCCGCCTCTACTCCGGCTTCGGCAGCGGCGCCATCGTGCGCTTTCAGGCGGACGGCACCGCGCCGGAAGTGGTGGCCGATACCGGCGGGCGGCCCCTGGGCCTGCGCTTTCACCCGGGCGGCTCGCTGCTCGTCGCGGACGCGCGGCGCGGCCTGCTGCGGGTTTCGCTGGATGGGGGAGAGGTGGAGGTGCTGGCGACCGGAGCGGAGGGCGTCCCCTTCCGCTTCACCGACGATCTCGACGTGGACCGGGCCGGGCGTTTCGTCTACTTCACCGACGCGTCGAGCAAATATGGCTGGCCGCATGAACTCCTCGACCTGCTGGAACACGGCGGGCACGGGCGGGTGCTGCGGCACGATCTGGACAGCGGCGAGACGACCGTGCTGGCGCGCGGCCTGAACTTTCCCAACGGGGTCACGCTGGGGCCCGACGGGGCGTACCTGCTCGTCACCGAGACGGGCGCGGCGCGGGTTCACCGCTTGTGGCTGGCCGGAGAGCGGGCCGGAACGCTGGAGGCTTTCGCCGACAACCTGCCCGGCTACCCCGACAACGTGCGCTGGGACGGCGCGGGCACCTTCTGGGTCGCCTTGCCCAGCCGCCGCTCGCCGCTGCTGGACGCCACCGCCCGGCAGCCCTGGCTGCGGCGGGTAGTCGCCCGGATTGCCGAACGCGCCAAGCTCCCTCTCCCCGAGGAATCCATGCTCGTCGCGCTGAATCTGGAGGGCCGCCCGGTCGCCTTCGCGCAGGGGAGCGGCCCGGGGAGTTACGGGTACATCACGCAGGTCCTGCCGCACGGCGAGCACTTGATCCTGAGTTCGCTACACGGCGAGACGCTCGCCCGCGTGCCGATCTCGCAGGTCAGGCCGGGATGACCACCCACCTGCTGGAACGGGACGGCGTGCTCCTGGCGAGGATGCCGCTGCTCCACGCGGACTCCTTTGCCGTCCACTGCGACTTCCAGCCCGCCGAGGCCTTTGCCCCCTACCGCGCCCTCTTCGACGAGGAAGCCGCCCTGACCGACCAGCTCGCCCACGACCCCGACCCCGCCCTGATGACCCGCGCGGAGGCGCTGCTGGGCGAGATTCTCGCCCTGGGCTTCACCGTCCGGCGCGAGGACGGCGGCCCGGCCCAGGCGGTGCTGCTGGGCATCGAGGGCAGCGCGGCCACCTTCCGCCCCCTGCATCCCGAGGAGGAACTCTTATGACCATCTTCGACGTGTCCCCCCGCACCGCCGACCTGTACACCCGCCTCAGCACCTTCATGGACGAGCACATCTACCCCAACGAGGCCGAATTTCACCGCCAGGTGAACGAGGGCAACCGCTGGGAGCATGTGGGGCTGATCGAGGACCTCAAACCGAAGGCGCGGGCGCAGGGCCTCTGGAACCTCTTTCTGCCGCCCGCCAGCGACCCCGACGGCAAGTTCGGCCCCGGCCTGACCAACCTCGAATACGCCCGGCTGTGCGAGGTGATGGGCCGGGTCTGGTGGGCGCCCGAGATCTTCAACTGCAACGCACCCGACACCGGCAACATGGAGGTCCTGGCCCGCTACGGCACCCCCGAGCAGCAGGAGCAGTGGCTGGTGCCGCTGCTGAACGGCGAGATTCGCTCCGCCTTCTCCATGACCGAGCCGGAGGTGGCGTCGAGCGACGCGACCAACATCCAGGCCAGCATTCAACGCGACGGCGAGGAGTACGTCATCAACGCCCGCAAATGGTGGACGAGCGGCGCGGGCGATCCCCGCTGCCGGGTCAGCATCTTCATGGGCAAGACCGATCCCAACGCCGAGCGGCACCTCCAGCAGTCCATGATCCTGGTCCCGATGGACGCGCCGGGCGTGACGACCGAGCGGATGCTCACCGTCTTCGGCTACGACGACGCGCCGCACGGGCACGCCGAGATGACCTTCGAGAACGTGCGCGTGCCCGCCTCCAGCATCCTGCTGGGCGAGGGCCGGGGCTTCGAGATCGCGCAGGGGCGGCTGGGGCCGGGCCGCATCCACCACTGCATGCGGCTGATCGGGCAGGCCGAGCGGGCGCTGGAGCTGATGGTGGAACGCAGCAGCCAGCGGGTCGCCTTCGGCAAGCCGCTCGCCGGGCACCAGCACGTGCGGGAAGCCATCGCGCACAGCCGCATGGAGATCGACCAGGCCCGGCTGCTGACCCTGCAAGCCGCGCACATGATGGACACCGTGGGCAACAAGGCCGCGCGGGGCCAGATCGCCGCGATCAAGGTGGTCGCGCCCAACGTCGCCCTGCGGGTGATCGACCGCGCCATCCAGGTCTTCGGCGGCGCCGGGGTCAGCCAGGACACCCCCCTCGCCATGATGTATGCCCAGGCCCGCACCCTGCGCCTCGCGGACGGCCCCGACATCGTGCACACCGAGACGGTGGCGAAGGAGGAATTGCGGCGGCGGGGAGTGGACCTGCGGGGGCGGTAGGGTGAAGAGGCCACACTTGACCGTGCTGGGGCGGTGCGCTTCCCCTCTGATCCCTCCCCGCTATTTCCGTACAAATTTTGCCAGGGCGGCAGATCGGCTGTTCCGGGAGAAGGGCGAGCTTCTGCGCCGCCTGAGTAACGTGTAACCATGCCGCTTCAAGACGAGTCCGCTTCAGCCCTTCCCGCTTTCCCTTATTACGCTGACCCCCTGGCTGATGGCTGTTTCGAGCAGCGACCTATCGCCTGCGAGGTTTGTGGTCAGGAGCGCGAGTGGGAGTATGTCGGCGGGATGTATGTAGAGGACGACCCCGAAACTATCTGCCCGTGGTGCGTAGCCGATGGTCGCGCGGCTGCTAAGTTTGAAGGCACTTTTCAGGATGTGGACTTCTCGGAGACAGCCAGCCCGGAAAGCGTGACGGCTGTTCTAAACCGCACTCCAAGCGTGATTCTATGGAATCCCATTCGCTGGCCGGACCACTGCGGCGAGTGCTGTACCTACCTGGGAACCCTCACGCCCTCGGAGCAGCCGGAGATCACGTCTCACGAAAGCGTTCAGCAAGAAGCCGCTGAAATCGCGCGGTCCACCATGTCCCGCACTTGGACCAATAAGGACGCGCTGGACTGCGCCGAGCAGGGCACCCTGACGCTCCACCTCTTCCAGTGCCGCACCTGTCAAACCTACCGTCTGTCCCCAGACGGAACTTGAAGGAGACCCCATGGACTTTCAAAACAAAATCATCGTCGTCACCGGCTCTGCCTCCGGCATCGGCCTCGCGCTCGCCACGCGCTTCGTGCAGGAGGGCGCGACCGTCATCGCCTCCGACCTCAATGCAGAAGCCGGGGCGCAGAAGGCTGCCGAGATCGGGGCCCGCTTCGTGCCTGCCAATGTGGCGAGGGAAGAGGAGATTCAGGCCCTGATCGAAGGCGTGCTCGCGCAGGAGGGCCGCATCGACCTCTTCTGCTCCAACGCGGGCATCGCCATCGGGGAGGGCCCGGAGACGCCGGACAGGCAGTGGGACCTGATCCACCGGGTCAATGTGATGAGCCACGTCTGGGCCGCCCGGCACCTGCTTCCGCACTACCTGGAGCGCGGCGAGGGCTACTTCCTGAACACGGCGTCGGCGGCGGGCCTGCTCACCGAACTGCACTCCGCCCCCTACGCGGTCACCAAGCACGCCGCGCTCGCCTTCGCCGAGTGGCTGGCGATCACCTACGGCGACCGGGGCGTCCGGGTGTCGGCCCTCTGCCCCGAAGGCGTCTGGACCCCGATGATTCAGAACGCGCCCATCCTCCAGCAGACGGCGATCACGACCGATGAACTCGTCGAGAAAACGTTGGAAGTGCTGCGCCGGGACGGCTTCCTCATCACCACGCACCCGACCACCCTGGGGTCGTTCCAGAAAAAGGCCGCCGACTACGACGGCTGGATCGGCGGGATGAGGCGCCTGCGCGAGAAGGCGATGGCGCTGCTGGCCGGGCATCAGGCGCGGCAGGCCGGGGAGGGAGACGCCCCCCGTACCGAGGGCCACGCGTGACCCGTCCCGACACCGCGCCCGTGCGCCCCGGCGAGGAGTTGCCGCTGGAGGCGCTGAAGGAGGCGCTGCGCGGGAAGGTGGGAGGCGATGTGGACACGCTGGAGGTCGAGCAGTTCCCCGGCGGCTTTTCCAACCTGACCTACCTCCTGCGCGTCGGAGATCAGGAATACGTGCTGCGCCGCGCTCCCCTCGGCCCGGTGGCGGCCAAGGCCCACGACATGCCGCGCGAGTACCGATTGCTGGAGCGGGTCCATCCGGTGCTGCCCGTCGCCCCCGAACCCGTGCTGCTGGTCGAGGACGCCGCCGTGATCGGTGCTCCCTTCTACCTGATGGAGCGGCGGCGCGGGGTGGTCGTGCGGACGGGGTTGCCGCCGGAATACGCCGAGCTGCCCGACGCCCCCCGGCAGCTCTCGGAGGCGCTGGTGGACACGCTGGCCGACCTGCACGCGGTCGATATCGACGCGGCGGGCCTGCGCGACCTGGGCAAGCCGGAGGGCTTCAATGCCCGGCAGGTGGAAGGCTGGGCCGGACGCTGGCGCCGCGCCCGCACCGACGACCTCCCGCCCGTGGACGACCTGCACGACGAGGACGTGATCGCCTGGCTGACCGCGAACACACCCACCGAGTCGGCCCACACCCTCGTCCACAACGACTTCAAGCTCGACAACCTGATGCTGGACCCCGGAGACCCCGCGCGGGTGGTCGCGCTGCTGGACTGGGAGATGACCACCGTGGGCGATCCCCTCGCCGACCTGGGCCTCACCCTGACCTACTGGACGATGCCCCAGCAGCCGGGCGGGGCCGAGAACCGCATCGGGGCGAACGCGCCGGGCTTCCTGAGCCGGGGGGAGTTCCTGGCCCGCTACGCCGCCCGCAGCGGGCGCGACGTGTCGAACGTGGCGTGGTACGAGGTGCTGGGACATTTCAAGCTCGCGGTGATCGTGGGGCAGATCTACGCCCGCTACCGCGCCGGGCAGACCAGGGACCCCCGCTTCGCGCCGCTGGGCCAGCAGGCCGCGTGGCTGATCGGGGAGGCGTGGCGGCGCATCGGGGAAAACAGCGGTGGGTCGGCGGGATGAGCGCCGGGATAGGCTCCTGGCATGGAACTCCTGTGGTCGGTGCTGACGGACCTCCTCACGCCCCAGGGCGGCTGGTCTGTGCGGCTGGTCTTGCGGATCGTCCTGAGTTCGCTGCTGCTGCTGGGCTACGTGATTGTGCTGGCGCGGACCTTCGGCTCGCGGACCTTCGCCAGCTTTACCTCCTTCGACTTTCTGGTCAACGTCGCGGCGGGGTCGCTGGTCGCCAGCGCCATCCTGGGCAATTCCATCGTCGAGTCGGCCCTGAGTCTGCTGGTGCTGGTGCTCGCGCAGTGGGGCATCTCGGCGTGGGGGGCGCGGTCGGAGGCGGTGCAGGAGACCTTCGACAATTCCCCGGTCGTGCTCGTCGAGAACGGACAGGTGCGGGAGGGTGCCCTGCGCCGCTCGCGGGTGGCCCGCGCCACGCTGCACCAGACGATGCGCGACGCGGGCGTGACCGAGCTGCCGGACGTGAAGTTCGCCGTCCTGGAGTCGGGCGGGACCATCAGCATCGTGAAAGCCTGAGACGGATTCCGTCCAATTCCTTTCCTTCCGGGACACCACCGGCAGTCCANGGGCGGGACCATCAGCATCGTGAAAGCCTGAGACGGATTCCGTCCAATTCCTTTCCTTCCGGGACACCACCGGCAGTCCATCCATCTCCCGGAACCCGCCCTTTCTCCTGCTCGCCTCCGCTCGGATGGACTCACTTCGTGGGCGATTCCATCGGAGTCCGTATGAGCCTTCGCCGGGAGGACGCGTGAGCACGCTCATCCTGGTGCGCCACGGCCAGGCCACCCCCTTCGAGGCCGATACCGACCGCCTTTCCCCGCTGGGCGAGGTGCAGGCCCGCGCGGTGGGCGAGTATCTGCTGGAAGCCGGGCTGGAGCCGACCGACGTGATCTCCGGTTCCCTGGTCCGCCAGCGCGAGAGCGCCCGCCTCGCCTCGGAAGCGGCGGGCGGCGGCTGGCCCGATCCCACCACCGACCCCCGGCTGGCCGAGTACGACGGCGACGGGTTGATCCGCACGCTCGCGCCGCTGCTGGCCGCCCGCGACGCAGGGTTTGACGCCCGGCTGCGGGCCTGGGAGAAGGGGCAGCGCGGCCCCGACCGCAACCGCCACCTCCAGCGGATGCTTGAACCCCTGGCCGCCGCCTATCTGCGCGGCGAGGTCGCGCACGCGGACGTGGAACCGTGGCAGGACTTCCGCGCCCGTGTCCACGCCTTCTTGCGCGAGTTGCTGGCGGGGCCGTCCGGGCGCACCGTGCTGGCCTTCACCTCCGGCGGGGTGATCGGCGTGACGGTGGCCGCCGTCCTGCGCGCTCCCGACGAATCGGCCCTCACCCTGAACTGGCGCGTCCGCAACGGCAGCCTGACCCGGCTGACCTACGGCGGTGGGCGGGCCAGCCTCGACAGCTTCAACGAGACCGCTCACCTGCCGGGCGAACTCTCGTCCTGGCGCTAAAGGAGCCCCCATGTCCCTCGATCCCCACCTCAAGGAAGTCCTGCTTCAGATAGCCGCCGCGCCGCAGCCCACGGACCTGGAGGAGCTGCGGGCCGCCGTGGCCGCCAACGCCGCGCGGATGCCCAGGCGCCCGGTGACCATCGGCGGCACGCGCGACCTGACCGTTCCCGGCCCGGCCTCCGACCTGCCTGCCCGGCTGTACACCCCGGAAGGCGAGGGGCCGCATCCGCTGATCCTGTTCCTCCACGGCGGCGGCTTCGTCGCCTATTCCATCGAGACGCACGACAGCGTGTGCCGCGAGCTGTGCGCGGGGGCGAACTCGGCGGTCCTGAGCGTGGAGTACCGCCTCGCCCCCGAGCACCGCTTTCCCGCCGGGGTGGAGGACGCCTACGCGGCGCTGCTGTGGGCCGCCGCGCACGCGGAGGAGCTGGGCGCCGACCCTTCCCGCCTCGCCCTGGCCGGGGACAGCGCGGGCGCGAGCCTGTGCATCGCCTGCACCTTGCGGGCCCGCGACGAGCACGGCCCGCCCATCCGCGCCCAGCTGCTGATCTACCCGGCCGCCGACTTCGTGAACACCGACCGCTACCCCAGTCGCCGCGAGAACGCCGAGGGGTATTTCCTGACCGCCGAACGCATGCGCTTTTTCGGGCAGATGTACCTCGCGGACCCGGCGCACGGGGCCCATCCCCACGTCTCCCCGCTGCACGGGGCCGAGCTTCACGGCCTGCCGCCCGCCCTGGTGATGACCGCCGAGTTCGATCCCCTGCGCGACGAGGGCGTGGCCTACGCGGAAGCGCTCACCCGGGCGGGCGTCCGCGCCGAGCACCTGCCCGGCCCCGGCATGATCCACGGCTTCGTCAACATGACGGCCCTCTCGCCCGCCGCCGCCGGGCTGCTGGACCGGGCCGCTGCGTGGCTGGGGCAGCAGCTGTCGGGAGCCTAACCCTCCACGGGCTTGGCCACGGGTTCGGGGGGCGGGCCTCCCACGCAGACGCGGTCACGGCCACTGGTCTTGGCCCGGTACAGGGCGACGTCGGCGCGGGCGACCCAGCGCCCGAGGTCGTCGCCGGGTTCGGCCTGTGCCACGCCCAGGCTCGCGGTCACGCGGCCGACCTCGGGAAACGGGTGGGCGCTGATCGCCCGGCGCAGGCGTTCGGCAACCTGCTCCGCTCCCGGGGCGTCCGC
Organism: Deinococcus rhizophilus; assembly: GCF_030271215.1. Lineage (GTDB taxonomy): Bacteria > Deinococcota > Deinococci > Deinococcales > Deinococcaceae > Deinococcus > Deinococcus rhizophilus. Next base: position 6,437 of record NZ_JASNGB010000050.1, on the reverse strand, counting down.
CCCCGGCAGCACGAGCAGGAACTCCTCCCCGCCCCAGCGCCCCACGGTGTCGCTTCCGCGCAGGCCGACGCGCAGCCGGGTGGCCGCCTGCATCAGCACCACGTCCCCGGCATTGTGGCCGTAGCGGTCGTTGATCCCCTTGAAATGGTCGAGGTCCAGCAGGACCAGAGACGCGGGCTGGTCCGGCCGCAGTCCGGACACTTCCAGCACCCGCTCGACCGCCGCGTACAGGGCGCGGCGGTTGGGCAGTCCGGTCAGGACGTCGGTGTTGGCCAGCGCCTCCAGCGTCAGGCGCTCCCCGCGCTCCAGCAAGAAGTGCTCGCGGTACCATGCCAGCCCGTACAGCAGCACCAGGATCGCCCCGCAGGTCAGTTGCACCCGCACGAGTTCGGGCAGGTCGCCGGGGCCGCGCCCGCGCAGGGCAAGCCCCGTCCAGGGAAGGGCCACCCCCAGCGCGTACATCCCGGCCGAGACCAGCAGGGCGCCCCGCGCACTCAGCAGCAGGTAGCTCAGGATGGAGAGCGCGACCAGCATCCAGTACGCGGCGCTTGCCAGCCCCAGGGCCGCGTCCTCCGGCGCGATCAGGGCCAGGGCCATCTGCACGGCGATCGCCAGCACGTTGCCGACAAACACCACCCGCTCGGCCACCACCAGCGGCCTGCGCCGCAGCAGCCACGCGGCCACCCACAGGCACATCAGCAGCAGCAGCGGATGGACGTACAGGACGTAGGGATCGTAGGGACCGCGCTGCCACGTCAGCAGCCACACCAGCGCCAGCACCGTGGCCCCCACGCCCAGCGCGGCGAGGTAGAGGCGGCGGCGCAATTCCTCAGACGCAGGCGCCCGCGTGACGCCGGAAAGGGCCAGAGGCAGGAAGCGGCGGCGGTCTGGCGCGGGCATCCCCCTGAGCGTACAGCCCACGGGCCGGGCCCCCCCAGCCTGGGGCAGCCCCGCAAGCTGTGAATATTTAAATTTTCTTACGGCTTTCTCCATGACAGCATGAAGTTTTGCTCCAGGGTTGTCCGTGTCCCGGCCCGGCGGGGCGCTCTAGAATGCGGCCTGTCCCCACACGCGACCGCGTGCTGGCGAATGGCGGAGACGAGAGCGCCCAGGAATCCCGGGACAGCTCCCCGCCAACATACGCAGGCAGAGGCAGCCCTGGCTGCCTGGATTCCTGCGGGCTGTGCTCGGTTTAGCAGCGCACAGCCGCCTTGTTCTCGTGTTTACCCTGCGGAGGGCCCCTACCATGAATCTATCCATGACCTTACTGCCCAACCGTATGGCTGCGCCCGCCCTGCTGGTCGTGGCCCACCTGCGCTGGGATTTCGTGTTCCAGCGGCCCCAGCACCTGATGACGCGGGCGGCCCGGTCCCGGCGCGTGTACTACATCGAGGAGCCGACCTTCGGCCCCCACGCCGACCACCTCCAGCTGCGCGAGGACCCGTGCGGCGTCACGGTGGTCAAGCCCCACGTCGAGGAGGGCCACAGTCCCGCCGAGTCGCAGGCCCGGACCGCCCGGCTGCTGTGCGGGCTGGTGGGGGAGCAGGGGCTGGCCGAGTACGACCTGTGGGTCTACACGCCCTATGAGCTGCCCATCACCGCCGGGCTGACCCCGCGCGTCACCGTCTACGACTGCATGGACGAACTCGCGCAGTTCAGGGGGGCCCCGCCCGAACTGCGCGAGCGCGAGGACAGGCTGTTCGAGCTGGCCGACCTCGTCTTCACCGGCGGTCACCGCCTGTACGAGGCCAAGCGCGAGCGGCACACCGGAGCGCACCCCTTTCCCTCCAGCGTGGAGGTCGAGCACTTCGCCCGCGCCCGGCAACACCCGGAAGACGCCGCCGACCAGCGCGATCTGCCCCGACCCCGCCTGGGCTTTTACGGCGTGATCGACGAGCGGTTCGATATCGAACTGATCGGGGAACTGGCCCGCCGCCGCCCGGAGTGGCAGTTCGTGCTGCTGGGGCCGGTCGTCAAGATCGACCCCGCCGAGTTGCCGCAGGGCGAGAACCTGCACTACCTCGGCATGAAAGGCTACGGGGAACTCCCGACCTACCTCGCGCACTGGGACGTGGCGCTGCTGCCCTTCGCGCTGAACGAGGCGACCGAGTTCATCAGCCCCACCAAGACGCCCGAGTACCTCGCGGCGGCCGTGCCGGTGGTGTCCACCCCCATCCGTGACGTGGTGCGGCCCTACGGCGAAAAGGACCTCGTGCGCATTGCCGAGGGCGTGGACGCCTTCGAGGCCGCCTGTGCCGAGGCCCTGGCCGAGCGCCCCACGCCCGCCGGAGAGGAGCGCCGCGCCCGTGCCGACGCGCACCTCTCGACCCTGTCCTGGGACCGCACCTGGCGCGACATGAGCGCCCTGATCGAGCGGGCCGCCGCCGACAAGCAGGCCGAGGGTGCCCTGGCCGGTGTCGCCGATGACTGAAGGGGTGTCCGGCAGCGCTGGCAGGGCCCCCGTGACCTCCGGCAGTTCTTCCAACGGCTTCGATTACCTGATCGTCGGCGCGGGCTTTGCGGGCAGCGTGCTCGCGGAGCGGCTGGCGAATGACGGCAAGCGCGTCCTGATCGTGGACCGCCGCCCGCACATCGGCGGCAACGCCTACGACCGCTATGACGACGCGGGCCTGCTGATCCACCCGTACGGCCCGCACATCTTCCATACCAACTCCAGAGAAGTCTTCGACTACCTCTCGCGCTTCACCGCGTGGCGGCCCTACGAGCACCGGGTGCTGGCGAGCGTGGACGGGCAACTGCTGCCCATCCCAATCAACCTCGACACCGTCAACCGGCTGTACGGGCTGAACCTGACCTCCTTTCAGGTCGAGGAGTTCTTCGCGTCGGTCGCGGAGAAGGTGGATCAGGTGCGGACCTCGGAGGACGTGGTCGTGGGCAAGGTGGGGCGCGACCTCTACAACAAGTTTTTCCGGGGATACACCCGCAAGCAGTGGGGGCTGGACCCCAGCGAACTCGACGCGTCCGTCACGGCCCGGGTGCCCACCCGCACCAACCGCGACGACCGCTATTTCGCGGACACCTATCAGGCGATGCCGCTGCACGGCTACACCCGGATGTTCGAGACCATGCTCGCGCACCCCAATATCAAGGTGATGCTGAACACCGACTACCGGGAGATTCAGGAGTTCATCCCGTACGGGCACATGATCTACACCGGGCCGGTGGACGCCTTCTTCGACTACGAGTACGGCAAGCTGCCCTACCGCAGCCTGGAGTTCGTCCACGAGACGCACGCCCGCGAGGTGTTTCAGCCCACCGGCACGGTCAATTACCCCAACGATTACGGGTACACCCGCATCAGCGAGTTCAAGTACATCACCGGGCAGGAGCACCGGCACACGTCGGTCGTGTACGAGTACCCCCGCGCCGAGGGCGACCCCTATTACCCGGTGCCGCGCCCCGAGAACCAGGAGCTGTACAGGAAGTACGCGGCCCTGGCCGACGCCCGCACCGACGTGACTTTCGTGGGCCGCCTCGCCACCTACCGCTACTACAACATGGACCAGGTGGTCGCCCAGGCCCTCGCCACCCACCGCAAGCTGACCGGGCAGAAGACGGCCCCCGAGCCCGCGACGGTCGGCTGAGTCTCCCAGCTGCCCTCTTGCCCCAGCCTCCCCGCTGGGGCTTTTTGCTGGCCGCTACAGATTCGTCCGCACGTCCCACAGCTCGGGAAACAACACGACCTCCAGCGCCCGGCGCAGGTACCCCGCCCCGCTGGTGCCGCCGCTCCCGCGCTTGAAGCCGATGGTCCGCTCGACGGTGGTGAGGTGGTTGAAGCGCCACGCGCGGAAGTTGTCCTCCACGTCCAGCAGCTTCTCGGCCAGCTCGTACAGGTCCCAGTAGCGCTCGGGGTCGCGGTAGACGGTCAGCCACGCCTCCAGCACGGCGGGGTGCGCCTCGTGCGAACGGGTGAGGTCACGCTCCAGCACCTCGGGCGGGAGGGGCAGGCCCCGCGCGGCCACGAGCCGCAGGGTCAGGTCGTACACGCTGGGGGCGTGCAGCGCCTCCTCCAGCGGGCCGTGCAGGTCGGGGCGGTGGGCGTGGGGCTTCAGGAGGGTGGGGTTGCGGTTGCCCAGCAGCACCTCCACCATGCGGTAGCCCGCCGACTGAAAGCCCGACGCCTCCCCGAACGCGTGCCGGAACTGGAGGTAGTCCGCCGGGGTCATCGTTTTCAGCACCTCCCAGGCCGCCGTGAGCTGCTCCTGCGCCCGCACCACCCGCGTGAGGCCCTTGAGGGGCGCGTCGGTGATGCCCCCGGCGAGCTGGTCCATCGCCGCCCGCAACTCACGCACCACCAGCGAGAGCCACAGCTCCGAGACGTGATGCACGGTGATGAACAGGTGTTCGTCGTGCGCCTCCGTGACAGGCTGGTGCGCCGAGAGCAGGGTGTCGAGGTGCAGGTAGTCGCCGTAGCTCAGGCGGCGGGTGAAGTCCAGCCGGGCCTGTTCGGGCGAGTCGCGGTCGGGGCCAGTCCGGTCAGGGGGAGGGGAGGAGGTCATACCCGCAGCTTAGGGCAAGTTGTCTAGGGCAATAGGACCTGGAGGGGCCCCTCACCTCCTTGCTCTATGAGGTTGCTCCCCCGGTGGGTGAGGGGTCCAGCGAGGGGTCCGGCGCTTGGCCCGTTACGCGCCCCTGCCCGCCGTCACCACCTCCGACTTCGGCTCGGCCGCCGCTCCCGCCGCCTGCGCGATGAAGCGGGCCGTGCGGCGGGCCAGCGCCATCACGCTGACCATCGGGTTGGCGCCCGAGGAGGTCGGAAAGGCGCTGGTGTCCCCGATCCAGACGCCGGGGGTGCCGTGCAACTCGCCGCGCGGGTCGGCCACGCTGGTCTGCGGGTCCTGACCCATGCGGGCGCTGCCCATCTGGTGGGCGCTGAAGACCGCGTGTCCGCCGTGCCCGATGGGGTACCGGCGCAGCCCGGCGATCCAGGCTCCCAGGTCCTCGCCCCGCTGCCAGGGCCGCACCCCCTCGGCCAGCGGCTGGATGCGCTCCGCTCCGGCTGCCTCCAGGATCCGCGCGACGGTGCCCTGGCCGTGCCAGTAGTTCTCCACGTCGAGGGGGTCGGTGACCGCGTAGGTCACGCGGGGCTGGCCGCGTTCGTCCAGGGTGACCTCGCCGCTGCCCCGGTCGCGGGTGAGGTGAATCAGGGTCACGCTGCGGGCGTGGTCGGCCATCAGGGTCTTGTGGGCCGCGCCGCCCTGCCACACGGCGGCCGAGGCGAACAGGCCAGTGGTGTACTGGCTCGTCTCGATCAGGTAGCCGTACCCCTCCTGCCGCCCCGCGAACTCGTCCACGATGGCAGCCTGGGTCGCGCCCCACCAGGTGTCCTGCTCCTGCGCGAACACCGCCGTCAACGCGCCGCAGGGGTGGAGGTGCAGGTGCTTCCCCGCCGCAGCCCCCCCCAGGCCCGAGCGCAGCAGCAGGGCGGGCGTCTCCAGCGCTCCTCCCGCGACGACGACCTGCGGCGCCCGCACGGTGAGCTGCCGGGGACCGCCCTCTGCCTGCACGGTGACGGCCACCCCCGTCGCCCGCCCGCCCCCGGTGAGGATGCGCTCGGCGGTCGCGCCCTCCAGGATGCGGGCACCACAGGCCGCCGCGTCCCTGAGGTACGTCTTGAGGGTGCTCTGCTTGGCGCCCGTCGCGTCCCCGAAGCCGATGTGTCCGGCGTGCCGGGGGTCGTGCCGGGCAAGGTCCACGTTGCGGTGGGCCCGGCGCCAGCGGTAGCCCAGGCGCAGCGCTCCTTCCAGCATCCGCAGGTGGGTGCCGTTGTACTCGCTGGCCTGATCGGTCGCGCCGATGCGTGCCATCACGGCGTCGGTATCGGCGTCGAACCCGGGGCCGTCCACGCCCTCCAGCCCGGCGAGGGCCCACTCGCGCCGGACCTCGGGGGGCGTGCGGACGCAGTTCATCCAGTTGACGGTGGTGCCGCCGCCCAGGGTGCGCCCGGCGATCAGCGAGACGTGGCCGTCGGCGGTCGGCGTGAAGCCCCCGCGCCAGTAGAGGTTCTGGTAGGCCCACAGCTCCGAGCGGCCCAGTTCGGCGTCGGCGTGTTGCCGCCCCGCCTCCAGCACGATCACCCGCAGGCCCGCTCCGGCGAGTTCGCCCGCGATCACCCCGCCGCCCGCCCCGGAGCCGACGACCACCACGTCGGCCTCCAGCGTCTCGCCTTCCTGCGGGGTCAGGGTGGGCACGTCGGGTTCGGTGGCGGCTCCCGTGAAGGTCGGCCCGGCGTAGCCCAGCTGGGGCCAGAAGGGATTGGGGCGCCCCTCCTCGCCGGGGTGCGCGTAGGTCAGCATCAGCAGCAGCCGCCGCAGGTTGCCCAGGCCCTGCGCCGCCTGCGGGTTGAGGCGGGTCAGGCCGCGCAGCATGCCCTCGCGCAGCGCGGGCGGCGTCTCCGGGCGCAGCCCCGCGCGGGC
>NZ_JASNGB010000005.1 GCF_030271215.1 Deinococcus rhizophilus | reverse complement strand
GGGGAGCGGGGTCACGGAGGTCGTCGGCCCACGCCCGCGCCTCGTCCTGGGTGCTGCCCAGGGTGCCCCGGTAGCGCAGCGCCCGCCCGAAGGTCCCCGTCACCGCGACCAGCCCCGGCGCGGGCGTGCCGGGCGCGAGGGCGTACCCGGCGCGGGTGGTGAGCACGGGCACCCCCTCCCCCTCCAGCCGCCGCGCCAGCGTGTTCACGGTGACCCGGTTCACCCCCAGCCGCGCTCCCAGGGTCTCCCCGGACTGGGGCTGGTCGGTCAGCAGGGGCAGCAGGCGTCCGGGCACGTTCAGCGTTCTAACGGATTGGCTGAACCAAAGGCAATGAACCGGGTTCAGAGATGGGGGTGGGCCAGCGGCAGGACCGGCGGCAGGGACGCGCCCGCCAACCGTGATCCCCGCGTCAGGCCCGGTCCGGGGGGTTTGCTATCTTCGGGGCATGACGATGGTCCGGCAGACCCGGCAGAGACAGGCGGTGATCGAGGTGCTGCGCGGGTCGCGGGCGCACCCCGACGCCGCGTGGATTCATGGCCGGGTGCGCGAGGCGCTGCCGCAAGTCAGCCTGGGCACGGTGTACCGCACGCTCGACGCCCTGGTGCGCGACGGGGTGGTGATCACCATCGAGCGGGCGGGACAGGCCACCCGCTACGACTACAAGCACGCGGGCCACGACCACCACCACGCGGTGTGCCGCGAGTGCGGGGCGATCTTCGACGTGGAGGCCGCCGCCGTGCCGGTGCTGCCCCCCTCGGCGCTGCCCGCAGGCTTTCAGGTGACCGACGTGCGGCTGGAGTTCATGGGCGTGTGCCCCGACTGCGGCATCAGGCCTCCGGTCACGGACTAGCCGGGAAAACCGTCCCGACCCTCCCGCGCTAGCCTGCCGGGATGACCGCTGCCCCCGCTGCCCCGCGCTCCCGCTCGCCCCTGCTCGCCTTTTTGCTGGGGTGGGGACTGGGGGCGCTGGTGCTGCTGCTGGTGCGGGGGGTGGGCTTTGCCGTGCTGGACGGTCCCTGCCAGGGCCGCACCGTGCTCGCGCTGCTGCCGCCGCTGCTGCTGGGGCCGGGGGGACTGGCCCTGACCGCCCTGAACTGGAACCGTCCCCGCCGGGCCGCGCTGTCGCTGGGGCTGGTCGTGGCCTCGCTCTTTCCGGCGCTGGCGGTGGGGGCCCGCGACATCGGCATCCTGCGGGCCTCGGGCTGCGCGGGGGGGTACGTGGTGGTGTCGCGGGGCGGAGAATCGGTGGCCGAACTCACCGTGGACGCGGGCACGACCCTCGACCTGACAGCGCGGGTGGGAGGGTACTCGGCGCAGACGCACCCCGGCGCCTTCGCCCTGAGCACCCAGACCACCGCCCCCGGCGTGAGCGCCACCTTCGGGCAGCCGCAGGCCGCCGCCGGGGAGACCGTGCCGCTGCGGGTCCTCATCTCGCCGCAGACACCCGCCAACACCTACACCCTGAACGTGCGCGGCGTGCAGCGGGGCGAGGCACAGAACTTCGAGGCGACGGGCACACTGACCCTCAATGTGCGGCGCTGATGCCCGGGGGGCGTGGCCGGGTCCGCCGGACCGGGGGCGGTAGGCTGGGGCCGTGAACGTGGCCGAACTCTCCAGCATCAGCCTCCAGACCTTCCTGACCATGCTGGTGGTGATGGACCCGATCGGCCTCGCGCCCATCTTCATCGGGCTGGCCGGAAACCGCCCCAGCTTCGAGCGGCGGCGGGTGGCGCTCAAGGCGACGCTGGTCGCGGGCGTCATCATCCTCTGCTTCGGGCTGTTCGGGCGCGAGCTGCTGGGGCACCTCGGCATCAGCCTCAGCGCGTTCCGCATCGCGGGCGGCATCCTGCTGTTCCTGATCGCGCTGGACATGGTCTTCGCCCGTCCCAGCGGCTCCAAGGAAACCCCCGAGGAGGAACAGGAGGCGCAGGAAAGGGCCGACATCAGCGTCTTTCCCCTCGCCATTCCGCTGATCGCCGGGCCCGGTACCCTCGCCAGCATCATGATTCTGGCCGGGGACGCGCACGGCAGCCTGCCGCTGCTCTCGGCGGTCTTTCTCGTGACCTTCGTGGTGCTGATGCTGTGCTACCTGGCCCTGCGCCTCTCCGGGCAGATCGCCCGCGTGATCGGCGTGACCGGCGTGCATGTGGTGACCCGCGTGCTGGGCGTGCTGCTGGGCGCCCTGGCCGTGCAGTACGTGGCCGACGGGGTGCTGGAATTCCTGCGCGGCGGCACCGAGGAGACGCTGCGCGGGTGGTGGAGCGCGAGAGGCTAACAGACTTGCGGTCACAAGGCTGAGGGGGTCGCCCTCCCCCACGCCCTAGAGCATTTGCCATAAGAATGCGGTGGGTTTCCGCATTCGTTGGCCGAGCGGACTTGCACAGCTGCGCAGCAGAGCGAGCGAAATGAAGAAGAGCATTGGGCAGTCGGGGAGGCACCTGGGGCGCCCTGCCCCGGGGGCCGTCATTCTGCCCAATGCTCTAAGCGACTTGGCGCAACATCTGCGCGGGGGGCTGACTTTAGAATGCTGCGCGTGAACCTACACACGAGCGTGACGGCAAAGGAGGCACGCGAGCTGAGGGCGGTCCCCGACCTCAACGCGCCGCGCGTGCTGGTGCTGAACGCATCCTACGAGCCCCTGCACGTCACGAGCGTCAAGCGTGCCATCACGCTCGTGCAGTACGGGGTCGCGGAGGTGCTGGAGATCGGCGGCGACGTGGTGCGCTCGCCCTCGACCGTGCTGCGGGTGCCCAGCGTGATCCGGCTGCGGCGCTACGTGCGGCGCCCGCGCGTGCATCCGGTGCCCTTCAACCGCCGCAACGTGCTGAGGCGCGACACCTACACCTGCCAGTACTGCGGCTCGGCGCAGGACCTGACCCTCGACCACGTGATGCCCCGGTCGCGCGGGGGGCGGCACGGCTGGGAAAACGTGACCACCGCCTGCCGCCCCTGCAACCAGCGCAAGGGCAACCGCACCCCCGACGAGGCCGGAATGCCCCTGCGCACCCGCCCCCGCGCCCCCACCTTCGGCGTCTACGCGCACGGGCAGTTTGCCCACTGGCAGCCCGAGTGGGCGCGGTACATCGGCCAGGGCTGAGTCGGGAGACCGGTGAGGAGGTGGGGGCCGGGGGGCCTCTGGTGCTGGTGCTCTACACACCCTCTCTCCCCGTGGGACCCGCAGAGCTGCTTGCAGAGAGGGCCCCGCACAGCGAGGGATGAGGCGGCGCGTCACCCGCCAGCCCCCCCACGCCGAGCCAGCACCCCCCGGCCTTCCGCCCTACACTGCCCCGCATGACCCGCGAAGAAGCCCTCGCGCTGATGCAGGCCCACACCCCCTCCGCGTCGCTGCGGCGCCACATGCTCAATGTGGAAGCCGCGATGCGCTGGTACGCCCGCCACTGGGACGAGGACGAGGACCTGTACGGGGTGACTGGCCTGCTCCACGACTTCGACTACGAGGCGCATCCGGACGAGCACCCAAGCTGGGGCGTGGCCTACCTGCGGGAGCACACCAGCCTGCCCGCCGAGGTGCTGGACGCGATCCTGGGGCACGCGGCGTACACGGGCGTGCCCCGCGAGACGCGGCTGGCAAAGACGCTCTTCGCGGTCGACGAACTGACCGGACTGGTGCAGGCGGCGGCCCTGATTCGCCCCGACCGGGACGTGCGCGGCGTGGAGATCGGCAGCCTGACCAAGCGTTTCAAGACGCGCTCTTTCGCGGCGGGCGTGAACCGCGAGGAGGTCGAACAGGGGGCGCGGGAGCTGGGGGTGGAGTTGAGCACCCACCTGGCCAACGTGCTGCGGGCGCTGCAGGAAGCCGCCGACTCATGAGAACTCGCCCGCACATGAAGGACTCATGGATGCGCACTCAGCGCCCGGCCATGTCTCCCGCTCAGACTGTGCTCAATTCAACTGTTGCTGACACAGCGACCTCAAGGAGACTCATGAACAAGACGCTGCTGACCCTGGCCCTGATTTTTGCCGCCCCCACTGCCCTGGCGACTGCCCCCGCGGCAGGCTACCTGCAGGTACAAGACGACACTGCCACCGATACCGGCACCACCGATGACTTCGGCGGCACCGTCGGCGAAGGCGAGGAAGGCGTGGTCGAGGACTTCGGCGAGAACGTTGATCAGGCTGCCGAGGAAACCGGCGAGGCGTTCGACACCACCGTTGAAGACGTCGACACCGCTGTGGACGAGACGGGCGACATCACCGGTGACGGTGTCGAGGACGGCATTGACCCCAACAACGACGGCGTGGTTGATGCCAACGCCGACGGTGTGGCCGATACCCGTCAGTTCCCCTGGGGCCTGCTGGGCCTCGCGGGTCTGTTTGGCCTGGCGGGCCGCAGCCGCCCCGGCCCGGTGCCCGTCGCCACCCACACCACCACCACCAGCACCACCGACCGCCGCTAACCACGGGGTCTGAAACCGCCTCCGCCTCCGGTCAGGGGGCGGTTTTTGTCCTGCTGCCCTGAGGACGTGGTGCCTGCGGGGCAGGGCCCCTCGGCAGCCTGGGGTGAGGGGGCGTGTCCAGACCTACCTGGCCGAACACCTTCTTCCGTTAGACGCTCTACACGACGAATTTGGCCTCCGGCAAGCATGTCCGGAGGCCGGGGCCTAGTTGTCCGGTCAGGCGCGGGGAGGAAACCGCACAAAGGTCATCCAGAACTCCTCGAAGGCGCGGATGGCCTGCAAGAAGTTCTCGAAGCCGACCGGCTTGACCACGTAGCCACTGGCGTGCCGGGCATAGGAGCCGCGCACGTCGTCGTCGGACTGGCTGGTGGTCAGCATGACGACCGGGATGGTGGCGAGGTCGGGATCGGCCTTGATCTCGCCGAGCACCTCCAGCCCGTTCTTGCGCGGCATGTTGATGTCCATCAGGATCACGTCGGGACGGGGAGCGCCCTCATGGTCTCCCTGGCGGCGCAGAAAATGCAGGGCCTCAACCCCGTCGCGGACCACATGCACGCGGTTGGGCACCCGCGCTCCCTCGAATGCCTCCTGGGTCAGCAGCACGTCCGGCTCGCTGTCCTCGACGAGCAGAATCTCGATGTGCGCGGCCTGGGGCGGCAGGTCGGGCGTCACGCGCTCCCCCGCCACTGCGGCAGCTGCAGATGAAAGGTCGTGCCTTCACCGGGAGCAGAACTCAGGGTGAGACGACCGCCATGCGCCTCGGCGATCTTGCGGCAGATGGCGAGGCCCATGCCGTTGCCGGGATAGGTCTCGCGGGGGTTGAGGCGCTGGAAGATCGCGAACACCCGTTCATGATACTCAGGTGCGATCCCTATTCCGTTATCTGTCACCCGAATGAGAACTTCTTCCCCCGCCAGAGCCGCAGTGACACGCACCCGGGGCGGCACGCCCTCCCGGTGGAACTTCAGACCGTTGCCCGTCAGGTTGGTCAGCAGTTGCACCAGCAGCCCCGGATGGCCCAGGACCGTCTGCGGCGCGTCCCACGTCAGCTCTCCGCCGGTCGCCTCCAGCAGCGCTCCGACATTGCCCGCCACCTGCCGCAGCGCGGCGTCGAGCGACACGGCGGTGGGCACGGCCCCGCTGCCGCCGTCACGGCCCACCCGCGCGAAGCCCAGCAGGTCCTGAATCAGCCCACGCATCCGCCCGACCGCCTCCACCATGAAGCCCAGGTACTGGTCGGCGCGGTCGTCGAGTTGCCCGTGGTAGCGCCGCGCCAGCAGTTCGGCGTAGCTGCCCAGCGTCCGCAGCGGCTCTTGCAGGTCGTGCGAGGCCACGTAGGCGAACTGTTCGAGTTCGGCGTTGCTGCGCTCGAGGTCACGCACGGCCGCCTCGAGTCCGGCGCGGGCCTGCTGGCGCTCGCTGATGTCCTGAAACATCACGACCGCCCCGCTCAGCTCTCCCGCCGCGTCATGGGTGGGGGACACCACGTAAGACACCGGGACCGCTTGGCCCCCCGCGTGCCAGAACACGTCCTCCTCGCAGCGGCGGGGCTGGCCGTCGTGCAGGGTCTGGTGGATGGGGCACTCTGCCAGCGGGTAGGCCGAGCCGTCCGCACGGCGGTGGTGGATCAGGGCGTGCTGATCGGCCCCGATCAGACGCTCGATGCTGTGGCCCAGCAGCCGCGCCGCCGCCGGGTTGACAAAGGTGGTGCGCCCCCGGCGGTCCAGCCCGAAGATGCCCTCGCCCGCCGCCGTGAGCAGCAGGGTGGAAAAGCGGGTCAGCTCGGCCAGCTCGCGGGTGCGCCCGGCCACCCGCCCCTCCAGCTCGGTGCCCCACGCCCGCAGGTGTGCCTCGGCGGCCTTGACCGCGCTGAGGTCCTGATTGACCCCCACCCACTCGCGCACCTGTCCGCCGGGAGACACCACCGGCACCCCCCGCGCCAGCATGGGCAGGTAGGTGCCGTCGGCGCGGCGCAGGCGGTACTCGGTCTCATAGAGACTGCGGGTGGACAAGGCATGCGCCCAGGCCAGCCCAGCCGCCGCCCGGTCCTCGGGGTGCAGGGCCATGAGCCAGCCCAGGCCCGCGTACTCCGGTTCCTGCTGCCCGGTAAAGGCCGTCCAGTCCGGCTGCGGCCCCCCGAAGGTGCCGTCGGCGGCGGTGGTCCAGACGATCTGCGAGGTCGCCTCCACCAGCGAGCGGTAACGCTGCTCGCTGCGTTCGAGGTCGTGGCGCAGGCTCTGCTCACGCGTCACGTCCGCGAAGACGGTCGTGACCTGCTTGGCCTGCTGGGTGCCGGGAATGTGGCGCGGCAGGGCCGTCACGTTCAGCCAGCGCGTCTCCCCCGCCTCGCCGGGCACCACGATGCCCAGCAGCACGCCCCGCTGCGGCTCACCCGTCTGCTGGGCGGCGCGGGTGGGTAGGTCTCCGGCCGAGAGGCGTTCGCCCGCCGCCGACACGACGTGCCAGTCCCCCCCCGCCGGAACCGCCCCGGTCATCTGCGCGAGGCTGAGGTCCAGCAGGCGCTGCCCCGCCGCGTTGGCCTGCAGCACCCGGCCGTCTTCCGCCTGCACCAGCAGCCCCAGGCCCAGGCCGTCCATCAGTTCCTCGGCAACTTCCAGCGGATGCCGCGAGTCACGCAGGTGCAGCAGCACGCCGCCCTCCCCGTCGGGGGTCAGGGTCGCCAGCGCCGGGGCCAGCGAGCCGGACAGGGNCGTCTTCCGCCTGCACCAGCAGCCCCAGGCCCAGGCCGTCCATCAGTTCCTCGGCAACTTCCAGCGGATGCCGCGAGTCACGCAGGTGCAGCAGCACGCCGCCCTCCCCGTCGGGGGTCAGGGTCGCCAGCGCCGGGGCCAGCGAGCCGGACAGGGCCACGCTGCGGCGCACCTCGGGCGCTCCTCCCCGCACCTGCGCGGCGGCCTCGGCCAGCAGCCCGGCCGTCTCCGGCGAGAAGAGGCCCCGCCAGCCGTCCGGCCCCGGCTCGCCCAGCCGTTCACGGGCAGCGGGGTTGAGCCACGCCGCCCTCTCCCCAGCCTCCCCAGCCAGCCGCAGCACGGGGTCTGGAAGCGCCGCGAGCAGCGCGGAGGCTCCTGCGGCTGGGATCACGGACACCGGGGCGCTCATCCGCGCAGGGCATACCCGACGCCGCGCACGGTCCGCAACAGGCCGTAGCCGTCGAGGTCGCGCAGCTTGGCCCGCAGGTTCGCCATATGCACGTCCACGACGTTGCTGCCCTCGGGAAGTCGGCCCTGCCAGATTTCCTGGCCGATCTCCTGACGCGAATAGACGCGGCCCGGCTGCCGGATCAGCAGCGCGAGGATGTCGAACTCCTTGGGCGAGAGCCGCAGTTCCTCGGCCTTGTAGGTCACCAGCCGCTTCTGGGGGTCCAGGGTCAGTTCGCCCATCGTGAGGCTCTCGGTGACCCGCTGGCGCAGCTGCACCTTGACGCGGGCCAGCAACTCGTCGGGATGGAAGGGCTTGATCAGGTAGTCGTCGGCACCGAGGCCCAGCAGCCGGACCTTCTCGTCGACCGTGTCGCGGGCGGTCAGCACGATGATGGGCACGGCGCTGTTCTTGCGCAGCCGCTGCACCACGTCGCCGCCGTCGAAGTCAGGCAGGCCGAGGTCCAGCAGGATCAGGTCCGGGTGGTCCTCGCGGGCCCGGATCAGGCCGTTCATGGCCGAGTCGGCGTGCTCCACCGCGTACCCCGCGTCCCCGAGGTCCATGCGCAGCACGTTGGCGATGTCGAGGTCGTCCTCGATCACAAGAATCCGTTGGGCACTCACCCCCTGATGATACCCGTCTTCATGGGCACTTCAGAAGAAATCGTGAGGGGGGCCGCATTCACTCCGCGCGGCTGCCGGAGGCGGGAAGCGCTGTGCTAGGCTGCGGGGACTGCGCCCCGCGCTCCCTTCTGTGGGCCGGGCCGACACAATCCGCCTCTTGTCCCTGGGCCATGCCCCGCGCCGTTTCGGTGCCTGGCCGCATCCCCTCGCCCCCGTGCCTGCGGCCCGCCGCTTTCCCAGCCTCCGCCGTGAGCCGGACCCCTTCCCGGAGACCCCATGACCAACCCCTCCCAGGGCGGCCTGCCCTCCCCCTCCCCCTCCGCTGGCCCTGCCGCTGCCCCCGCCCCGCACCTCGAAGTCATTCCGCTCGGCGGCATGGGCGAGATCGGCAAGAACATCACCGCCTACCGCTACGGCGACGAGATCATGGTCGTGGACGGCGGCCTGGCCTTTCCCGACGCCCACCAGCTCGGCATCGACCTGATCATTCCGCGCATTGACTACCTGCAGGCCAACGCCGGGCTGATCAAGGGCTGGATCCTGACCCACGGCCACGAGGACCATATCGGCGGCCTGCCGTACATCCTGCCCCGTCTGCCGAAAGTGCCGGTGTACGGCGCCCCGCTGACCCTCGGGCTGGTGCGCGAGAAGATCTCGGAATTCGGCATCAAGGACGGCGACGTGGACCTGCGCGAGGTCGACCTGAACGCCAAGGTCCGCATCGGCAAGCACTTCGGCGTCGAGTTCGTCCGCATGACCCACTCGATTCCCGACAACGCCGGGTACCTGCTGACCACGCCTGCCGGGACCGTGTTTCACACTGGGGATTTCAAACTCGACGAGCACCCCGCCGACGGCAAGCCCTCCGACCTCGCCCGCATCGAGCAGGCGGGCAAGGACGGCGTGCTGCTGCTGATCAGCGACTCGACGAACGCCGAGCGCCCGGGCCGCACCGCGAGCGAGGCCGAGGTCGCCAAGAATCTCGAAGAGCTGATCTCGGGGCTGAGGGGCCGGGTCTTCCTGACCACCTTCGCCTCGCAGGTCAACCGCATCCAGAACCTGCTGCACATCGCCCACCGCCAGGGCCGCCGGGTGGTCATGGAAGGCCGCTCGATGCTGAAATACGCCCAGGTCGCTCAGGCCACCGGGCACCTGGAAACGCCCGACCCCTTCCTGACCTCCGAGGAAGTCTCGGGGCTGCAAGACCAGCAGATCCTGTACGTCTGCACCGGCTCGCAGGGGCAGCCGATGGCGGTGCTGGGGCGGCTCGCGTTCGGCAACCACGCCAAGATCGCCCTGCGGCGCGGCGACAGCGTAATCCTCTCCAGCAACCCGATTCCCGGCAACGAGGAGGCGGTCAACCTGATCGTCAACCGCCTGTACGAGATCGGCGTGGACGTGTACTACCCGCCCACCTACCGGGTCCACGCCTCCGGGCACGGCTCGCAGGAGGAACTGGCGACCATCCTCAACCTCACGCGGCCCAAGTTCTTCCTGCCGTGGCACGGCGAACCCCGCCACCAGATCAACCACGCCAAGCTCGCGCAGACGCTGCCCCGGCCTCCCAAGCGCACCCTGATTGCCAAGAACGGCGACGTGATCCGCGTCGGCCCCGACGAGTTCAAGGTGACGGGCACGGTGCCCGCCGGAGCGGTGTACGTGGACGGCCTCGGCGTGGGCGACATCGGCGACGATGTGCTGCTCGACCGCGCCAGCATGGGACAGGAAGGCATCGTGATCATGACAGCGGTGCTGCACCCCACCCCGCACGTCGAGATCGTGTCGCGCGGCTTCGTGCGCTCCAACCGCGACCTCGACGCCCAGATTCGCAAGGTCGCGCTGGACGCCGTCGAGGGCGGCCTGCGCGAGAAGAAACGGCTGGAGGATGTCCGGGACGACATGTACGGGGCTGTGCGCCGCTTTGTCCGCAAGGCGACGGGGCGCAACCCGGTCTTGATCCCGATGATCGTGGACTGAGGGACGGGACCCCTCTCCCCGTGGCCTCGCAGCGCCCCTCTCCCCCGGGGAGAGGAGGTCTTTGCTCCACAAGCGAAGGGCCGGAGCCTCTGCCGCTCCGGCCCTTCGCCGTTCCACCTCAGTCCTGAAAGATGGTCGTTGTGGTCGTGGTCGTCGTCTCGGTTTCCACCTCGGGCTCGCGGGGGGCCTCGCCCGTCACCTCGTGGTGCTCGGTGTGGCGGTGGGTCTCGCCGCTCGGGGTCGTCACTTCGGTGGTTTCGGTGTGTTCCTCGTGTTCCCGTCGGGTCATGATCAACCTCCTGTGGAGTGGATTCGGTCTTCAGGCTAGACGGTCAGGGGCCGGGGGCGGCGGTCCTCTAAAGGCTCGCGCAAGGGCGCGGAGGAAAGCCCCCCGTCAGCGCAGTCTTGCCCACGTTCACCCCGGGAGCCCGTGCGATAATGCCGCCCATGAGCGTGATTCCCTACGTGATCGAACAGACCGGTCGGGGCGAGCGGATGTACGACATCTACTCGCGCCTCCTCAAAGACCGGATCATCTTTGTGGGCACGCCCATCGAGTCGCAGATGGCGAACACCATCGTCGCCCAGCTGCTGCTGCTCGATTCGCAGAACCCCGAGCAGGAAATCCAGATGTACATCAACTGCCCCGGCGGCGAGGTCTACGCGGGGCTGGCGATCTACGACACCATGCGCTACATCAAGGCGCCGGTCTCGACCATCTGCGTCGGCATCGCCATGAGCATGGGCAGTGTCCTCCTGATGGCCGGGGACAAGGGCAAGCGCATGGCCCTGCCCAACAGCCGCATCATGATCCACCAGGGCTCGGCGGGTTTCCGGGGCAACACGCCCGACCTGGAGGTGCAGGCCAAGGAGGTGCTGCACCTGCGCGACCGGCTGGTGTCGCTGTACCACAAGCACACCGACCTGCCGCACGAGAAGCTGCTGCGCGACATGGAACGCGACTACTTCATGTCGGCGGACGAGGCCCAGAAATACGGCCTGATCGACTCGGTGATCGAGAACACCCGCTCGCTGGAGGCCGCGCTGTGACCGGGCGCAGCAGCGGGGGCGCGGCGGGCGGGGACCGCTGCTCCTTTTGCGGGCGGCAGCACCCGCAGATCGCCCAGCTGATCGAGGCGCCGGGCCGCGCGGCCTTTATCTGCAACGAGTGCACCGACCGCGCCTTCGAGTTGGTCAAGCAGAACAAGAAGGCCGGGAGCGAGTTCACGCTTGAAGAACTGCCCACCCCGCGCGAGATCAAGGCGTACCTCGACGAGTTCGTGATCGGGCAGGACGAGGCCAAAAAAGCACTCGCGGTCGCGGTCGTGAGCCACTACCAGCGCCTCGCGCACCCCGACGTGAACCTGCAAAAAAGCAACATCCTCCTGATCGGGCCGACCGGCACGGGCAAGACGCTGCTGGCCCAGAGCCTCGCCGAGATGCTGGAAGTGCCCTTCGCCATCGCCGACGCGACCACGCTGACCGAGGCCGGGTATGTCGGCGACGACGTGGAGAACGTGATCGTGCGCCTGCTGCAAGCCGCCGAGTACGACGTCTCGGCTGCCGAGCGCGGGATCATCTACATCGACGAGATCGACAAGATTGCCCGCAAGTCCGAAGGCACCTCCATCACCCGCGACGTGAGCGGCGAGGGCGTGCAGCAGGCGCTCCTGAAAATCATCGAGGGCACGGTCGCGCAGGTGCCGCCGCAGGGGGGACGCAAGCACCCGCAGCAGGAACTGGTGCAGGTCAACACGAAAAACATCCTCTTTATCGTGGGCGGCGCCTTCGAGAGCATGGCCGAGATCGCCCGCGCCCGCACCAATGTCCGCGCGGTGGGCTTCGGGGCCGAGCACAAGGGCGAGGAGAAGGAAGAGCTGCGCTTCCTGCCGGAAGACCTCGTGAAATTCGGCCTGATTCCCGAGTTCGTGGGGCGTCTGCCGCTGGTCGTGCAGCTTCAGGACCTCGACGAGGAGGCGCTGGTCCGCATTCTCACCGAGCCGCAGGGGGCCATCGTGCGGCAGTACCAGGCCCTGTTCGGGTTTCAGGACGTGAACCTCGAATTTACCGAGGCCGCCCTGCGTGAGGTCGCCCACCGCGCCCGCGAGCGCAAGACGGGAGCGCGTGGCCTCCGCGCCGTGCTGGAAAAGGCGATGACCGACCTGCTGTTCGAGCTGCCGGTCGAGGGCCTGCGCGACCTGCGCTTCGACGCCCAGCACATCGACACTCCGCTGGCGTTGCTTGAGTCTGATGGACTCAAGAAGTCTGCCTAAACGCAAGAGAGATTACAGCGGTTTCCCGCCCACGTCCCTAGAATTCCGGGACATCGTGGGCGGGACTGTCTTTAGGGCTTCCCGCGTTAGACTCACCCAATTTCCGGTCTCCCGGCCGGTCCTAAGGAGCAAGCATGATCTGGGAACTTCCCGTTGTCGCCCTCAGAAATATGGTCATCCTGCCCGGCATCACCATGAACATCGATGTGGGGCGTCCCAAGAGCAAGCGGGCCGTGGATGAGGCGCAGAGCAGCGACCGCCGCGTCCTGCTGCTGACCCAACGCGACCCCCGCACCGACGACCCCACCCGCGCCGAGCTGTACGAGGTCGGCGTGCTGGCGGTTGTCAAGCAGGTCGTGCGGATGCCCGACAACACCTATCAGGTGCTGGTCGAGGCGCAGGAACGCGCCCGCGTGGAAGGCGAGGTGCCCAGCAGCTACCTGCGGGTCCGCGCCGAGACGCAGGCCGCTTCCCTTCCGACCGATGAAACCCAGGCCCGCGAGGTGCAGGTGATCGCCGGGGAGGTCAAGTCGGCCTTCGAGGAGTACCAGCGCCAGAACAAGAACCTGCGGCTGGACAACTACCAGCTCGAGGGCCTGAAGAACCTCACCGACGTGGGGGCGCTGGCCGACTCGGTCGCCCACCACGCCACCTGGACCCCCGAGGAAAAGCAGGAGGTCCTCTCGGCGCTGGACCTGCGGGCGAGGCTGGAGGCGGTGCTGAAGTTCCTGACCCGCGACACCGAGCGCTTCAACATGGACAAGAAGATCGCCGGGCGCGTCAAGGAGCAGATGGACGCCAACCAGCGCGAGTACTACCTGCGCGAGCAGATGAAGGCCATCGGCAAGGAACTCGGCGGCGGCGAGGATGGCCCGGCCGAGGTCGATGCCCTGCGCGAGAAGATCGAGGCCGCCGGGATGCCCGAGTCGGTCAAGGACAAGGCCCTCAAGGAGCTGGCCCGCCTGGAGCGCACCCCCGGCGGCAGCCCCGAGAGCACGGTCGTCCGCAACTACATCGACTGGCTGACCGACGTGCCCTGGAGCAAGCGCGACGAGGAGATCCTCGACATTGGGCGCACGCGCGAGATTCTGGACGCCGACCACTACGCGCTGGGCGACGTGAAGGACCGCATCCTGGAGTTCCTGGCGGTGCGCCAGCTCACCCACAAGGAAGGCGAGACCGAGGAGCAGCGCCGCGAGCGTGCCGCCGAGGAGCGCACCGACGACGCCGAGCTGCGGGCGCCCATCCTGGTGCTGGTCGGCCCTCCCGGCGTCGGCAAGACCTCGCTGGGCAAGAGCATCGCCCGCTCGCTGAACCGCAAGTTCGTCCGCATGGCCCTGGGCGGTGTGCGTGACGAGGCCGAGATTCGCGGCCACCGCCGCACCTACATCGGCTCGATGCCCGGCCGGATCATCCAGGCGATGAAGACGGCGGGCGTGACCAACCCGATCATCCTGCTCGACGAGATCGACAAGATGAGCAGCGACTGGCGCGGCGACCCCAGCAGCGCGATGCTGGAAGTCCTCGACCCCGAGCAGAACCACACCTTCCAGGACCACTACCTCGAGGTGCCCTACGACCTCTCACAGGTCATGTTCATCACGACGGCGAACACGCTCCAGACCATTCCCCGGCCCCTCCTGGACCGCATGGAGGTGATCCAGATTCCCGGCTACACCCAGCCGGAGAAGGTGGAGATCGCCAAGCGCTACCGGGTGCCCCGCCAGATCAAGTCGCACGGCCTGACCGGGCGGCTTACGATCACCGACGCGGCCCTGAACCGGATCGTGGAGGAGTACACCGCCGAGAGCGGGGTGCGGAACCTCGACCGCCAGATCAGCAAGCTGGCCCGCAAGGCCGCCCGCGAGCTGCTGGAGCAGCCCTGGGAGGGCCTGAAGGTGATCGACGCGGCGGACATTCCCGAGTACCTCGGCGTGCCGCAGCACCGCCCCGACCGGATGGAGAAAGACCCGCAGGTCGGTGTGGCGCAGGGCCTGGCCTGGACCAGCGTGGGCGGCACCATGCTGATGGTCGAGGCGCTGGCGACCCCCGGCAGCGGCAAGATCGTCATGACCGGCTCACTGGGTGACGTGATGAAGGAGAGCGTGGCCGCCGCCATCGCCTACCTGCGGGCCAACGCGAGCCGCTACGGCGCGGACCCCGACTTCCACAAGACGATGGATCTGCACGTCCACTTCCCCGACGGGGCGACCCCCAAGGACGGCCCCAGCGCGGGCATCACGATTGCCACCGCCGTGATCAGCGCGGTGACCGGACGCCCGGTGCGGCTGGACGTGGCGATGACGGGCGAGATCAGCCTGCGCGGGCGCGTGCTGCCCATCGGCGGCCTCAAGGAGAAGCTGCTGGCGGCCCACCAGGGCGGCATCCGGGAAGTCATCTTCCCGGCGGACAACGAGCCCAACCTTCAGGACGTGCCCGACTCGATCCGGGGCGACCTGCGGATTCACGCGCTGGAGCAGGTGGGGCAGGTGCTTGACCTCGTGCTGCTGCCCCAGCCTGAAGGCGAAAGCGCGACCATCCCGCCCACCCAGGGCCGGGACGTGACGCAGCCGGGAGCGTAAGCGCCTTCACAACTCAACGCACTGAGCCTCCGCTTCGGCGGGGGTTTTTTATGGGTCTTGGCGGTGGGCTTGCCACCTCTCCCGCAACGCCTCGAAATTCGCGTCGATCCTGGCCTGGGGCAGCGCCATCTGGGTGGTCGTGCCGTGTCCGATCTCGTCCCCCAGTTCGGACACCGCGCGGAGGTCGCAGACAATCCGGCGGCCCTCCATCCGGGTGAAGGTGGCGGTCACGGTGACGGTCATGCCGGGCAGCGCGGAGGCGGTGTGGGTCACGTCTATCTGGGTGCCGATGCCGCCCTCGCCGTCTTCGAGGAAGGGCAGGATGATCTTGCGCCCAGCTTCCTCGAAGTGGCGGGCCAGCCAGTAGGTCGCGTAGACCGGATGGACCGCGCCGAGTTCGGCAAACTGCACGGTCATCTCGTCCGTGACGGGCACGGTCAGGGTCTGGGTAAAACCGGGCGGGATGGGGCGCATGGGGGGAGGCTAGCAAAGCGGCGCAGGGGGGGTTGAGCGTGAAGGAATCCGCCCCGGCACGGTGTCCGGCGCTCCAGTCCCCCCCCGGTACACTGCCCGCATGATCAAGCTGCCTGACCTCTTCACCCTGATCCGGGAAGCGGCCCTGGCCTTCGGGCAGGACAAAGCACCCCGGCTGGCGGCGGCGGTGGCGTACTACTCCATCTTTGCCATCGCGCCGCTGCTGTTCTTCGCCCTCGCGGTCGCCAGCGGGCTGCTGGCCAACGTGGACGTGCAAGACCGGCTCTTCGATTTCCTGGCCGAGAACATCAACGAGAGCGCCGTGGAATTCGTGCAGGGCATCCTGCCGTCGGGCACCCAGTTGCAGCAGAGCAGCCTGATCGCCAGCGTCATCGGCTTCGGCACCCTGTTCATGGGCGCGACGGGCCTGTTCGTGCAGGTGCAAGACGCGCTGAATACACTGTGGGGCGCCGAACCCGGCCCGCTGGGTGGCCTGATGAACGTGGTCAAGGCGCGGCTCAAGGCCTTCGTGCTGATTCTGGGCTTCGGGGTGGTCATCATCGCCTTTCTGATCGGCAACACCTACCTGTCAGCCATCGCGCAGGACCTGGGCAACACCATCGGCATGGGGGCTTTTTTCGTGCGGCTGGTGACGCTGGTGGTGGCGGTGGGCGTGCTGACGCTGGTGTTCGCGGCGGTGTTCAAGGTGCTGCCCAACGTCAAGCTTCAGTGGCGCGAGGTCTGGGTGGGCAGCGCCGTGACCGCCGTGCTGTTCGGGCTGGGGCAACTGGCGATCAGCTGGTATCTGGCCCGCTTCGCGCCGGGCAGTGCCTTCGGGGCGGCGGGGGCGCTGGTGATCTTGCTGCTGTGGATCTACTACTCCGCGATGATCTTTTTCTTCGGGGCAGAGGTGACCTGGGTCTATTCGCAGAAGTACGGCTCGGGCGCGGGCGGGGCCGTCAGCGTCACCAAGAAGGAGGAGCTGATCAACAAGGGGGCCGACCTCGACCCGACCCCCTCCGAGCAGGAACTGGAGGGGCTCAAGCAGGCCGCCGAGCAGGGCAAGCCGATTCCGGGGCGCTGGGCGCGGCTGGTCCACGGGGTGCAGGAGCGCCGCGCCGACCTGCCCCCCCTGCCGCGCGTGCTGCCGCAGGTGCCCACCCACGCTGAGGGCCGGATGCTCCCTACCGTGCGCGGGGCGCTGTGGAACGCCGTGACCGCCGTGCTGGCCGTGCCCGCTGTGGTCGTGCTGCGGGTGCTGGGGCTGACGGGCGGACGGCGGAAGTAGCGGTCTGGCGGCGGGACGCGGGACGCGGGGGAGGCATCCCATCCGCGTCCCGCTCCCCTTTGCCTGTGGACTACACCCCCGGCACCGGGTAGGGCAGGGTGCCCTCGTAGATCGCGCGGCCCACGATGGCGCCGTGAATCCCCTCCTGGGCGAGGAGGCGCACGTCGTCGAGACCCGCCACGCCGCCGCCCACGATCAGGGTGTTGACCCACAGGCCGCGCACCCGGCGCATCAGCTCGCGGTCGAGGCCCTTCAATGTGCCGTCACGGGTCACGTCGGTGAAGATCAGGGTTTCCAGCCCGGCGTCGGCCAGCACCGGGGTCAGCTCGGCGACCTGCAGGCCGCTGCCCTCGGCCCAGCCGTGAATGGCGACCTCCAGCCCCCGGGCGTCGAGGCTCACGATCACCCGCTCGGGGCCGTGCGCGGCGATCAGGTCGCGAACCAGGGCCGGGTTCTTGACCGCAGCTGTGCCGATGACCACCCGCTCGACCCCCGCCTTCAGCAACTCCTCGGCGGCCTCCCGGTCGCGGAGGCCGCCGCCCACCTCCACCGGGACGCCCAGCTCGGCGGCGATCTGGTGGATGACCGTCCGGTTCTCCCCGCGCCCGGTCGCCGCGTCGAGGTCCACCAGATGCACCAGACCGGCGCCCAGGCCGACCCAGTGGCGGGCGGCCTCCAGCGGCGAGTCGAAATAGACCGTCTCGCGGTCGGGGTCGCCCTCATAGAGCCGCACGGCGCGGCCCGACTGGATGTCCACGCAGGGGATGATCAGGGGCTGGGGGCGGGCGGGGCCGGGCGTCATGCGGGTCAGGATAGCGGCCCAGGCGGGAGGCTCCGGGGGTACACTCCGGGGAATCGTGCGTATCGGGATCGTGACCGCCACCTACCTGCCGTCCCGCAACGGCGTCGCCACGAGTACCGCGCTGTATGCCCGGGGCCTGCGCGAACGCGGGCACGAGGTCCGCATCTTCACGCCGCGTCACCCCCAGGCCAGGGAACGCGAGGACGGGGTCTACCGCCTGAACTCGTCCTTTGCGGGAGCGCGGGCGCTGGGCGCTCCGGCCGACTACCCGGTGCTGCTGGCGCCGGGGCCGCTGCTGACCTCGCGGCTGCCGCTGCGGGATCTGGACGTGCTGCACACCATGCACCCCTTTCTGGCGGGGCGGCTCGCGCTGCGCTGGTCGCGCTTCTCGGGCGCCCCGGTGGTGTTCACGGCGCACACCCAGTACGACCAGTACCTGCACTACGCGCCCATGCCCGGACGGGTGGGCCGGGCGATGCTGCGCCCGCATGTGGCCGCCTTTGCTCGGCGGGTGGACACCGTGCTGGCCCCCGGCCGCGCGATGGTCGAGATGCTGCGCGAGTACGGCTTTTCCGGCGACGTGACCCTGTTTCCCAACCCGGTGGACCTCGCGGCGTTCCGGGAAGCGCGGGGGGAGGGGTTCCGCGCCGAGTACGGCGTCCCGGCGGACGTCCCGCTGGTCATGTACCTGGGCCGTCTCGCCGCCGAGAAGAATCTGGAGGCCATGCTGCGGGCCTTCGCGCAGGCGCAGGCGTCGCGGCCCGAGGTGCGGCTGCTGGTCGTGGGCGACGGGCCGGGGCGGGCGGCGGCGCAGGCGGTGGCCCCGCCCGGCGTGACCTTCACCGGACCCGTCCCCTACGCCCGCGTGCCGCAGGCGCTGGCCGCTGCCGACGCCTTTCTCACCGCCAGTACCTCCGAGGTGCTGCCCATGAGCATGATCGAGGCCCTCGCCGCCGGAGCGCCGCTGGTGGCCGCGCAGAGCCCCGCCGCGCTGGACCTCGTGCAAGAGGGCGTGAACGGCACGGTCACCGGGGCGACCCCGGACGCCCTGGCCGCCGGGCTGCTGGACGTGCTGCACCCTGCCCTGCTCCCGAAATTGCAGGCCGGAGCGCGGGCCAGCGCGGCGCAGTACGACCTGACCACCCGCGCCGCCGCGCTGGAAGCCGTGTATGAGCGGACGGTCGCGCAGGGCCGGACACGCAGCCGCCTCTGGAGCGGGCGGGGCGGCTGAGCCGCAGTCCGGGTGCCACAGTGACCAGGCCTGGCCCACACGGGCAGAGCGGGCGGGAAGAAGCGCCAGCCGGGAGAGAAGGTCGCACATCGAAGCTTCCCTGATTCGAGAACGGACCGGACGGAACCCGTCGCTTCTCCCTCTCGCCTCCGCTCGGACCCCCATCACTTCGTCAACGCTTCCATCGGAGTCCGTATCAGCCCGGCGCAACCTCTCCGCCGGGCCAGAGGAAAAACCCCCGCCTGTTCGCGGGGGTCTTGCTGGTGCCGAAGATGGGACTTGAACCCACACGCCTCGCGGCGCTAGTCCCTGAAACTAGTGCGTCTACCAATTCCGCCACCTCGGCAACCTCTTCGGTGTCTGCGCCCGCGCGGGGCGCGTTTCAGGGCTTGCTTACTTTAGCCGCGGCGGCGGGGTCTGTCAACCACTCAGGGCCGCTTCCAGAAACGCCCAGACGTCGGCCGCTTCCTCGATCACCAGCGCGGTGGGCTTGCCCGCCCCGTGCCCGGCCCGCGTCTGGATGCGCAGCAGCGTGGGCGCGTCGCCCGCCTGCACGCGCTGCAACTCGGCCCCGAACTTGAAGGAGTGGGCGGGCACCACCCGGTCGTCGTGGTCGCCGGTCGTGATGAGGGTCGCGGGGTAGGCCGTGCCCTCCTTCAGGTTGTGCAGCGGCGAGTAGGCCAGCAGGGCCTCCAGCATGGCCGGGTCGTCCGCGCGGCCGTAGTCGGACGCCCAGGCCCAGCCGATGGTGAAGTGCTGGTAGCGCAGCATGTCCAGCACGCCGACCTGCGGAATCACGGCCGCGAACAGGTCCGGCCGCTGGGTCATGCACGCGCCCACCAGCAGGCCGCCGTTGCTGCCGCCCTGAATGCCCAGGTGCGCGGGCGAGGTCACACCCGAGGCGATGAGGTGCTCGGCCACCGCGATGAAGTCGTCGAAGACGTTCTGCTTCTCGCGCAGCGTGCCCGCCCGGTGCCACTCCTCGCCGTACTCGCCGCCGCCCCGCAGGTTGGCCTGCACGTACACGCCGCCGCGCTCCAACCACGCGAGGCGCGAGGGGCTGAAAGCGGGCGTGAGGCTGATGTTGAAGCCGCCGTAGCCGTAGAGGAGGGTCGGATTCTGGCCGTCGTGGTCCAGGCCCTTTCGCGCCACGATAAAGAGCGGCACCCGCGTTCCGTCCCGGCTGGTGGCGAATTCCTGAGTGACCTCGTAGGCCGAGGCGTCGAAGGTCAGCGCAGGCTCGGCCAGCGGCTCAGGCTCGCCGCCGGGGAGGAGCAGGCGGTGGGGCGTGGTGGGGGTCAGGAAGGACGTGAAGCCGAAAAAGATCTCGGGGTCGTCCTCCTGGGTGCTCAGGCCCAGCAGCGAGCCGAGGCCGGGCAGCCCAATCTCGCGCTGGCGGGTGCCGTCGCGCCCGTACAGGGTGAGGCGGTGGCTGGCGTCCTCCAGCGTGACGGCGAGGAGGCCGCCCCGAACGGCCGCCACGTGGTCGAGCTTGTGCGGGCCTTCCGGGATGAGGTCGCGCTGCTGACCCGTGCCGAGGTCCCAGGCGATCACCTTCTCGCGCGGCGCGTTCTCGTCGGTCCTCAGCAGCAGCACGTCGCCCTCGCTGCCGACAAAACTGAAACTCGCCCGGAAGTCGGAGACGAGTTCACGCCAGGGGCCGTCCGAATCCAACGGGCGCACCCACAGCAGATTTTTGGGGTCGGTGCCCTTCCAGACGTGCAGCACGAGGAAGCGGCCGTCGTGCGTGACCTGCGGGCGGAAGCCCCAGTCGGGTTCGTCGGGGCGGGCGAGGACGAGGGTGTCCCCCGCCTGCGGAGTGCCGACGCGGTGGAACATCAGGCGCTGGTTTCTGTTCGCGCCGGTCAGGACGCCGCCCTCTCCCGGCGCGTCGTAGGCGCTGTAGTAGAAGCCGGAGCCGTCCGGGAGCCACTCGGCCCCGCTGAACTTGCTCCAGTCGAGGCGGTCCGGGAGGTCCTCACCGCTCGACACGTCGCGCACCTGCCAGGTCACCCAGTCGCTGCCGCCGCTCTGGGTGCCGTAGGCGAGCCGATTGCCGTCCTCGCTCACCGACGCCCCCGCCAGCGCCACCGTCCCGTCCGCGCTGAGGCTGTTCGGGTCCAGCAGCGTGCGCCACGGCCCGCGCGGGGTGTCGGCCACCTCCAGCACGGGCTGGTTCAGCAGGCCGGGATTGAACTGCCGGAAGTAGCGCTCGCCGCGCTTCCAGGGCGTGCCTTCCTTGGGGTAGTTCCACAGGGTGCTCAGGCGCTCTCGGTAGGCGTCGCGGGCGGGCAGGGTGTCCAGATACGCCGCCGTCACGCGGTTTTGCGCCTCCACCCAGGCGCGGGTTTCCGGGCTGTCGGGGTCCTCCAGCCAGCGGTAGGGGTCGGGCACGCGGACCTCGCGGCCCTGGGAGTCGGTGTAGACGTCCACGTGCTCGCCACGCGGGGACTGTGGGTACTGGGGGGTCACGCGGGGCATTCTGTCACGCCCGGACTGAGGTGGAATCGGCAGATGTACGGCACGGGCAAGGGGGCGAGGCCCTTAACCCCCGCCCCCTCCCCTGCTCCCGGCCTTACTTCACCAGGCCGAGCTTGCGAACCTCGTCGCGCTCCTCGATCAGTTCCTGGGCGGTCGCGTCCATCTTGCCCCGGCTGAACTCGCTGACCTCCAGACCCTGCACGATCTCGTACTTGCCGCCGCTGCAGCGCACCGGGAAGCCGTAGATCAGGCCCTCGGGGACGCCGTAGGAGCCGTCCGAGGGAATCGCCATGCTCGTCCACTCGCCTTCCGGGGTGCCCAGCGCCCAGTCGCGGATGTGGTCGATGGCCGCGCCTGCCGCCGAGGCCGCGCTGCTCGCCCCGCGCGCCTCGATAATCGCCGCGCCGCGCTTGGCGACGGTGGGAATGTAGGTGCCCTCGTACCACTCGCGCTCCACGAGGTCCAGCGCCGGCTGGCCGTTCACGGTCGCCTGCGAGAGGTCCGGGTACTGGGTCGAGGAGTGGTTGCCCCAGATGGTGAGGTTCTTGATCGCGCTGACGGGCTGCCCGGTCTTCTCGGCGAGCTGAGAAATGGCGCGGTTGTGGTCGAGGCGCACCATCGCGGTGAACTGCTTCAGATCGAGGTCGGGCGCGTTCTGCTGCGCGATCAGGGCATTGGTGTTGGCGGGGTTGCCCACGACCAGCACCTTCACGTCCCGGCTGGCGACGGCGTTCAGCGCCTCGCCCTGCGGCTTGAAGATGCCGCCGTTGGCGCTCAGCAGGTCGCCGCGCTCCATCCCGGCCTTGCGGGGCATCGCGCCGACCAGCAGCGCGTAGTCGGCGTCCTTGAAGGCGACCATCGGGTCGTCACTGGTCACGATGTCGGCCAGCAGGGGGAAGGCGCAGTCGCGCAGCTCCATCACGACGCCCTGAAGGGCCTTGAGTGCGGGCGTGATTTCCAGCAGTTGCAGGATCACGGGCTGGTCCTTGCCCAGCATGTCGCCGGACGCGATGCGGAAGAGCAGGCTGTAGCCGATCTGCCCGGCGGCGCCGGTGACGGCCACGCGGACGGGTTGCTTGGTGTTCATGGTCATGATGAATCCTCCCCAGGGTTGAAGTTTTTCGCCCAACAATAACGCGGAGGTCAGGCAAGAGGCGGGGGCGTTCCCGTGGGGGGGACAGGGGGGAGCGTTCAGGTTTCAGCCGTCAGCCGTCAGCCGAAGCTCTGCCGCTGATGGCTGATGGTTGACCGCTGAACGCTCCCCTCAAATCGGTGCGTCCTCCGCAAACCTCGGTTCTCTCTTCTCGCGCAGGCTCGCCAACCCCTCGCGCACGTCGGGGCCGGTGAAGCCCAGGAATTCGAGGGCGAGGCTGGTGTCGAAGGTCGGCCCCATCGCCCGCAGCCAGTTGTTCAGGGCGTACTTGGTCCAGCGGACGGCGGTGGGACTGCCCGCCGCGAGGGTGCGGGCGACCTTCCAGGCGCGGTCCAGCAGCTCGTCGTCGGGCACGCACAGGCTGACCAGACCGATGCGCTCGGCCTCCTCGCCGGAGACGGGCTCGCCGGTCATCAGGTGGTACTTGGCCTTGTTCAACCCGCACAGCAGGGGCCAGATCATCGCCGCGTGGTCCCCGGCGGCCACCCCCAGCCGCACGTGCCCGTCCAGAATCCGGGCCGATTTTGCGGCGATGCTCACGTCCGCGAGCAGGGCGACCGCCAGCCCCGCGCCCACGCAGGGGCCGTGGATGGCGCTCACGACCGGCTTGCCGCAGTTCACGAGGTTGTACACGAGGTCGCGGGCTTCCTTCCACACGCGGGCGAGCGCCGTGAAGTCCTGACTCATCTCCTCGATGAGCGCGAAGTCGCCGCCCGACGAAAAGCCCCGCCCCTCGCCACGCACCAGCACGCAGCGGATGCCCTCGGCGGCGTCGATATCGCGCCAGATGGAGGTCAGGGCGCGGTGGGCCCCGGCGTCCACCGAGTTGAGCGTTTTCTCGTTGCGCAAGGCGACTTCGAGGATGCCGCCTTCATGCAGGGTGAGGTGCAGGCCGGGGTAAGCGCCCGGCGCGGTGAGCTGCTGGGCAGTCAGGGAGTGGGCTGGCATGGGGGGAGGCTAACACCCCCCGGCGGCCCCCCCGAAGAGGCCACCCCGGACGGGGGAGCCAGGGCCGACGCTGGCGCTGGCTTCCCCCAAGGTGCCCCCCATGCGTATCGCCCTGCCCGCCCTGCTGCTTCCGCTCCTGCTCGCTGCCTGCGGCGAAACCCCCGCCTCAGACGCAGGTCCAGACGTGAGCGGCGTCACCCTGACGGTCCGCGACCCGGACCACGACGACACCTTCAGCCACCCGACGACCACCGACCTCCGCCCTACCCTCGGCCCTCTCGCAGGCTTTCCGCAGTCGGCCGCCGAACAGGCGGTGCTGGCGGGCCGGGGCACCCTGGACCTCCCGCACGTCACCGCTCTCAGGGCAGGCCGACCAGCCCCAGGGAATTGACCAGGGCCGTTCCCACCCCCAGTTCGGCCGCAAGCGCGGAGTCGGGGCGGCCCGGCTCGCCCGCGAACAGCAGCACCGGGCGGGCGTCCAGGCCCACGCCGCCGTGCCCGTCCAGCCGGGCCAGCACCGCCTCAAAGGACCAGTCCCGCGCCCACAGCCGCTTCAGGGCGTGCAGGGCAGCCGTGCCGGGCGCCGCCGCGGAGGCGGTTTCCGTCTCACGCTCGCCGGGCCGCCGCAGATGCAGGTTGCCCCCGGTGAGCCGGGCGTTGCCCAGCGCCCGGTAGAAGATCTGCACGGCGTCGTCCGACAGGGCACTCGTGCGAATCAGGTCGGCGGCGCGGGGGGTCAGCGTCTCCAGCAGGTCCTCGTCGAGCCGCGCCGGGTTCAGGCCCGAGAAGAGGCGCCGGAGCTGCTCGGGCAGGTTGTTCTCCCGGTAAAAGGCTTCCTCGTAGGCGGCGGGCAGCACCATTCCGGCGGGCAGGCGCCCGGCGTGCGCGGCCAGCCGGTGCGTCTCCGCGCCGACCACGGCGGCAGGCTGCCGGGCCGCCTCAGTCAGGGTCAGCATGGGCAGGAGCTTAGCAGGGCGCGGGAAAGGGGGTCAGCGGGCGCCGCGCAGAGCTTTGGGGAGGTAGCGCCATATTGGACGCAGCGACCCCAGATGCACGGTCCCTGCGCCTACAGCGACCCCGACGACGGCCGCCCAGAACGAGGAATCAGTCGAAAGCCAGATCGCATACAGGCTGAGCATGACAAACAGCGACCGGAAGGCACGCAGCAGTGCCATCACCACCCGTGCGCTGCGGGCAGGCCAGCGACGGGGAATGGCCCATTCCAGCGTGCCCAGCACCACCACTCCAGCCACATAGACTCCGTAAAGCGCCCATGAAAAGCCCCAGCCCACGAGCAGAGATACGAAGGGCAGGGACAACCCGACGAGAGCATCTAGGACGAGTCCGCCCAGCCCTCGCGAGTCTGCTTTCTGGTAGGCGCGGTTTGAGTGCAGCTCCTCCTCCTCCAACCGCGTGAAATGCGTCTGCATCAGCGCGTGCTGCACTTGCCCCACCGACCCCAGCGCAGTCAGCGCCGCGCCCTCCGGGTCAGGGTGCCCCGCTTCTCGCAGGGCGTCGGCGTGGGCGAGCGCGTGTTCCTCCAGTTCGCGGCGGATGCGGCGGGCGGTGTCGGGCGGGAAGGGGGCGGTTACGGCGCCGAGGTAGCGGTCGAGCGCTGGCGTGGTCATGGGCGAAGCTCCTTCAGGGCGAGGGTGCGGCGCAGGCGTCGGTCTTCCCAGGCGGTCCAGAGGAGGCCACCGAAGAGCAGCAGGCCCCACAGCGGGACGAACCAGGGCAGCGGGAGGTCGGCGCCCCACCACAGTTGCAGCGCATTGCCCATCCACAACATGAATCCGATGCTCCAGCCGGCCCACACGCCGCGCCAGAGCCTGCGGCGCTCGTCGGGCAGGTGGGCCGTCACGAGCCACACCAGCGCATTCAGCAGGAGCGTCAGCCCCGGCCCGACGAGCCGCCAGAGGGGGAAGGGGGCGGCATCCGCAAAATTCCAGGCGGTGAAGACCCCGTACAGCAGCGGCATGGCCCAGACGAAGACCAGGACACCCCGGCGCAGCGGTTCGTCTGCCAGCGTCTCCAGCCGCGCCGCACTCAGGTACGTTCGCCCCAGTGCCCGGCGCACGCGCTCCGGCTCGCCCAGTGCGGCAACCGCCTCGGCTTCGGGCTGCCCGGAATCCTGAATGTGGGCGGCGTACTCGGCCCGCACCCGCTGGGCGACCTCGGGCGGGAGGCCAGCGGTGGCAGCGGCGAGCCACTCGTCAAGGGTCATGCCCGGCCCTCCCCGGCCAGCAGAGTGCGGCGCAATCGGGCGTCGCGCTTGAGGAAATTGACTGCGGAATAAAGCAGCAGACCGGAAGCCAGCAGCCATCCAGCGGGTGTGCCAGTCACCTCCACCAACGTTTCCGGCACAAAGACGCTGAACACGAACAGGCTGAACAACCATCCCTGCCAGTGCCGACGCCGCAGTGAATGGAGCCGCTGCACCAGAATGAGGGCGGGGACATACAGCGCCAGCGGCCACCACTGGCTCGTCTCGCCCCAGAAGGCCAGCACCCAGAACACCGGAAGAAGCCTCGGCAGCCACTCGGACAGATTCCAGCCTGTCCGCAAGCTCCCCCCCGTCGCCACCTCCTCCAGTTCCTTCGCCGTCAGGTACAGCCGCCGCAGCCCGTCGTTGGTCGTCTCCGGGTCGCCCAGCACCGCCCGCACGTCTGCGCCTTCAGGCACTCCGGCGTCCTGAAGGTGCGCCCGCGTCTCCTGCTCCACGCGCCCGGCCACACCCTCCGGCAGCTCGCGGGTGGCCCGGTCCAGCCACTGATGCGCGTTCACGACGTGCCTCCCAGCACCGCGCCGACCGCCCGCACCCGCTGCTGCCAGTCGCCCCGCGCCTTCGCCAGCACCTTGCCGCCCTTCTCGGTCAGGCGGTACTCGCGCCGCACACGCCCGCCCGCCTCGCGCTCCTCGCTCTCGACCAGCCCCTCGGCCTCCAGCGCGTGCAGGGCCGGGTAGAGGGTGCCTTCCCTGGCGGTCAGCAGCCCCTCCGAGCGGGCCTTGATCGCCTGCGCGATGGCGTAGCCGTGTTCGGGCTGCCGCTCCAGCACGGCCAGAATCAGCATCCGGAGCTGCTCGCGGGTGTTCATGGGGACAGTATACCTCTCAACCCGATGTATCGGAATGAGAGGTACTCTGGAGGCGAATACTGCGGGCATGACCACGGACGACCGCCGCTTTCCCATCGGCCCCATTCAGGACCTGCCCGCGCGGGACCGGGCGGCGCTGGAGGCCGTCGCCGCGCGGATGGAGGCGACCGGGCGCGAGTGGCGCGAGGCCGTGTCGGGGCTGGACGCCGCCGGGCTGGCCCGCAGCTACCGCCCCGGAGGCTGGACGGTGGCCCAGCTCGCGCACCACGCGGCCGACGCCCATGTCCACGGCCTGAATCGGCTGAAATACGCGCTGACGGTGGAGGGGTACGTGATCCAGCCCTTCGCGCAGGAGGCATGGCTGACCCTGGCCGACGCGGCGCTGCCCGTGGAGGAAGCGCTGGCGCTGATGGACGCTGCGAATGTGCGCTGGGCGGCCCTGCTGCGCGGCACCGACGTGGCCCAGTTCGACCGCCGCGTCACCCACCCGCAGGAGGGCGGGCAGGACCTGTGGCGGCTGGTCGCCAAGCACGACTGGCACCTGCGTCACCACCTCGCGCAGGCGAGGCTGGCTCTGGCGGACTGAACCTCATTCCTCCAGGTGGGCGTGGTCGTTGTAGACGTGCAGGGTCCATGCGCCGCCGCGCCGCTCCAGCCGGGTTAGCCCGGTGTGCGCGTGGCGGTAGGGAAAGGGCAGGACGTAGCCGGGCTGCGGGGTCGCGGGCCAGCCGAAGAGGGTGCACAGCAGTGCCCGCAGCGCCCCCCCGTGGGTGAAAGCGGTGACGGTCCCGCCGGGCAATCCTTCGGCCCAGCCGCGCATCCGCTCGCCCACCGCCTCCAGACTCTCGCCGCCGCCGGGGGCAGGCAGGCGCCAGGGGTCGCGCTGCCACGCGGCGTACTCGGGGTCGTGCAGCACCTGTTGCGAGGTCGCGCCCTCGTAGCGCCCGAAGTGCAGCTCGCGCAGTCGGGCGTCGAGGGTCAGCGCCGTGCCGGGCAGGGCGAGGCGGGCCGTGTCTACGGCGCGGCGCAGGTCGCTGGCGTAGACGAGGCCGGGATCGCGCCCGGCCAGGCGCCGCCCCAGCCGCCGCGCCTGCTCCCGCCCCATCTCGCCCAGCGGGGTGTCGGTCCAGCCCTGCCAGCGGCCCTCACCGTTCCACGCGGTCGTGCCGTGGCGAATCAGGCGGAGCTGGAGGGCGCCAGGAGTCAGGGCCGGGCCTCCGAGTCGGGGTGGGCGCTGGCGGTGTCCAGGCCCTCGGCCAGCGCGGGCACGGGGCGGGGGGTACCGTCCTCGTCGATCGCCACAAAGACGAACAGGCCCGTGGTGGCGAGTTCCTGCTCGCCCGAGGCCATGTGCTCGCGGTACACGTCCACCTGAATGGTCATGGACGACCGCCCCACCCGCACCACGCGGGCGTCGAGGGCCACCGCGTCCCCCACCCGGATGGGCGTGCGGAAGTCCACGCCGTCCATCCGGGCCGTGACCACCGCGCCGCCGGGCCCCGCGTGCCGCACCGCCGCGACACTGGCCGCCTTGTCCATCAGCGACAGCACGAAGCCCCCGAAGGCCGTGCCCAGGTAGTTGGTGTCCTTGGGAAAGACCAGTTCCAGCATGCGGGCGCGGCTGCGCGGCGCGGGCGTTCGGGGCTGGGGCTGCGCGGGGGTCGGCTGGTCGGTCATCGCGCCCGAGTGTAGCGGCCGGGGGCACCGAACACGCTCAGCGGTGTGAACAGCAGTGTGAACGAATTGGGGGGTGGACAATTGACACCCCCCCGGCCCCGTGCCAGCATGCGGGCACCCACAACTTTGCGCGGTTCGGCGGCCAGGCCTCCTGGCAAACGCAAACTCGTGTCCTGCTCGCGGCAGCGGCACCGGAGGTTTTCCCTATGAAGAAGCGTCTTCTGGTTTCTCTGGCCCTCGCGCTCTCGGCAGCTCCTGCCCTGGCGCAGAAGGTGGTCAGCATCGGCTACAGCGGTCCCCTGTCGGGCGGCGCGGCCTTTTACGGCAAGGATGTCCAGAGCGGCATCGAGATGGCCATCAATGAGCTGAACAAGGCCGGGGGCATCACCGTGAAGGGTGAAAAGGTCACCTTCCGGCTGGTGTCGCTCGACGACCGCTACCTTCCCAACGAGACGGCCACCAACGTGCGGCGCCTGACCTCGCAGGGCATCGACGTGATCTTCGTGCCGCACGCGGGCGGGATTCAGGCGGTGCAACCGCTGGCGGTGCGCGACCCCAGCTTCCTGCTGGCGGCCTACTCCAGCGAGCCCGCGATTCTGGCCGCCAAGAGCCCGATGACCTTCATGCTGCCGCCGCGCTACGACAACTACGTGCAGCCCTTTGTGCAGACGCAGATGAAGGCCTTCGGCAAGCGGCTCGGGCTGATCGGCACCTCGAGCGCCTACGGCAAGCAGTGGACCGACGCGATCAGCGACGAGTGGAAGAAGCAGGGCGGCACGGTGGGTCGTGACAACGGCGTGGACTACAACACCACCGTGGACTACTCCAGCGCCGTGACCAAGGCCCTGGCCGAGCGCCCCGACGTGCTGTTCGTGGGCGGCCCCTCGCAACCCACCGCGCAGGTCATCAAGGCCGCGCGGGAACAGGGCTTCAAGGGCGGCTTTATCGTGATGGACCAGGCCAAGTTTGAGCAGATGGACGACGTGATTCCGCGCTCGTACCTCGACGGCAGCGTGGGCGTGCTGCCCACCATCGAGTATCCCGGCACCCAGGTGTTCCGCACCCAGTACGTGCGGGCCTACCGCAAGGACCCCACCAGCGAGGCCGCGCTGAACTACATGGGCATGAACATCATCGCCCGCGCGATGACCCTGGCCGGAACCACCGACGATCCCCGGGCCATCCGCGCCCAGCTCAACGCGGCCGCCAAGGCCCTGCCGCAGCGCCAGACGGTCTACCGGCTCGCGGGCGTGACCGCCGGGGGCCACGTGGACGCCGAGTTCGTGATCGCCAGTGTCAAGGGCGGCAAGTACAACCGCCTGCGCGTGACCAAGGTCTACAAGTAAGCCGCGTGGGGAGAAGCGGCCCGGACCCACACCCCCAGGTGCCTCTCCCCCGCCCTGCCCCGGCCGCGCCCTCCGCCCAGCGGAACGCGGCCCTTTTTGCTTCTCTCGCCTCCGTTCTGACCTCCCAGGAGACCCCACCTTGACCATCCTGTTTCAACAACTCTCCAACGCGCTGGCGCTGGGCGGCGTGTACGCCCTCGTCGCGCTGGGGCTCACGCTGGTGTACGGCGTGATGCGGGTGCCCAACTTCGCGCACGGCGGGCTGTATATGCTGGGGGCCTATTTCGCCTACGCGGCCCTGAACAGCCTGGGCGTGGGCTACGTGCCCGCGCTGATTCTCGCGGCGGTGGCGGTCGCCGGGCTCGCGGCGCTGCTCGAACGGCTGGTGTTCTACCCGCTGCGCAACGCCCCGCACGTCCACGCGATGATCGCGGCGATCGGGGTGCTGTTCTTCTTCGAGGCGGTCGTGCAACTGATCTGGGGCGCGGATTTCAAGCAAATCGCCGAACCCGTGCCCGGCATCCTGAATCTGGGCGGCGTGGTGATCACCTGGCAACGGCTGATCGTGATCGCGGCCTCGGTGCTGGTCATGCTGGGGCTGAACTTCTTCCTCAAGCGCACGCTGACGGGCGCGACCATCGAGGCGATGTCCCAGAACCGCGAGGGCGCCCGGCTGGTCGGCATCAACGTGAACCGGGTGGGCATGCTGACCTTCGCCATCTCGGGGGCACTCGCGGCAGTCGCGGCGGCCCTGATCGCGCCCATCGTGTCGGTCGCGCCGTCAATGGGCGAGGTGATGAACCTCAAGGTCTTCGCCATCATCATCCTGGGCGGCATGGGCAGCGTGCCGGGGGCCATCGTGGGGGCCTTCTTGCTGGCCTTCGCGGAGGTGTTCGGCGGCTTTTACATCAACCTCGACTTCGCAGACGTGATCGGGTTCGCGGCGCTGGTGATCGTGCTGGCGATTCGCCCGCAGGGGCTGTTCCGGAGGGGGACGTGATACGGGTGAGCAGAACTCTTAACGGGGAGGGCACCCGATGACCCGCTCCGGCTTCAAACCCGGCCCCCTGGTGTGGGTCGCCGTCTTCGCCCTCGCGGCGCTGCTGCCGCTGCTGCAGCCCGGCGGCTTCGTCCTCGACGTGGCGATCAACGTGATGATCTGGTCGATGGTCGCCTACGGCCTGAACGTGATGCTGGGGTACACCGGGCAGCTTCCGCTGGCGCACGCGGGTTTTTTCGGCATCGGGGCCTACACGGTGGGCATCCTGACCCTCAAGCAGGGGTGGAACTTCTGGCTGGCGTGGCCCGCCGCCATCGTCATCTGTGCGCTGGGGGGGCTGCTGCTGGGGCTGGTGGCCTTCCGGACGAAGGGCGACGCCTTCTCGATCTTCACGCTGGGCGTCGGCGTGATCATCGCGCTGGTCATCAACAAGTGGGACAGCCTGACCGGGGGCAATGACGGCCTGAACGGAGTGCCGCCCGCTTCGAGCCTGTTTGGAATCGACTTTTCCAGATCGGCCAACTTCTACTACGTGGCGCTGGCGGCCCTCGCCCTGACGGTCCTGATCGTGGCCCGGACCCGCCAGAGCGTCTTCGGGCGCTCGCTGGTGGCCATCCGGGGCGGCGAGGACCTCGCCCGGAGTGCAGGCATCGACGTCTACTCGCATAAACTCCGGGCGCTGATGCTCTCGACGGCGATCGCGGGGCTGGCGGGCGGCGTGTACGCGGCGTACGTGGGCTTCCTGGGCTCGGCGGTGGCCGGGCCGACGACCACCTTCACCGTGCTGCTGTACCTGCTGGTCGGCGGGGTGGGCACGCTGGCGGGGCCGCTGCTGGGCACCGGGATCGTGTACGTGGCGCTGCAATTTCTGAAGGGATTGCAGGACTACCAGTACATCGTGTTCGGGCCGCTGCTGGTGCTGCTGGTGCTGTTCGCGCCGCAGGGGCTGGCCGGGCTGTGGGACCGCGCGCAGGCGCGGCGGGTGCAGGCCCGCGCGGAACGGGCGGTGGACCATGCCTGAGCACCCGGGCACCCCCCTGCTGGAAGTCGAGGGACTGGGCATCCGCTTCGGCGGCCTCCACGCCGTGCGCGACGTGACCGCCAGCCTGCCGCCGGAGCGCATCACGGCGATCATCGGGCCGAACGGGGCGGGCAAGAGCACCTTCTTCAACCTGATCTCGGGGTTCTACGCGCCGACCTCGGGGCGCATCCGCTTTCAGGGCGAGGACATCACCCGCCTGAAGACCCATCAGGTCGTGGGGCGCGGCATCGCCCGCACCTTCCAGACGACCACCATCTACAAGGAACTCAGCGTGCTGGACAACGCGATGATCGGCCACCGGGTCCGCACCCGCTCCGGCCTGTGGGACGCCCTGCTGCGCACGGGCCGCGAACAACGTGACGAACGCGAGAGCCGCGACGGCGCGATGCGGGCGCTGGAGCGGGTGGGGCTGGCGGGCCAGGCGGGGCGCCCCGCCGGAGCGCTGACCCAGGAGGGCCAGAAGCGCGTCGGCATCGCGATGGCGCTGTCCAGTGACCCCCGGCTGCTGCTGCTGGACGAACCCGCCGCCGGAATGAACCCCGAGGAGACGGTCAACCTGATGGGCCTGATTCGCGAACTGGTGGGGGGCGGCCTGACGGTCGCCCTGGTCGAGCACAAGATGAGCCTCGTGATGGGCCTTGCCGACGAGATCGTGGTGCTGCACCACGGCCAGAAGATCGCGCAGGGCACGCCGGGCGAGGTCAGCCGCGACCCCGCCGTGATCGAGGCGTATCTGGGCGGACACGCGCACGGCGGGCAGATGGGGCAACCCGGCGCCGCCGGAAGCGGGGCCAGCGGGACGGAGGAGGGTGCCCATGCTTGAGGTGAGTCGGCTCAGCGTGAACTACGGCCCCTTCCGGGCGCTGCACGACGTGGACCTGACCGTGCAGGAGGGCGAGATCGTGGTGCTGCTGGGGGCGAACGGGGCGGGCAAGAGCACCCTGTTCCGGACGCTGAGCGGGATGCAGCGCCCCTCGGCGGGCACGGCGACGTGGCGCGGGCAGCCGCTCACGGGCGGGCGCCCCGAGTACAACGTGTCGCACGGGGTCTCGCAGTGCCCCGAGGGCCGCCTGCTGTTTCCCGACCTCAGCGTGGAGAAAAACCTGCGGCTGGGGGCCTTTGTGCACCGCCGGGACGCGGCGGGCACGGCGCGGGAGCTGGAGCGGGTCTATTCCCTCTTTCCCGATCTGGTGGGCAAGCGCAATGCCCCGGCCGGGAGCCTGTCGGGTGGGCAGCAGCAGATGGTCGCCATCGCGCGGTCCCTGATGGCCCGCCCCCAGCTGCTGCTGCTCGACGAGCCGTCGCTGGGACTGGCCCCGATGGTCGTCGAGCAGGTCTTTCAGGCCGTGCAGCGCGTGAACGAGGCCGGGGTCAGCGTGCTGCTGGCCGAGCAGAACGCCTTCGCCGCGCTGGGCATCGCGCACCGGGGCTACGTGCTGGAGGGAGGCCGCGTCTCGCTGCAAGGCTCGCAACAGGCGCTGCTGGGCGACGACCGCGTGCGGAGCGCGTACCTGGGGGTCTAGCGGCCAGCGTCCAGTCGCCAGTCGCCAGCAGGAGCGGCGCGTAACCTCCCCGTTACGCGCCGCTCCTCGTTTGCTGACACAGAGCCAGTACACTGTTTCTCAGTCGCCCCTCTCCGCGGATGCAGGATGGGGGGGGCTGAACTCCGGACGAGAGCACCGCCGTACCCGGTCACGACAAGACGGCGCAGGAGGTGTTCTGTGGCATGGATTTTGCTGGTGATCGCGGGACTGCTGGAAATCGGCTGGGCGATCGGCCTCAAGTACACCGAGGGCTTTACCCGGCCCGTTCCCACCGTGCTCACCATTCTGAGCATGGTCGCCAGCATGGGACTGCTGGGGCTGGCGGCCAAGACGCTGCCCATCGGCACGGCGTACGGGGTGTGGGTCGGGATCGGGGCGGTGGGCGCGGCGATTCTGGGCATCGTGCTGTTCAAGGAACCCGTCACCCTGGCCCGCCTGCTGTTCCTGGGCATGATGGTCGCGGCGATTATCGGGCTCAAGGTGACGAGCGGGCACTGAGCGGGCACGGGCACTGAGCACGGCCCGCCGCCTCTGCCCCCTGCCCTACCCCGCCAGCCGCAGGATCAGCTGCGCGAGCAGGATCTTGCCGATCAACGCGGCGGGGTACACCGAGGCGTAGCCCAGTTCGGGGACCTCGCTGCGGGTGCGTTCAGTGGCGTAGCCCAGCACGGCAGGCTGCGTGTTCAGCCCCGCCGTGAGGCCGGAGAGCAGGCTGTAGGGCAAGCGCAGCAGCCGGTAGCCGGTCCACAGCAGGGCGCTCGTCACGCCGAGGGTGATGGCGGCTCCCGCAAGCAGCAGGGCGAGGCCCTCGGCGCTGGCGAGCTGCGCGGCGAACCGGCCCCCGCTGCGCAGGCCCACCCCCGCCAGAAAGAGGGCCAGCCCGAACTGCCGCAGGGTCAGGTTGGCGCTGTAGGGAATGTTCCACACGGCGCGTCCGCTGCGGCCCAGCGCCCCCAGCGCCAGCCCCACCAGCAGCGGCCCGCCCGCGACCCCCAGCCGGAAGGTGCCGCCTCCCGGCAGCGGCAGCGGCAGGCTGCCCAGCACCAGCCCCAGCACCAGCCCCAGGCTGAAGGTCAGCAGGTTGATCTCGGAGAGGTGGCGGTAGGAGTCCCCGAAAAAGCGGGTCACCTCTGCCATCTGCCCACGCGGGGCCAGCACGCGCACCCGGTCCCCGAGTTCCAGCACCGTGCGGCCACTGGGCACGATGTCGCGGTCGCCCCGGCGCACACGGGTGACGGTGGCGCCCAGCCGCTCGTTGACCCGCAGCTCGGAGAGGCGCCGCCCCGCCACCCGTGGGCTGGACACGAAGATGCGCCGGAAATCCAGCACCGAACGGTCCTCGCTGAGAGACGGCCCCGCCTCCTCGCCCAGCACCCGGATCACGGCGGCCACGTCGGCGGGGGCGCCCGTCACCGACACGAGGTCTCCCACCCGCAGCACCGACCCCGCCTCGGCGGTTTCGAGGTGCCCGCCGTGCAGCCAGCGCCCGAACACCACCCGCCCGCCGTGCGCCCGGGCGAAGGCTTCCACTGTGAGGCCGCGCCCGTCGGTGACCCGCAGGGTCCGGGTGACGGGTTCCTCGCCCGAGACGCCCAGCGCCCGCGCCTCGGCGGCGTAGTCGGGCCGGAAGCGGCGCTCGAAGAAAAAGAGGGCCAGCATCACCCCGACCACGCCCACCGGGTAGGCGATGGAGTAGGCCACCACCGGGTCGCCCGCGCCGGGCTGCCCGGCGACCGCCTCGATCACGCCCGCGAGGGCCGGGGTACTGGTCAGCGCCCCGGTGTACAGCCCCGCTGTGAGCGCGGGGTCCAGGCCCAGCAGACGGCCCAGCGCCAGCGTCAGTCCCGCCCCCAGCGTGAGCAGGCCCAGCACCAGCCCATTGCGAATCAGCCCGGCCCGCCCGAAGGAGGCCAGCACGTGCCCGCCGCTCGCCAGCGCGATGGCGTACACGAACACGGCCAGCCCCAGTTCGTACACGGCGGGGTCGAGGGCGATGCGCGGGTCGAGCGCACTCACGAACAGGCCCGCGAACAGCACCCCGGCCACGCCCAAGCTGAAGCCCAGCACCCGCACGCCCCCCAGCGCGAACCCCAGCAGCAGCACCGTGAACAGGGTCAGGACCGGATTCTGGGCCAGCAGGTCGAGCAGGGCGGTCATGGGGCCACCCTACCGCGCAGGAGTGGCGAATCAGGAATCAGGAAAGGGGCCGCCGGACGCTTCACGCGGTCCGGCGGCCCCCCAGCCACGGGCGTCACTCCTCCCGGAAAGACCCCAGCGCCCGGAAGCGGGCCGAGCGCTCCGCCTTCAGCTCGTCCGGCCCCAGCGCCGACAGCTGCGCGAGGTGCCGCGAAACCGCCTCGCCCAGCGCCGCCGCCGCCGCGTCGGGGTCGAGGTGGGCGCCGCCGAGGGGTTCGGGCACGACCTCCTCGACCAGCCCCAGCTCCAGCAGATCGGGAGCGGTCAGGCGCAGGGCCTCGGCCGCCTCGGGAGCCTTGGCCGCGTCCTTCCAGATGATGCTGGCCGCGCCCTCGGGCGAGATCACCGAGTACCAGGCGTTCTCCTGCACGAGCACCCGGTTGCCCACCCCGATGGCGAGCGCCCCGCCCGAGCCGCCCTCCCCGATCACCACGCAGACGGCAGGCACCCGCAGGCGCACCATCCGCTGAATGCTCTCGGCGATGGCCCAGCCCTGCCCGCGTTCCTCGGCCTCGATACCGGGGTAGGCGCCGGGCGTGTCGATCAGGGTGACGACAGGCAGCCCGAAGCGGTCGGCGAGGTCCATCAGCCGGACCGCCTTGCGGTAGCCTTCGGGGTTGCTCATGCCGAAGCGGCGGCGGATCTTGCTCTTGGTGTCGCGTCCCTTTTGCCCCATCAGCAGCATCACGGGCACCCCACCCCAGCGGGCCGGGCCGCCGATCAGGGCCGGGTCGTCGCCGTAGGCCCGGTCGCCGTGCAACTCGGTGAAGTCGGTGCAGAGGCGCTCCACGTAGTCGAGGGCGGTGGGACGGCCCGGCGCCCGCGCGAGTGCCACCCGTTCCCAGCGGGTCAGGCGGGCATGGCCCTCGCCGCGCAGCCGCTCGACCTCGGCCCGCAGCGGGGCCAGCGCCGCGTCGAGGTTCTGCCCGGTGCGCTGCGCCGTGCCCTCTAGGTCGCGCAGCCGGGCTTCGAGTTCGCGCAGGGTGTCGGCCGGAGCGCTCACGCGCCCACCTCCGGGGCGGGTTGCCGGGTCAGCACGCCCAGCAGCGAGCGCAGGTAGGCCCGGTGCTCGCGGCGGTCCACGACCGCGTCCACCATGCCGTGTTCCAGCAGAAACTCCGAACGCTGAAAGCCCTCGGGCAGGTGCTGGCGGATGGTCTGCTGAATCACGCGCGGTCCCGCGAAGCCGATCAGGGCCCCCGGCTCGGCCACGATCACGTCCGCGACCGTGGCGAAGGAGGCCGTCACCCCCCCGGTCGTGGGGTCGCTCAGGATGGACACGTACGGGATGCCCCGCTCGGCCAGCCCCTCGAGCGCCACCGTCGTCTTCGCCATCTGCATCAGCGACAGCGCCCCTTCCTGCATCCGGGCGCCGCCGCTGGCCGCGACCAGGACAAAGGGCGTCCCGGCCCCGGCCGCGTGCTCGGCGGCCCGCGCGATCTCCTCGCCCACCACGCTGCCCATGCTGCCGCCCGAAAAGGCGAAGTCCATCGCGGCGACGGTCACGGGCAGGCCCAGGATGGTTCCGCTGCCGGTCAGGACCGCGTCGGGGCGGCCCGTCTTCTGCTGGGCCCGCGCCAGCCGCGCCGGGTAGGGCTCGGTGTCCTCGAAGGCCAGGGGGTCGACAGGCCA
The DNA here is from genome assembly GCF_030271215.1 of Deinococcus rhizophilus. Classification (GTDB taxonomy): domain Bacteria; phylum Deinococcota; class Deinococci; order Deinococcales; family Deinococcaceae; genus Deinococcus; species Deinococcus rhizophilus. The sequence goes on along the minus strand of NZ_JASNGB010000005.1, from coordinate 11,958 downwards.
CACCCGGCCCGATTGCCGCTGAAAGCTGCCCTCGTCGAGCAGCACCGCCAGCCGCTGCCCCGCGTCCAGCCGCAGGTGGTGGCCGCAGCGGGGGCAGACGTGGGCACTGAGTTCAAGGTCACGGTTGTACACGCCCTCCTTGCAGCGGGGGCACTGGGTCCACAGGTCCGGCATCTCCGCCCCGGGTTGCTGCTGCGGGCGGCGCCTGCGAAAGAAACGGTCGAGCGCCATAGCCTTTTCACTCCTCTTTGGGGAAAAACCAGCTTCCCGGCGCATTCTAGACGCGCCGGGAAGGGACTGGCCCCAGTTCTGAACCGGGTGCAAGGAGGCCGGGGGGCCGCCGTTACTGCAAGCGCCGCTTGAGGTAATCGTCCATCTGCGCGAGTTGCAGGTTCAGGTCGCGTTGCAGGGCGTCGAGGCGGGCATTCGTCTCCGCGAGGTCGGAAGAAGGCAGCGCCGGGCGGCTGACGCTCTGGCCCAGCGTCTCGAAGCGCTCGTCGATGTACGCCTGAAGTTGCGCGAAGCGGCTGCCCTCCTGCGCGTCGAGGTTGGTCCGCAGCGCCTCCATGTCGCGCAGCAGCCGGGCGCTGTCGGCCTGCCCACGCAGCCGCTCGACGTTGGCCCACAGGAAGAACAGCAGCGCCAGAAAGAGGCCAAACAGCAGCAGGATCAACCCCAGCGGCACGCCCCGGTAGGTCACGAAGCCCAGGTTCAGGGTGTGCCCGAACATCAGCGCGTGACGGTTGAGCACCGCGAAGACGGCCGCGAGCACGACGATGACGATCAGGACGATTGTCCGCATGGCTTGAGGGTAACACCCCCTCCCCGCCGCACGGCAGAGGGGGAACATTCACCTGACGGTGGTCAGTTCACCCGGTCCAGGATCAGCGGCTGGGGCTGCGGGGCCGCTGCCGTCACGCTCAGGCCCGCTTCCAGCAGGGCGCGGGCGGCGTCCAGCCCACGCCCATCCCGGTGGTAGAGGCGCAGCACCGGCTCGCCCGCCTCCACCGCCTTCCCGGGTTTTTTCAGCAGCTCGACACCGACCCCGTGGTCGATGGCCTCGCCCTTGCGTTCGCGCCCGCCGCCCAGCACCAGGACCGCGCGGCCCACCGCGAGCGCGTCGAGGCGCTCCACGAAGCCGGAGGCCGGAGCCACCACGTCCAGACGGCCCGGCGCCACGTCCAGCCGCTCGGGGTGGTCCACCAGGGAAGCGTCCCCGCCCTGCGCCTCCACGAAGGCGCGGAACTTCGCCAGGGCCGAGCCGTCTGTCAGGGTCGCGCGGGCACGGGCCTCGGCCGCTGCGGAGTCCTCGCCGTGGGCCGCGAGCGCCTCCACCGCCAGAGCGACGCACAGCTCGGTCAGGTCCTCAGGGCCCTCGCCGCGCAGGGTGCTCAGGGCTTCTTGCACCTCCAGGCTGTTGCCCGCCATGTGGCCCAGCGGCGTGTCCATGTCGGTCAGGACGGCCCTCACCAACCGGGACGCCCGCGTGCCGATGTCCACCATCGCGCGGGCGAGGCCCCGGCCGTCCTCCAGCGTCCGCATGAAGGCCCCGGCCCCCACCTTCACGTCCAGCACGACCGTGTGCGCTCCGGACGCCAGCTTCTTGCTCATGATGGAGGAGGCGATCAGCGGCAGGCAGTCCACGGTCGCGGTCACGTCGCGCAGGGCGTAGAGCTTGCCGTCGGCGGGCGCGAGGTCTTTCGTCTGCCCGACGAGCGCGAGGCCGATCTCGCTTGCCTGGGCCAGAAAGCGGTCCTCGGGGAGTTCGGGACTCCAGCCGGGAAAGCTCTCGAGCTTGTCGATGGTGCCGCCCGTGTGCGCCAGGCCGCGCCCGCTCATCTTGGCGACGGTGAGGCCGAGGGCCGCGAGCATCGGCGTCAGGATCAGGCTGGTCTTGTCGCCCACGCCGCCGGTCGAGTGCTTGTCCACCGTACGCGGCAGCCCCGCGAGGTCCATCTGGTCGCCCGAGTCGGCCATCACCAGCGTCAGGTCCGCCGTCTCCTGGGGCGTCATGCCGCGCAGGTAGACGGCCATCAGCCACGCGCTGATCTGGTAGTCGGGCACCTCGCCCCGGGTGTAGCCCAGGATCAGCCCTTCGAGTTCGGCGCGGGAGTGCTCTTCGCCGTCGCGCTTCTTGCGGATCAGGTCGGGAATGTTCAGGGCGGTGGTCATACGGCAGTTTAGCGGGCGTGCCATCCTCGGCCATGACCTCCCCGGCCCGCCCCCGCCTCACGCTCTCGGTCCTGGGAGGCGCCGCGCCCACCGAGCTCGCCGTCGCCCAGCTTCCGCCGGGGGCTCCCCTGCCGACGCTCGGCGGAGTCCTGTTCAGCCTGACGCGCACCCCGGACGAGCTTTCGCTGGTGTGTGAGGCCGCGCACCTCCCGCCCGGCGTCCGGCACCAGGCGGGGTGGGCCGCGCTGAAACTGCACGGTCCCTTCGACTTCGGCCTGACCGGCATCCTGGCGGCGGTGCTGGAGCCACTGCGGAAGGCCGGGGTGGGTATTTTTGCGCTGAGCACCTTCGACACCGATGACGTGCTGGTCCCGGCGGCGCGGTTGCCGGACGCGCTGGCCGCGCTGCGGGGGGCCGGGCACACCGTCGCGGATTAGAGCATTTGACAGAATTACGGCCCCCGGGGGACAGCACCCCAGGTGCCTCCATTCTGCCCAATGCTCCTGTCCCATTCACTCGCTCTGCTGCGCAGCCCAGCAAGTCCGCTCGGCCAACGAAGGCGGAACGGCACCGCCTTCTTATGGCAAATGCTCTAGCCCGGCCGCGCCCCGTCCGCCTGCTGGCCTTCCTCCGGGTGGCCGTCGCCGCGCTGATCGGGGGTGGCCTGACCGCCGGGCTGGTCACTCTTCCAGCCAATGCGGGCGTGGGTGCCGTCGCAAAAGGGCTTGTTGCCGCTCGCCCCGCAGCGGCACAGGGCGGCGCGGACCTCGCGCAGCTCGCCCGCCGGGGTCTGGATCACGAGGTCACCGCGCAGGGTCAGGGGGCCGTCGGTGACCGGGGTGATCGTGGTCGGGACGGCGGGGGCCTCCGGGGGTGCGCCGTGCAGGGCGTAGTGCAAGGCCCCCGTCGGGCAGGTCCGCACGACCTCGGCCACCCGGGCGGCGTCCGCCTCGTTCCACAGCTGAATCCAGGGGCGCTCCCCCGGCCGGAAGACGGCGGGCAGGCCGCGCACGCAGTTGGCGACGTGGGTGCAGCGGGGGGCGTCGTAGGAGACGGTCACGCCATCGCCTGCATACGCCTTGCCACGCAGCAGGTCGTCATGGGGCAGCGGGTGCTGGGTCATGGACCAGTGTACCCCCGGCCCCGGCGACCGCGCAGCGCCCGGCCAGCCGTCCGAAGACCTCCCGCAACTCGGGCGGGCCGTCCACCCGGAACGCGCAGCCCAGCCCCAGCAGGAAGGCGGCGAAGCCCTCCAGGTCCTCGCGCTGGGCTTCCAGGCGCAGGCCGCCGCCCTCGGGCCTGAGGTCGGTGTGCCACTGAGACACGCGGCCTCTCAGCTCTTCCGGCGGAGCGTCCAGCCACACGCTGATCTGGTGGGTGGGAGGCAGGTCCGTCAGGGTGGTCCGCAGGTACGCGAGCGCGTCGAAGGCCTCGGGCGGGATGAATCCGGCTTCCAGCACGCTCAGGCCGCGCATCCGGTCGAGCCGGAAGCAGCGCCGCGCCCCACGCAGGTGGCACCAGCCCACCGCGTACCAGCGCCCGCCCAGGTGAACGGCGCGGTACACGTCCACGTCGCGCGAGGTCGCCTCCCCCCGCGGCGAGACGTACCCGAAGTGCACGGTCCGCGTCCCCCGCACCGCCTCCAGCAGCCGCGCGAGCAGCGCCGCGTCGGTCGGGACCACCCAGGGCGAGGCGTCGAGCTGCACGGCGCCCTCCAGCGCCTGCACGCTCTCGCGCAGGGCGTGGGGCAGCGTGCGGCCCAGCTTGGCGCTCGCCGCCTGCGCCGCCGGAGCCAGCGCGGTCAGGCCCAGGTGCCGCAGCGCCTGCAAGCCCAGCGCCAGACTCAGGGCCTCCTCGCCCGTGAACATCAGCGGCGGCAGCCGGAAGCCGGGTTTCAGGCGGTACGCGCCGCCCACTCCCCGCCGTCCCTCGACCGGGATGCCGAGGTCTTGCAGCCGCGCCACGTATCGCTGCACGGTGCGCGGGCTGACTTCCAGCCGCCGGGCCAGCTCCGCGCCGGTCACGGTTTCCCGCGCCTGCAGCAATTCCAGCACGGTCAGCACCCGCATGGAGGGGTCGTACATGGGAGACAGCATAGGCCCGAAATGCGCCAGCTCCTGACGGGAATCGCCTTTACGCTGGGAACGTAACACCCTCACAGGAGGAGGCACCATGACCAACACCGCGACCGCCGCCATCGTCTCGCCGCAGGACTTTCTGGCCCACTGGCAGGGGCACCGCGCCCTGACTCGCCGGGTGATCGAGGCCTTCGCGGAAGACCAGCTGTTCACCTTTGCCGCCGCGCCGCCCATGCGCCCGTTCGGGGAGATGGCCTGGGAGATTCATCAGGTTAGCGAATTGACCCTGAATGGCCTGCTGACCGGCGAGTGGCCCGAACCCGACTGGCGGGAGGGCGTGGCTCATGACCGGGCCGAGCTGTTGAAAGCCTGGGACGCCCTTTCCAGGCGGCTGGAGCGCGAGTTTCCGAGAGTGGACCTCGCCTTCTTCCCGCAGACGCACACGCTTCCCTGGGGTGAGATGACCGGCTGGGCCGCCACCATCTACACCATCGACAACGAGATTCACCACCGGGGCCAGGGCTACGTGTACCTGCGGGCGCTGGGAACGGAGCCGCCCGCCTTCTACGAGCGGTGAAGGGAGACGCATGAACGAACTGACCCTGCTGCTCGACTCCTTTCGCCGCAACGGGCGCGTCAATGGGGTGCTGCTCGGCACCCTGACGCCCACCGACTTCGAGCTCAGCGACGGCCGGGGCGGCTGGACGGTCGAGCGGCACCTGCGGCACATGGCGGGCTTCCGTGTCGGCTGGCTGTGGAGCCTGTCGCGCGACCACGCTGGCCCGCTGGTCGACCCCACCCGGCAGGACGCGGACGGCGATCCCCTGTGGCGCTGGCAGGAGAGTCCGCCCGGCGAGCTGGCCGCCGCCTTCGCAGCGGGCGACGAGGCCGCCGTGGGCGCGGTGCAGGCCCATCTGGACTCAGGCGAACCCTTCGCCGACCCCTGGAACGAGGGGAGCTACCGCTCCAGCCCCGCCCACTTTCTCCAGCACACCATCGTCCACGACAGCCACCACCGGGGCCAGATCATGGCCCTGCTGCGCCTGGGCGGGCGGACGAAGGAGCAGATGGACGCGCTGGAGGGGCACTGGGCGATCTGGCGAGAATAGACGCAGCCGGGGAAAACGGCCTGGTCGGGGGTCCACTGGGGGAAGGGGGCGTCATGTCTCCGTCAGTGCCGGAGGTTACACTGGGCCATGTCACGTTTCTGGCTTCCGCTGCTCCCGGCCCTGCTGCTTTCCACCGCCGGGGCCGAGAGCAGCGACTTCAGCTACGCGCCCGCCCAGTGGCCGCTGCTGCTGCGGCTGTCGGCTGGATTCCCGGAGTTCGCGGGCCTGACCCACCCGACCACGCCACTGACGGGCCGCCCGGTCCCCGCCCTCACCGACGTGACGCGGGCCGAGCAGGTGAGCGGACGGATGGCGGCGGACCCCTACTGGCAGCGCTACGTCCGCTGGGACGGGCAAGCCGTGAAGGTCCGGTACAGTGCCGCCGAGCTCGTGCGGGCCGCGCAGGCAGTGAAGAGGGTCCGGCCCCAGACCACCGTGCGGGTGGATACCGGGCTCACCCGGGTGGTGGTGAACATCTCGGTCGCGGACACGGCGCGGGTGGGGCGGGCAGCGGGGGTGCCCGGCCTGGTCCTCTCGCAGCACGAGCGGCCCCGGCTGCGGGCGGAGATCACGCCCCGGACACTCAGCCTCCCGGAGGTCCGCGAACGGGAACAGGCGCCTTTTGGCCAGGTGACCCTGGAGGTCAGGCTGACCAACCCGCTGGACCGCCCGGTGTGGTGGCGCTACGGCTGCGGCGGCAACGTGCTGGTCGGGGTGCTCACGGCGACAGGCGGGGAGGTTGCCCCAGCTTCCGGGGAACGCCCCGGAGGAGTCCGGTTCACCTGTACGGCCGAGGAACGGGTGGCGGTGCTCCAGCCGGGCGAGTCTCTTACCCTACCGGGAGTGCTCGCCTCCGGGCTGAGGCTGGGGGACCTTGCCCCCGGACGCTACTTCTGGCATGTGGAGGAAAGCCGAATTCCTTTTACCCTGACTCCCTGAGTGCCCACAGCAAAATCCCCCGCCACTCGGACGGGGGGCTGACTTACGTCGGGTCTACATCGTCGGCTGCGGGGTCGGCGTTCCGGCCTGCGGGCTGCCGCCCACGCGCGAGACGGCCTCGCGGACCACGTCGCCCGTGATCAGTTCCTGCGAGAGCAGGGCCTCGGCGACCTCGTGCATGGCTGCCCCGTACTCGGTGACGAGGCCCTTGGCCCGCTCGTAGGCGCGGTGCAGGATGCGCTTGACATCCTCGTCCACCAGCTGCGAGGTGTGCTCGGAGAACATCTTGGGCTTGGCCATGTCCTCGCCCAGGAAGACCGGGCCGGAGTCGGTGGTCAGGGCCATGTTCTTGAAGTTGTCGCCCATGCCCCACTCCAGCACCATCTTCCTTGCGATGTTGGTTGCCTTGCGGAAGTCGTCGGCGGCGCCCGAGGTCACGTTGCCCATAAAGACCTCCTCGGCGGCGCGGCCCCCCAGCGCGACCACCAGCTGGTTTTCCAGCCGCTCCTTGCTCATCAGCACCTGCTCCTCGGGCAGGTAGAAGGCCGCGCCCAGCGCCCGCCCACGCGGAATGATGCTGACCTTCTGGAGCTTGTCGCTGCCGGGAATCACGGCGGAGGTCACGGCGTGCCCGGCCTCGTGGTAGGCGATGGCCTTCTTTTCCTCGGGGCTGATGGTCAGCGAGCCGTTTTCCAGACCCAGCGTGATCTTGTCGAGCGCCCGGTAAAAGTCGCTCATGTCGATCTGGGTCTTGCCCAGCCGGGCGGCCTCCAGCGCGGCCTCGTTGGTGACGTTCTTGAGGTCCGCGCCCGAGAAGTAGGGCGTGCTCTTGGCGACCTCGGGCACGTCCACGCCCGGCGCCATCGGCTTGTTGCGCAGGTGGACCTTGAGGATCGCCTCGCGCTCCTTGAGGTTCGGCAGGTCGATGGTGACCTGACGGTCGAAGCGGCCGGGGCGCAGCAGCGCGGGGTCGAGCACGTCGGGGCGGTTGGTCGCGCCCAGCACGATCACGCTGCTCGACTTGTCGAAACCGTCCATCTCGGAGAGGATCTGGTTCAGCGTCTGCTCGCGCTCGTCGTGGCCGCCGCCGATGCCTGCGCCGCGCTTGCGCCCGATGGAGTCGATCTCGTCGATGAACATGATCGCCGGGGCCGACTTGCGGGCATCCTCGAACAGGGTGCGCACGCGGCTGGCGCCGACCCCCACGAACATCTCCATGAACTCCGACGCGCTGACCGAGAAGAACGGCACGTCGGCCTCGCCCGCGATGGCGCGGGCCAGCAGCGTCTTCCCCGTTCCGGGAGGGCCCACCAGCAGCACGCCCTTGGGAATCTCCGCGCCGATCTGGTGGTACTTGGCGGGGTTTTTCAGGAAGTCCACGACCTCAATCAGCTCGCGCTTGGCTTCCTCGGGGCCCGCCACGTCGGTGAACTTGGTCTGGACGCGGTTTTCCTTGCCGTACTTCTTGGCCTTGCTCTGCCCGAACTGCATGACCCCGCTCTGGCCGCCCTGGGCCCGCATGAAGAAGAAGTACATCAGGCCGATCAGGAGCAGGATAGGCAGGAAGTTCAGCAGGATGGCGAGCCACTGGCTGGGCGCGTCGAAGCGGTAATTCACGCCCTGCGCCTCCAGCTGCGAGATCAGCGTGGGGTCGGGCGTGGCCTGACTGCCGGGCAGGCGCACGGTCACGCGTTCGGCCCGCACCGGCTGCTGCGCCCCCACGACCGGGACCTCGGTGGGCTCGGTCAGCGTCACGGTCGCCACGCTGTCCCGCACGATCACCTGCTCGACCCGGTCCTGAGCGAGCAGATCTTTGAACACGTTGTAACCGACCGTGGCCCGCGCACCGCCAGGGGCCTGAGAAAACATCAGGAACAGAGCCAGAACGAACAGGACGATCAGCCAGGGATTGAGCCGCCTCAAGAGTGGTGCCTCCAGAAAGAAATAGAACGATTGGGACGGCATCCGCCCCGCTGAAGTTGAGTGTACCAGACTCAAGATGTGTGGGCGTATCCGGCATCACACCCGTACTTCATTGAGGGGCGGTTAAGGCGTTCGGGGTCGCCCGCGCCGCGCCAGCACGACGAGCAGGACGGCAAAGAGAGTTACCGGTAGCAGGAAAAACAGCAGCGCGGGCAGGAAGTTCAACAGGATGGGAAGCCACTGATTCGGCGCCTCGAAACGGGAGGCCATCCCCTGCTGCTCCAGTTGCGAGATCAGGCCAGGGTCGGGCGTGGCCTGACCGCCGGGCAGCCGCACAGCCACCTGTCCCGGCCCGGGCAGCCCCAGCGTGACCTCGGCCCGCTCGCCGCGAACCACGACCCGCTCGACCCGGCCCGCCTCCAGCAGCCGGGTGAAGTCGGCATAGGGTCGGCATGGGCCAGGGCGGGGGAGGTCAGGACAGTCGTTCGCAGCCGCCACCGGCCGAACCACAGGCCGAAGAGGATGAAGACGGGGAGGGGTAGGGCGAGGGCGAGGAGCCTGGGCAAGCGGGTCCGTGACATGGGGGGGACAACCTCCGGGGGTCGGGCCGAGTTCAGCGCACGCCGGGCAGGAGTGTGGTCCGCCGAAAGGTGACACCCCCGCCCTCCGCGCACCCGCGCTATCCTGGGGGGTGATGATCGATGTCGCCACCACCTGGCAGCAGGCTTGCACGGCGCTCGCGGGGGACGACTACGACACGGCCTTCAGCGTGCTGGAGGGGGCCCTGCACGAGGCCGACCGCCCCCGGAGGGCGCGGCTCTCCTTGTACCTCGCCAGCGTGCAGGCCCTCTACGGCGACCCCACCACCACCGAGGTCGGCGCCGCGCTGCGCGAGGCCCGCACCCTGGACCCGGCGACCTGCACCGACCCCCTCTACGTGGCCCTGAGTGCCGAACTCGACGCCCGGCTGCGCGGCCCGGACGCGGCCCCGCCCCCCCCGGAGGTCCGGGAAGCCGCCGATCCGGTCGCCCGCTACCACGCCCTCGCCGCGCTGTCGCTGGCCGGGAAGTCGCAGGAGGCGCTGGAACTTCACCTGCCCCTCGCGGAGTTGCCCGCGCACCTGCGCTGGCGCCTGCGCAGCTGGCAGGCCGACGCCGAGGAGAATCTCGGGCACACGCTGGAAGCCCGGCACCTCTATGCGGAAGCGGCCCACCACGCCCCGGGCCTCAACCGGGCGGTGATGCTGCAAGAAGGCGCGGCGCTGGAATTGCAACTCGGGGACATGGACGCGGCGCTGTCGCTGCTGGGACAGGCCCGGCTCCTCTACAGCGGGCAGAACGCGGAGGAGGAGGGCCTGAACCTCGCCACCTGGCACTACCTCCAGGCCCAGGCGCTGCTCCAGACGGGCAAACCCGAGGAGGCGCTGGAAAGCATCCGCGAGGCCGAGCGGCTGGAGCGGGAGCACGGCGACCCCAGCTACGGGGTGGCGCTGGTGTGGGGGCAGGTGCTGACCCACCTGGGCCGTCACGATGAGGCGCTGGCGCAATTCGGGCGGGCGCTGGTGCTGGCGGGTGACGGCGACCGTCCCTATGCCCAGCACGAACTCGGGGTGGCCCTGCTGGACCTCGACCGCCCGCTGGAGGCCCGCGAGCATCTGGAAGCGGCCCTCGCGGACCCCGAGTACCCCTACCGCCCCGAGGTGCTGGCCGACCTCGCGGAGTGCGACTACCGCCTGGGCCGCTTGCAGGAGGCCCAGACCGCCGCCGAGCAGGCGCTGGCGCAGGGCGCGGTGATTCCGGCGAGCATGGTGCTGGGCAACGTGGCGCTGGAGTACTACCACCTCGACGAGGCGCTCGACCACTTCGAGCGGGTGGTGCGCGAATCCGCCCAGGGCACCCGCGACTGGGTGATGGGCCACCAGATGGCCGCCGACGTGATGGCCCAGCAGGGCTTCCGCGACCCCGCCGCCGCCTACGCCCACGCCCAGCAGGCGCTGGAATTCACCCCCGAGAGCGACGACTGGCGCGGCACGCTGGAAGACCACCTCCGCAAGGCCGAGACGCTGATGGGCCAGGGGGGCGGGCGCACGCTGAACTAGCGGGGGGGCGACGACACAGAGCAAAGAGCAGGGAGCCCCAGCGCCCTCTGCTCTTTGCATAGCACTGGATTTACTTGCAGCGAATGTCTTCCCCGAAGTATTTCGCCGAAATCTTCTTGTAGCTGCCGTCGGCCATCACATCGCGTAGGGCGGCATTGACGGCGTTTCGCAGCGGCGTATTGCCCTTCTTCACGGCGATGCCGATCTTCTCCTGAAAGAGCATCTCGCCCAGCTTGAGCCCCGCTTTGGGGAACTTCTTGCGGGCCTCCAGCGCCACGAAGCGGTCGGTGACAAAGGCGTTCACCCGGCCGTTCAGCAGCATCTGGAGGGCGTCGGCGTTGGTGGGGTAGGTCTTGACGCTGCCCAGGCCGGGGAGTTTCTGCGCCCGCTGCGCGTAGGTGGTGCCCAGTTGCACCCCGACCGCCTTCCCCCTGAGCGCCGCGACGGTGAGGGGACCGTTCGACCTGGCGAGTACCACGCCGCCCGAGCAGTAGTGGGGATTGGCGAAATCCACCGCTTTCTGCCGCTCCGGGGTGATGCCGTGGCTGGACACCACGAGGTCGAAGCGGTCCTGGTTCAGCCCGATCAGCAGCGCGTCGAAGCCGCTGGGCCGCCACTCCACCTTGACGCCGAGTTTGCGGGCGATCGCCTCGGCGAGTTCGGCCTCGAAGCCCACGACCTTCTTGCCCTGGGTGTAGGTGAAGGGCGCGTAGGTGGGCTCGGTGCCTACATACAGCACTCCCGACGCCTTGATCGCCGCGAGGTCGCGGGCCGAGGCAGTGCCGAGGGCGCCAGTGAGCAGGGTCAGGGAGGCGAGCGCATACTTATGCATCAGTGGAGGGTTATAGCGCATGGGGCTGATGAGTCCATGTGAGGGGTCGGGTAGGCAGGACGGGGTGTAGAGTGCGGTCACCATGAAACTAACGATTTTGCCGCTGGTGGCGGCGCTGCTGGTGGGCTGCGGCCAGAAACCCGTGAATGTCCCGGTACCGCATGGACCGTCAATCCTGCACGGCAGTTACTCCGGGGAGGCTATCGAGTACAGGGGCCAGGAGCCGACAGGAAGGCGACTCCCTGCGTCACTACGCGCCACGGCAACCTACGTCTCAGCCAAGGAGTACCACTCAAGCGGCACACTGATGTTGGGTGAGACGACCTACAGCTTTGCAGGCCAGGGACAGGGGAATTCCCTGGTACGGTTTACCCCACAGTACACACCCCACTATCCCACCATCTACTTCGCTGGCGATGTGCTCTTGGGCACTCGCAAGGCTGGCCGTTTGCGGTGGGGGAGCGGGCAGGGGGTCCGCACCACGGACCAAGCCCTCGTGCTGGAATTGGAAGATGACGCAGACTCCAGATACTTGCTGCTCCTGAAACACTGACCCTCACCCGCCGCTGAGCGCCTCCCGCAGCGCCACCGCCACCTTGGCGGGGTCGGCCTTGCCCCCGGTGGCCCGCATGACTTGCCCGGTGAAGAAACCCATCAGCGCGGTCTTGCCGCCCCGGTACGCCTCCACCTTGTCGGGGTTGGCGGCCAGCACGTCGGCCACCGCCCCCGCCAACGCCTCGTCGCTGAGGCCCGCGCCCAGGCCCTCGCGCTCGACCATCGCCAGCGGTGCCTCGCCGGAGGCCGCCG